>CAIYET010000277.1 GCA_903925285.1 Candidatus Hydrogenedentota bacterium | reverse complement strand
GGTCTCCACGAACGGCAGGGCATAGCCGTACGCCGCCACCAGTGTGGACGGCAGGATTGTTTTGGCAAAGGCCGGTACGATGTACCCGTTGACGAATCCGCCGAGGGCCGTCAGTTTGGCCACGCCGCCAACGAGAAACAGGATGCCCAGCGCCCAGCGGATCAAGGCCGGCGCCAACCGCCTTGGATTCCTGCAGCAGCATCGGGATGCGTTCATATCGCTCATTCCTTTCGTCATGGCGGATCGCACCACGCGATCCGCGTTTTCCATCACTTCAACACGGCGTCCGGGTTCCGGATCGTCCGCGCGATCCGCTCGACGCGCGCCAGGTAACGCCGTTCGCGTCCGGCGGCATCGCCAGACAGATGCACGGCGTACAGTTCGCAGATGGTCACGTCCGTGATGCCGCACAACCGGAGCACGACATGCTCCAGCGCGGTCGTCGTGTTGCCGAACAGGCGCCGGCCGGACGGCGGACCGCCGTAGGTGCGAAAGATGCAGGCCCGCTTGCCGCGCAGCAAGCCGCGCGCGGCGTACGGCTGCAGGAGGTAGCGCACGCCGGGGACGCGCGCGATGACGCTGCCGCCGATTGCGCGCCACCAGGTGTACGGCAGGAACCGGTAGGCGAAACCGGGCGTGAAGACCCGGTCGATGTAGCCCTTCAGACAGGCCGGCATGGCATACCACCACACGGGGTAGACGAACACGAGATTGGCGGCCTGGGCCACCTGCGCCTGCAGGCGCAGGACGTCGTCATCCGCCCCTGGCGCGCCGGTGCCGAACATGCGCTGGTATTCACCGGCCTGCAGGCGGGATTCGAATCCCGACCGGTACAGATCCAGAATCTCATGCGTCGTCCCGACTGCCGTCAGCCCCCGCACAACCGCCTCCAACACACGGTGGTTGTGCGAATGGTCATCCGGATGGCAGTAGATCACAAGCGTGTTCACATGCATGCACTCCCGAATGGCAAACCCAGCCTCGATTTAAGAATTCAGTGGCTGAGAGCTAAAAATACACAACGGGAGTCGTTCTGGACAATAGGGGATAACCCTACCGTAAAATAAGGGAAATGGCGGAAATCAGCCGACGCGTGACAAGTAAACCGGCCCGCGCAACCATGCCTTAATTGCATGGAGATTCCCCAATGGCCAAACGTGTCGCTCAGGTCAAAGAAACGGTCGAGATTTACCGCACCGGCTGCCCGTCCGCGTTGCCTGCGGTTGTTCGGGCGCAAGGAAGCGTTGAAGATAACGGGCGCAAATCATGCGCGCTTCAAAGGGGATTCATCCGCGCTCAAACGTATCTGGCCGTTTTCCAAATACGACCTATGCCCCGCTAGAGGGCGGCGACGATGGTTTCGCGTTGGTCGGCGCAATTGATCATATCACGTTGACTCCCCGCAAGCCAAAAAGTGAGGCCGCGGCGAGAAGATGCCGGTCGTTCGAATAGATCTCTTGGAAGGCATGTTCGGCGGCGCAGGCGAGATGGAGAGCATCGGCGGCGCGAAGAAAGGCCGTTGGCGGCGCTTGCCGGAAGACATGTTCCAGCCGTTTCTGAACACCGTCGGTGAGTGGCTGCCAAAGGAACAAGCCTGAGTCGCTGTCATGAATGAATTGCGCCAGAGCCGCCTGATAAGCAGCCGGTTCCATGCGGCGCTCGTGGACGGCCCGATGCAAGGCAGCCACAACTTCCGCTTGGGCGTGCCAGGAGGCCGCGACGGCACGGGCCGTTCCGGCAAGGTTGCGCACGGCTTCAAAACCGGCATCTTCCAGATAGAAGCGAACCAGGTAACAGGTATCGAAGAATGGGGGGTTAGCGGGCATCGCGATCCTCGGAGATCAGTTCGGTCACGTCGCGCGCGCTCGCGGCCGGACGGTAGGCCCCGGCTTTCATGGCTGTTGCGTAGCCCGGCAGCAATTGGCGCCGCTCCATGAAGGACTTGCCTTCAGGCGCAGCCGAAGTTGGGGCATCGAGTTCCCGGCTTAGCGATATGAGCACGAGATGTTTGAGGGATTGACCGGTCTCGACGGCACGAATTTTGGCGTGTTTGTAGAGCGGTTCAGGGATGTCAATCGTTGTTTTCATGTCTACATATTGCCTTCAATGCGGGTTTCCGTCAATCCGTTTTTACGTCCTGAATGACGCGCTGACGCGGGCGCAAGTCAAAGTTGACGGTCCCGATTCGAGCTTCGTTGACAGGATTAACCGGATTTTGCAGGATTTGAAGCACATGAAATCGGTGTCGGGCAATCCTGTCGAATCTTGTTAATCCTGTCGGAACCTGTTGCCAGACAAAGGCCGTCAACTCTGACTTGCGCCCATGACGCGCGTGACAAGTAAACCGGCCCGCGCTACCATGCATTAATCGAATGGAGATTCCGCAATGGCCAAACGTGTCGCCCAGGTCAAAGAAACGTTCGAGGTTTCCCGCACCTGCCGCCCGTCGGTGTGCGAAGCCTGGTAATCGGCAGTTCCATACATCTTTTAGCCTCACCAAGAAAGAGGGGGACGTCAACCCAGAGTTTTGACGTCAAGCCGGAAGGTTACCTGTGGGAGGCGCTTAAGAAGATCATCCCCTCGCTTCCAGATGCAGTTTCCCTGTCCAAGGCAGTTGCAAACGAAGAGATCAAAGCGACCTTGACGCTTAAGATCGGTCGCAAGGGCAAAGATGCAGAGGACTTTGTCAATCAGGTTGCGACAGCCACGCGAAACCAAGAGGGGCTTGACTACACGATAGACATGGGCAAACACGGGAAACTTAAGGGCAACGAGTTCAAACTCACTCATCATTGTCCTTTTGCTCTCAATGAAGGAAAGATCAACCAGTTGGAGGTTTTCCGCAGAATGAACGATTGGCTTGATGGTCTCTTGGTGACAAAGCGGGTATTCAAGAAGGTCTAAATCATGCCATCCATGGCCAAAACTGCGAGCGCCATCATCGTTTGTGCCGGGTTTGTTGCGCTTGTTTTTTGCCTTCCGGAGTCGTTGATGCGCGATGGAGTTAAATGGGCGCATCGAATCGTCTTCTCTGGAGGCATTTTCTCTGCAATTCTGTTCAAAATCTTCGAGGCCGTGAAGGGGGACACAAAGAAGTTGCTGGAGCGGGAATCGTTGACGGGACCGCAGCAACTGAAACTCGCCAAAGCTATCCACAGAAGATCGCGCTTCCTTTGGCAGCGATTCGTGATTGTTCTTGTCCTTACAACCGCCAGTTACGGTTGTTTATACTTTCATCGCAAAGGCTACTTCCCTCACTATCTTCTTCGCACCTCATTTGTTCTGGTGTGCCTGGCGATCGGCTCAGTGATTCCGGTCATACTCGCGTGGCGGGACTATGTTACGGCAAAGGAGAACCTGGACAACCGCGACTGTGGAGTTCCAGACATCGACTCAAATAAATAAACGTCATTCCGAACTTCGAGGGGTCTGCCCGCACGCGAAAAAATAAGCGTTGAAACACTCGCCCGTATCGCCGACAGCGCACGCGCGGCGCTCCTCGTCCGCGAAAGAAACTGGCGAGGACAAGGGACGAGGAAGGCGGGAGTCTGGGCGCTGGACGCCGCCGGAAAGAACCGCAGATTGACGATTGAAGAGGGTCGAATGATGAAGGGGAGGAAGGCTGCACGAAGTTTAACGCGAGCGATCCGCGAGACACATTTCGACCGCGTGTTCCTGTTGGTCGTCCACCAGGGGAACCGTCATACCGGTTAGTTTGCTGCCATCGAGGGTGAGCGACGGCGCGTCGGTGGAATCGGGGACGAGCCGGGTGAAGGTAATGTGATAAACCGTCTGGCGGTAGCGGTAGTGGACTTTGAAGGTCTCCCACGCTTTGGGCATGCGGGGGGCCAGACGCAATCGATCGCCTTCGATGTTTACGCCCAGCAGGGTCTCGATCAGCAACCGGTACATCCAGCCGGCCGAACCCGTGTACCACGTCCAGCCACCGCGCCCCGCGTGCGGCGCGACCGCATAGATGTCCGCCGCGACGACGTACGGCTCAACTTTATAGACGGCGATCTGCTCGGGACTCTCCCCGTGATGGATGGGATTCAACAACGCGAACAGTTCCCACGCGTGTTCGCTTTCGCCCATGAGCGCGAAGGCCATGGCGGTCCAAATTGCGGCGTGGGTGTACTGGCCGCCATTCTCGCGCACGCCGGGAATGTACCCCTTGATGTAACCGGGGTTGAGCGGAGATTTGTCGAAGGGCGGCGTCAGCACTTCGATCAATCCGGCGTCGCGGCAGACCAGGCGCCG
>CAIYET010000276.1 GCA_903925285.1 Candidatus Hydrogenedentota bacterium | reverse complement strand
ATTTCAGTTCCGACATCGACCTTGTGTTCATCTACTCGGAGGATGGCGAGACGGCGGGCGGTTCCGAGGACGCGGTGAGCGTGGCCGAGTTCTATCAGAAGCTTGGCGAGCGGCTCATCAAACTGATTTCGGACTCGACGCCGGAGGGCTACGTGTTCCGGGTGGATATGCGGCTGCGGCCGCACGGACGGCTCAGTCCGCTGGCGAGCAGTCTCGACAGCACGGTCTATTACTACGGCGACTACGCTCAGGGGTGGGAACGGCAGGCGCTCATCAAGGCGCGGCCCGTCGCGGGCGACATGACGTTGGGCGCACGCTTCATCGAGGGCACGCGCATCTTCGCGTTTCCGCGCTACTTCGACGACGAGACGCTGGACGCCATCCGCGAGATCAAACAACAGATGGAGGCGCAAGTCGCGGGACGCGGCGAAACGGAGATCGAGGTCAAACTCGGACGCGGCGGCATCCGCGACATCGAGTTCACGGTGCAAGTGCTTCAAATGCTCAACGGTGGGCGTATGCCGGAGTTCCGGACGGCCAATACGCTCGAGGCGATCCGCGCGCTCGGCATTCGCGGCATCCTGCGTCCGTTCGAGGTCACGACGCTGTCGAGCAATTACATATTCATGCGGCAAGTCGAGCACCGCCTCCAAATCGAAGGCAGCCAGCAGCGCCACGTCCTGCCAAACGATCCCGTCGCGCTCGACCGGTTTGCGCGACGCCTTGGCTTTAGCGGCGGCGCGTCGTTCATGGCGCACTTCCGCGAGCGCGCCGAAGCGACGCGGCTCGTACTCGACCAGTTCCTGTCCACGGAAGGTTCGGGGCATCTGTGGACGTACGACCTGCTAAGCCCGCACGCCGACGGGGCCGTTGCTCTCGAACGGCTCGCGCGGTATGGGTTCAAAGATCCCGCAGCGGCGCGCAACGAGCTATTGGGGTTGTCTGTGGGTTCGCGTGCGAATCCGTACCCGTTCCACGTCCGTCGATTGTTCGCGGAGGTCGTTCCGACATTGTTGGACGAATTGTCCGCATGCGCAGACGCCGATTTGACGCTCGTCCAGTTGAGCCAAATCTTGACGAACCTGCAAGCGCCCGTGGCAATCTACACGACGCTGAAAGATTCGCCGGCGATGTGCAAGTACCTCGTCACGCTCGTGTCGAACAGTTCGTACCTGGGCGAGATTTTGATTCGCGATCCGGGTCTGTTCGACGAACTCGGCACGCGCGACGACCTCGATGCATCCGCGACGCGCGACGAGTTGGAGGAACAACTATCGCGCCTGTCGCAGGCCTACGAGTCCGAGGCTGCGCCGTACCGCCTGCGCGACGGCGCGACGATGCGCATCGGGATTCGGGAACTGTTCCGCAATGCGACAGTATCGGACGTTGGTCGTGAACTGGCGCAATTGGCCGAGGTCTGCCTTGGCTATGCGCTCGATCGCGCGCGAAAGGACGTCGAACAACGGTACGGCGTCGGCGACGGCGCGTTCGCGGTGCTGGCGATGGGCAAACTGGGCGGGCGCGAGATGGGCTATGGCAGCGACCTCGACCTGATCTTCGTGTACGACGCCGACGCAACCATCGATTCGGGCATGGCCGCGTCCGAGTATTTCGCGGCCGTCGCCGCGTATACCATGCGACGGCTCAAAGAACCTACACGGTACGGTTCGCTGTACGATATCGACGCGCGTCTTCGTCCCGACGGCAACAAAGGTGTGCTCGCGGTGAACAGTCGGCGCATCGTCGAGTATTACGAACACGACGCCCAGGCGTGGGAACGCCTCGCGCTGATCAAGATTCGCGCCGTGGCTGGCGATGCGGCGTTGGGCGCTGTGGTCGAAGAACGCCTGCGCGATATCGCGTTCGGCGTGACGCTTGACGCGGAGACGCTTGGGCAGATCGACGGTATCCGGCAGAAAATTTGCCAGAACGCGTCGCCGCTCGACCTGAAGAAGTCCGAGGGCGGCCTCGTCGAGACGGAGTTTATCGTGCGGCTGCTGCAACTCCAACACGCTGCGCATATCCCCGACGTGAAACGCGGCGACGTCCTCGGCGCTCTCGAAAGCCTGTTCCGGCACCGCGCGATCACCGGCGGCGAATACGAGACGTTGCGCGAAGCGTACCTGCTCTACCGCCTCATAGAGAACCGCCTCCGCCTGATGCACGGACGCTCCGAAAGCCAACTCCCCTCGTCGCCCGAGGGCCAGTCCGAACTCGCGCAACGCCTCGAAATCGACACCGATCTCGCCCTGCTCGTCCAAGACCACCGCACTCGTGTCCATCACCTCTACACGCGCCTACTCGAACGCGCGGCCAAGGCGTAATCAGTCCGTCGTCAAACGTGCGAGGGCTTTTGCGCCGATATCGGTTCGGAACTGTGCGCCGTCGAAGTGAATTTTGTGTACCGCGCGGTATGCTTTTTCGATGGTCGCGGCGATATCGGGTCCGGAGGCGGTGACGTTGAGCACGCGTCCACCGTTGGTGACGACGCCTTCGGGCATCTGCTTTGTGCCTGCGTGGAAGACTTTGATCCCCGGTTCGCGTTCGGCGTCGTCGATGCCGGTAATGAGTTTGCCCTTTTCGTAGGCCTTCGGATAACCGCCCGACGCCATCACGACGGTCACGCAGGCGTCGTCATTCCACGCGACGGGCGTCTCGCGC
This sequence comes from Candidatus Hydrogenedentota bacterium, assembly GCA_903925285.1. Lineage (GTDB taxonomy): Bacteria > Hydrogenedentota > Hydrogenedentia > Hydrogenedentales > SLHB01 > DSVR01. Next base: position 2,141 of record CAIYET010000276.1, on the reverse strand, counting down.
AAAGTTCCCTCGCAACAGGCTTGCATGATGGGTACTAGATCGCTCTGCAACTGCGGCAGTACAACCTGCGTCTCGGGATCGCCGAAACGGCAGTTGAACTCGACGACTCGCGGTCCCGATGCGGTAATCATCAGGCCCGCGTAGAGCACGCCTTTGTAGGGCATGCCTTCGGCGGCCATGCCCGCGACGCATGGTTCGAGGACGCGTCGCTGGATTTCGGCCATCATATCCGGCGTGACAAGCGGGGCCGGCGAGTACGCGCCCATGCCGCCGGTATTAGGACCGGCATCGCCATCGAGCAGCGGCTTGTGGTCCTGGCTCGCGATCATCGGTACGACGGTTTTGCCGTCGCAGAATGCCAGGATCGAGGCCTCTTCGCCGATCAGGCATTCCTCGACGACGACCTTCGCGCCCGCCGCTCCGAACGCGCATTCGATCATCGCTTCCCTGATGGCGTTTACGGCGGTATCGACGTCGTGGGCAACGGTCACGCCTTTGCCCGCGGCCAATCCGTCGGCCTTGATCACGATCGGTGCGCCTTGCTTTCGCACGTATGCGATGGCCGCCTCGGCATCGTCGAATTCGGCATAGGCCGCCGTCGGAATGTTGTGGCGCTCCATGAAACGTTTCGCGAACACTTTGCTGCCTTCAAGTTGCGCCGCAACGCCCGACGGCCCAAACGCGGCCAACCCGGCTTCGGTGAAACGGTCCACGATACCGTACGCGAGGGGATCTTCTGGCCCGACGACCGTGAGATCGACGCCCTTCTCGCGTGCAAACGCCACGAGCCGCGCGATGTCGTTCGCGGTGATATCGAGGCATTCGGCGTACCGCGCCATGCCAGGATTGCCCGGCGCCGCATAGATGTGTTCGACCAGCGGACTTTGTGCGATCTTCCAGACCAGGGCGTGCTCACGCCCCCCGCTACCGATGACTAGGATTTTCATGGGGATCCTGCTTTATTGGAGTTTGGGGTTTGGGGAGTGGACGATGTGGACGATGTGGACGTTGTGGACGTTGTGGACGAAGCGCTCGATTGCACCATTTCATCCTTCATCCTTCATCCTACATCCTTACTATTCTGTTGGCGGTTCCGCGCTACGCAGGCAGTCCGCGATGAACCGGTCGTATCCGGCGGTACACGCGAAGGCCTCTTGCGCGAGCCGGAACCGCGTCGCGAACGTGACCGCGCCCTCATGCGCGCGCATTTCGTGGATGATGGTCTTGTATTTTGCGGGGTTAACTACGACGGTGACGTAACGGAAATTCTTCGCGGCCGAGCGGATCATGGCGGTCCCGCCGATATCGGTTTGTTCGATGACTTCCTCGATGGAAATGCCCGGCTGCTGGACGACCTGTTCGAGCGGGTGCAGGTTGACCGCGACGAAATCGATCCACTTGTAGGCCATGGCCTGCATTTGTTCGCTGTGGACCTTGCTGTCGCGGATGGCGAGCAGGCCGGCGTGTACCTTCGGATGCAGGGATTTGACGCGTCCGTCCAACATCTCGGCGACACCGGTGAAATCGGCGATACTTGTCGCTTCGATGCCGGCGTCGTGCAACATTTTCTGTGTGCCGGCCGTTGCGACAATCTCGACCTGAAACTCGCGAAGCAACGTTGCCAATTCAACCAAACCATTCTTGTCGTAGCAACTCAGTAGTGCGCGTGCAATCTTCACCATGGGGTATCCTCTCCGGCCTTGCGCCGGTCATCATTGTCGTATCATACTGCATTGTCTGGGCGAATGCGAACCCGGATTTGCCTAAGGATGGAGGGAGAAGAATGAATCGCGAATTCACATATCGAGCCTTACTCTTTGCATTCTGCACGTTAGCAGCTTCGGGCGCGCTGGCCCAAGTCGTCTGCGACGGCACGTATGACGGACACCTCCAGGGGATCGCCGTCGAACCGGGCAATGCCCTTTATTGGTCGTTCACGAAGACGTTGGTGAAAACCGGTCTCGATGGGCGGCTTCTGAAGAAAGCGGTCGTGCCGTTTCATCCTAAAAAAGGCAGTAGAACCCCATTCGAGCGTCTTGTCGACCTCTATTTTGTAAAGAATTAACCTCCCAAGCACGAGTCTACGTTGGTGCCGGAAGTAGATTGGGAGAGCCAAGCGGTCGTCCTTTCAGAATCTTCGT
>CAIYET010000275.1 GCA_903925285.1 Candidatus Hydrogenedentota bacterium | reverse complement strand
TCATCAACGACATTTTGGATTTTTCGAAGATCGAGTCGGGTAAGTTGGAAATCGAGGTGCTGGACTTCGATCTGCGCGCTACGCTCGAGGATACGGCGGAACTGCTGGCCGTGCGCGCCCACGAGAAGAGTCTCGAATTCATCTGCCGGATTGATCCGGAAGTGCCAACGTTCTTGCAGGGGGATCCGGGGCGGCTGCGCCAGATCCTGCTCAATCTGGGTGGGAACGCCATCAAGTTCACGGCCAAAGGCGAAGTGGTAATCGATGTGAAGTTGGATTCGGAAACCGATGGCCACATCAAGGCGCGTTTCGAGGTGAGAGATACGGGCATCGGTATACCACAGGACAAGATTGGACTATTGTTCACCGCCTTCCAGCAGGCGGACGCCTCGACTACGCGGCGGTTCGGCGGTACGGGGCTTGGGCTGGCCATCTCGAAACGCCTTGCCGAATTGATGGACGGCGCGGTCGGCATCGACAGTGTCGAGGGCCGTGGCTCGACGTTCTGGTTTACGGCGGTGTTGGGCAAACAGCCTCCGGGCGTCCATGTCGATGAGAAACCTCGCGCCGAGGTCCGCGGCGTGCATGCGCTGGCCGTGGACGACAATGCTACGAATCGTCTGGTGCTGTCCGAACAACTGACGTCGTGGGGCGTGCGTCATGTCGAGGCCGAGAGCGCTAGGCAAGCGCTCGATATGTTGCGCGCCGCTCGTGCCGCGGGCGATCCCTTCCGCCTCGTTCTGACGGATATGCAGATGCCGGACATGGACGGAGAAACTCTGGGTGAAGCGATCAAGGCCGACCCCGATTTGCACGACACGATCTTGATCATGATGACGTCGCTGGGCAAGCGTGGCGACGGGAAACGGCTCGAAGCGATTGGGTTCTCGGCGTACTTGACCAAGCCGGTCAAGCAGTCGCAACTGTACGATTGCCTGGCCACGGTCCTCGGCGGTGGCGTTGCGTCGGCCAAGGCGTCCGAAACCGGCCTGATCACGCGGCACACGATCGGCGAGGTTCGGCGTCAGAAGGTTCGTATCCTGCTGGCCGAAGACAACCCGACCAATCAGATGGTGGCCTTGCGCATGTTGGAGAAGCTGGGGTTCCGCGCCGACGTGGTGGCCAATGGACAGGAGGCGATCCGGTCTCTTGAGATGCTTCCTTATGACATTGTTTTCATGGACGTGCAGATGCCTGTGATGGATGGTTTCGAGGCGACCCACTCCATTCGTAGCGGCACGACGAAGGCCCCCAATCCGAGGATTCCGATTATCGCCATGACGGCTCACGCGATGAAAGGCGACCGCGAGCGTTGTATCGAGGCGGGGATGGACGACTATATCTCGAAACCGATCTCGACGCAGGCCCTGATGGCGGCGCTCGATAAGTGGCTGGTCCACGGCGCACCGGAACAACCTGCCGCAGTCGATACAATCGAAGCGTCCGAAGAGCCGCCCGTTTTCGACCGTCAAGCCTTCGTGGAACGGCTGATGGGGGACGAGGATTTGGTGACGGAAATCATCGCGGGCTTTCTGGAAGACCTGCCCGCGCAGATTGAAGCGCTCAGGAAACATATCGCCGAGGGCAACGCCGGACTGGCGGGCGGCCAGGGGCATGCCATTAAGGGCGCGGCGTCCAACGTGGGCGGCATGGCGCTGAGTGCCGTGGCCGCCGATATCGAGAAAGTCGGCAAGACCGGACGATTGGAGGAACTCGCCGTCCTTATGCCTGAACTGGAACGGCAGTTCGACCTGTTGAAAACCCAAATGGGGGAGGGTGCGTCATGCGAGTCCTGATTGCCGAAGATGACCTTACTTCGCGAACTATCCTGGCCGCGTTGCTGAACAAGTGGGGCTATGAATCGGTAGTGACGAAGGACGGGGCCGAGGCGTGGGAGGTCTTGCAGCAGCCTGACGCGCCGAAGCTGGTTCTTCTCGACTGGAATATGCCGGGAATGGACGGGCTGGAGGTTTGCCGCCGCCTTCGAGAAAATGATTCGACCACTCCGGCCTATGTAATTCTCCTGACGGTGCGAGAGGCGAAAGGGGATATCGTTCGGGGTTTCGAGGCAGGCGCGAATGACTATATCTCGAAGCCTTACGACCACGAGGAATTGCAGGCCCGGATTGGCGTGGGGCAACGGATGCTCGAGTTGCAGGACAAGCTTGCCGAGCGCATGCGGGAGTTGCAGGCGGCGCTGGATGACGTCCGGACGTTGCGTGGCATCATTCCCATCTGCATGCACTGCAAGAAGGTCCGGGACGACCAGGGCTATTGGAAGCAAGTGGAAACTTATGTGGGCGAGCACTCGGAAGCTCAGTTCAGCCACGGCATCTGTCCTGAGTGTACCAAGAGCCTGTATTCTGATGGGCTTTGGGGCGGACAGTGAGTAGGCGTATGAAAGAACGTATGGTCGTTCATATGTTGAAAACCCAAATGCGGGAGGCGTGCGATGCGAGTCCTGATTGCCGAAGATGACCTTACTTCGCGAAGCATCCTGACAGCGATCGTGAAGAAATGGGGGTATGATCCTGTGGTCACGAATGACGGCACTGCCGCGTGGGAGGCCTTGCAGCAGGCCGATGCGCCGAAGCTGGTTCTGCTCGACTGGATGATGCCGGGGATGGACGGGCTGGAGGTCTGCCGCCGCCTGCGGGAAAATGACTCGACCAATCCAGCCTATGTGATTCTTCTGACCGGGCGAGGGGAAAAAGGCGATATCGTTCTGGGGTTGACGGCGGGCGCGAATGACTATGTCGCCAAACCGTACGACAGCGAGGAATTACAGGCCCGTATTGGCGTGGGCAAACGCATGCTCGAGTTACAGGCGAGTCTGGCCGATGCGCGAGACTCGTTGGAGCATCTCGCGACGCATGATCCGTTGACCCTAAAAAAGGCAGTAGAACCCCATTCGAGCGTCTTGTCGACCTCTATTTTGTAAAGAATTAACCTCCCAAGCACGAGTCTACGTTGGTGCCGGAAGTAGATTGGGAGAGCCAAGCGGTCGTCCTTTCAGAATCTTCGT
>CAIYET010000274.1 GCA_903925285.1 Candidatus Hydrogenedentota bacterium | reverse complement strand
GCTTCGACCGTTCTCTGCTCGATGAACAGCTTATGAATGATGATGCGTTTGTGCGTGAGGGTGGGCCCCATGTCATGCACGGTTCCGCGGCGGGGTAGCTGGCGGTCGTTTATTTCCTCCCAGGCACGCGTGTAGTTCGTGACGGTGGCCGGGGATATACAGAGATAATGAAACGAGCCCACGCTTCTTGTGGGCCCGTTTCCAGTGCAGTTACTCGCGTTTCCTATTTCTTTATCGTGACGAGTTGGAAGATACCGCTGTGGTTGACCTGCAACTCGAGATAAATGTTTCCTTTATCGTTGACCACCTGTGCGGTTTCGGAGACAAGCCAGCCGGTCACGTCCGCCGCCGGGTACCAACCCTGATGCAGAGCGGATTCGCTGAAATAGTAGATTTCCACGTCTTCCGGAGCACACGCCTTATCCAGCGGAACCTGCAACGTCACCGGTGTCGCGAACGCGCCTGTAGGCGCGATCCGATACGCGCTCGATAACGGCACGCCTGCCGTTTCTGGTAGGAGGCTCACGTCATCTACGGCCAGTAGCAGCACTTCGCCCGTCGCGCCCGCTTGGTGCGTTGCATCGACTTCAAATGTTTGAAGCACGGATTCCAGCGGCTCGCCGAGTATCGTGTACGCTACAGCCGTCGCTTGTATCCTTCCAGTCGGCATAGGCGTTTCGGGCACATAAACCGCCCAGCCGTCCACGCCTTCCACTACATCCACGGGCCACCACTGGCTGCTTTGTGCCGTCCAGCCGTTTGGTCCATCCAGATACACTCGAAGCGACGCGGGGTCTATCGTCCGAACCGCCGTTAATCGGATAGCCAACCGGCTCATCGGCCCGACCACATTGCCCGGCGACGCCTCGATGCTTAGCGGCAACACTTCCTCGCTTATTGCTATGTTATCTCCGCTGTCTGCTTTGGCTTTGCTCGTGCCGGTATTGAACGACCACGTCGCCGACCAATAACCCCACGTCCCGCGGTTGTCCTTGTAACGCACGTGCCAATAGTACAGTTTGTTCGCCTGCAGTTTTCCGGCTGGCACGGTCAACGAAATCTGTGTCGTATTCGTACCGCCCGAATCCCACACGATAGTGGCAAACGCGCTGTCCGTGGCCACCTGCCACGCGCCCGAAGTTTGCAGGTCACCGTCCGGGTCCGAATAGGCCCCAGTCTTCAAAGCGGGCGTCAAACCCACATTCAGCGCACCTTTTGCTGGACTGCTCAACAGCGGCGCATTCGGCGGGCGGTTGCCTGTGTCAAAAGAGAAGGCGGTCGGCCAGTAGCCCCACGTACCCCGGTTATCCTTGTAACGGGCACGCCACCAGTACCGCTTATATTGCGCCAGCTTGCTTGCCGGAACCGTCCAACTCTGGGTCGGCGTCATCCCGCCCGAAGCCACGACTATTGTGGCAAACGCGCTGTCCGACGCCACCTGGAATTCAATCGACGCCGCACTGTCCCCGTCCGGATCCGAGAAAGCACCAATCTGAAGTAAGGGAGTCACCGAGACGTTCTGGGCATTGTTTAGCGGTGATACCAAAGTCGGCGCATTCGGCGGCCGGTTACCGGTGTCAAAAGAGAAGGCTATGGGCCAGTAGCCCCATGTGCCCCGGTTGTCCTTGTATCGGGCACGCCACCAGTATCGCTTGTATTGTGCCAGATAGCTTGCCGGAACCGTCCAACTCAGGGTCGGCGTAATCCCGCCCGATGCTTTGACTATCGTGACAAACCCGCTGTCCGACGCCACCTGGAACTCAACCGCTACCGCACTGTCCCCGGTGTCCGGGTCCGAGAAAGGACCTATTTGCAAGGTTGGTGTCAGGGAGACATTCTGCGCACCATTTACCGGTGATACCAACGTCGGCGCATTTGGCGGACGGTTGCCCGTGTCAAAAGAGAAGGCTGTGGGCCAGTAGCCCCATGTGCCCCGGTTGTCCTTGTATCGGGCACGCCACCAGTACCGCTTGTATTGCGTCAGTTTGCCGGCCGGCACGGTCAACGAAGTCTGCGTCGTATTCGTGCCGCCCGACTCCCACACGATGTTGGTGAACGCGCTGTCGGTGGCCACCTGCCACGCGCCCGAGATTTGCGCATCGCCATCCAGGTCCGAATAGGCCCCGGCCTGCAACACGGGCGTCAAGCCCACATTCTGCGCACCATTTACCGGTGATACCAAAGTCGGCGCATTCGGGGGACGATTAACAGCATAGGCCGCAGAGAAGGTAATCGTCGCGTCCTTGGCCAATACTTGGAGGTTAGGATTTGCAGGCCGGATATACCCCGAAAGGTCACCCCATGTCAGCGTTATTTGGCCGGTTGGCACATCGCTCATGGTCTGCGGTCCTGTGCCATTGTGTGTCTGCCCATCGCCGTCCGTGAAACTCCATGGCGCACCGGCTGGAGTGACTTGAATGGCTACGGTGCCGGATTCCCTCGCATAGACGCCCGTAAAAGTCACCGTTTGGTCTTTGACCAGTGCTTTCGTCTCTGGATTCGGGGTGGGGAGACTAAACAGGCTTAGCGTTGCCCACGTAAGGGCAATGTTTCCTGCAGGAATGTTCTGGAGTGTCTTATCACCACTGCCGGAATGGGTTTCCCCGCTGCCATCCGTAAAGGACCATGAGGCTGTATCGGGAGTGACGTTAATGGATACGGTGCCAAGGGCCGGAATGATTGAATGACTTATGATGTTTCCCATATTGTCATAAGCATATTGAATAACGCCGCCACTTGAACAGGTAGTTCTTGTAAGACGATTCTGAGAGTCATATTCGTAACTTGCTCCTGCCCACGAACTACCTACAGTTGTTATCAGTACCACGCAGAAGGCGATACCCAATAGCACTGTTTTTCCCATGAATGACGCTCCTTTATCGAACCGGGCCGTAACGTTTTAAGAACGTAGTGAGACTGTTCTGTGTCACTTTTTTGATATTGTCTTTCGCAAAGCTCTCAATAATAAGCTTACGGGCCTTCTTGGCAGCTCCAATTTTCAGTTCGGTAATCGGTTTTGCATGCGAGACCGGTGCAAATGCATCGGCAAAGAAGAAAGCAGTGTCAACGGTCAGTTCACTCCACGTTTCTGCCTTAAGGTTTACCCCACATTGAACCATCACATATGCTGCAATCCATTTCCCCCCTACTTCAAACGCCTCAGCGGCCACTACCGCCGGCTTAAGTGGAGTCATCTTGAGTGCAGTATACAAAGTCAACTTAAGGTATGGATTCCCCAGGAACCACTTGTCGTTAAGAGATGCTCCCAACTGAATATATTTGAAAGCAGTTCCGGCCGCAGAATTCCCGCTGGGGTCATTTCCGAAAAGAGGAGAGTTCTCCGCATATGCGTATAGATTCCAATCGCCTCCGTCAAACCCTATCGGGTCTTTGGCCAGAAACCTCCCGTTTGCCGCATCATAGAAGCGCGCCCTCATGAACAGCAGGTCATTGCCCTCATCAGTAACGCCGAACTGACCGACATATTTGAAAGGATTGGTGACTGACTCTTGCTTGGCCAAGATCGTGCCGAAAGGACTGTATGCATATTTGTTGACCATGGAACCCGCGCTGTTGGTCATGGCCACAACGCTCCCCACTTGGTCGCCGTGGTAGCAGAAGCGCTCGCCCGCAGAGGTTACCTTCGCCAGCAACTCAATCCCATGCACGTAGAATGCCTTGGGGACGCCGTTGACATCGGTTTCCATAAGCACTTCGGCCATGCTGCCCGCCGTGTCCAGAACGTAGCGGGTTACGGTACCATTTTCGTTCTTGACAATTCGGTTGCCCAATCCGTCATATACGTACTGTATGGTGTTCCCGCCTGAACCGACCTGGGCAAGCCGGTTTTCATAATCATAGGCGAAAGTTGTCCCGGTGCCAGACGTGGTCTTTCCGGTGCAGTTGCCACTGAAGTCATAGCTATAGCTTATCCCATCGCTTTGGGAGAGGAGGCGGTTGTCGGCGCCGATCACGCTGGAGACATCGAGGGCTTTCAGCACCGGGGCAATTGGGTCAACCGTCGTTACAGAGGCTGGGTTGCCCACTGCGTTCAACACAAACGTGTAGCTGGCGAAGGCGGCATTGTCCGGCTTCTTATGCACGATATTTGTCAATCGCGACGCGCGGTCATACCCATAAGTGGTCGCCGTGCTGTTGGCGTTGATAAGAGAAGTAACGTTGTCGCCCGTGTCATAGCCGTAAATATAGTGGCCGCCGACCCAATCCCACACGTCGGTGAGCCTGTTTGCATTGTCAAATGCATAGGACACGACCCGGCTGCCCGGATACGTGACCGACGTACGGCGACCGGCCTGGTCGTAGGCATAGCCAACGGTCTGTCCATAGGGGTCGATATGACTCACCAAGCGGTCCAGGGTGTCGTAGCCAAAACTGTGGGCGCTGGGGAGCCAGGATTCATCCATGCCGATCATGTTTCCGTTCTCGTCATATGAAAACGTGACTGACTGGCCACCACCAAGGTAATCGATGCGCGTGACGTTGTGGTTGGCGTCATACGAGTATTGCTTCGCCTGCCCCCTGGGGTCGGTCTCCGTGGCCAAATCCCCGTTGTCCGCATAGGCGTATACATAGGATTTCCCGTACGGGTCGATTACGGTTTGCAGACGATCATGCACGTCATAAGCGTATTGGATGCTATCTGTGACGCCGCTACGCGAATAGGAGATTTGTTGCAGGTTGTCATTGTCATCGTAACTCAGGTTCACGGGATGCAAACTCGCATCGGTCACTCTGGTCATATTATCGTTCGCATCGTATTGATAGGCCGTGACCTGGAGCAGCGCATTCTTGACTGACAACAGGCGGGCAGCCGCATCATAGCCGTTTTCAGTAACATTACCCTCCGGGTCGGTAATCCGCCACGCGTTTCCGTCGCTATCGTAAGCCACACTTGTTGTGTAACTACGTCCGTCAACGATACTGGTTGGCTGCCCTTTACCATTATAAGCAATGTGAGTTGTATGGGTTAGAGGGTCGGTGATATCGGTCAAATTGTTACCCGACCACGCATAGGTGGTCGTGGGTCCCGTTGTGGCTTCGTCGGCGAATTCGCTTCGGCTCAAGAGATGACTGCTTCCATCGTAGGAGAATCGTGCCACCTTGTTTTGCGCGTCCTTTATGCTTAGAACATTGCCGTTGGTGTCATACGTGAAATAAGTGTAGTTGCCGCGCCGGTCGCGGATGGCCGCCGGCAGGGTTTTGTGCACGCTGTCATAGGTTATGCTGGCCGCGTTTTCATTGAAGTCGTTGATCTGGGTGACAACAAAGGAGTTGGGATCGTGCAGATATTGGGCCTTCCTGCCAAGCTGGTCTGTGACTTCCGTGAGACCGGGTGTGCTGCTCGCGTTGTACTGATACGCATACGTTTCGTTGTTCGGCAAGGTGGCCGTCTTGATTTTGCTGTTCTCGTAGGCAAAACTCTCGGTATTGCCTTTTGGATGCGTAATCAGATTAAGCTGATTATCCGTCGTGTAGGCGAAAGTTGTCGTTTTTCCCCGGGCATTGGTGAAGGCCGCGAGCATTCCGCTGCTGTTGTAAGAAAAGGAAAGCGAGCGGCCGATCTGCGCATCCAAAACCCCCGCTAACCGCCCCGTGGTTCCGTAGGCGAATGTCAGCATCCTGCCCGCGGCGTCAGTCGCGCTATCCAATCGCCCGGAACTCGACCGGGCAAAAGTCACCGCATTGCCGTTCTTGTCCTGAATCTGGCTAACGAAGAAGACGAATTGCTGCAACTGGCCCGACCCAAAGGAATACTTGCTGAAGATGAACTTGGACTGGTCCTTTTTGGTGAGGTTATATGTTGTCGGAGTCCGAGAAAGGGTGTGGTATTCGCCGCCCTGCGGCTCGTAATTCCCGCCGTTCTTCTTGAAGTAGCTTTCCGAGCCATCCCCCCAGCGAACGACGGTGTTGCCGTCCGGATCCTCCATGAGGTAGGCGTTGAAGCTGTGGCTCCATCCCACTCCAAGCGGCAGAACCAACGCGTTACCTACCCGTTCGATGTTGCCGCCGAGGTTACGCGCCGTCAGACTATTGTAATTAAGGCTGAAGTCAAAAGCGGGGCCGTACCCATGGAACTGGACACCGTGTTGGTTGTAGGCCTGGCGGAGCGCGCCTGTCCCTGTGTCCACTGCGCCAAGGCTGCCCTGGGGCGCCCGGTGCGCGAGCGCATACATCAACCCGTTTGCTGACACGTATCCAGCTACCGCAGCTTCGAGGCCTGCGCCTTGCAGTTGGTCGTACTCGTCCTTGCTGGCCGTAAGCAGGCACGTCTTTGTGGCCGCGTCATAGAACCTATACAATACCAGAAGGTCATCTGCCGGGTCGGGATAAATGTAACCAATGACACCATCAGCCGAACCCTTGAACCCTTGCGACAGCCGCTGTGCGCGATCCGCTTCGTCGGCTGTGTAGTAATAGGTGTTGCTTGTTGGGTTATACAGGCTGTAAAGCGGGATGGTGCCAGTAGCGGCGCTTGCCGACACGTAGCAGGCAATTCCCTCGTAGGTATAGCCGGCATTTTCGTTGTTCACGACCCGGTCTTCGCGCGTTGCATAGTAACTCCCTGCACTACTCTTGTAGAGCCAGTGCAAGGGAACAAACACGGGATCGCCCGGCGTCGGCGTGTCGTATTGGAATTGCCAGGTGTCAGACCAGACGTTAAGCCAACTGCCATTGACAAAAGCCCGTACCCGCCAGTTGTACGTCCCGCTGGCAAAATAGTCCTCCAACTCGCCGAATTCGGGGTAGTTGATGGCTAAAGACTCCACATCGAGTTCCGGTGACCCAAATAGCTGATCGTTATCAACCTGTAGCTGGTACTTGGTGGCTCCTTCAACCGTTCGCCATGTGAACGCTACTTTCTTGTCCGTAATTGGCGGCACTAGCCCATTGGGCGGACTCAAAAGCTGGGGCTTGTCAACCGTGCCGAACCAACCTGCTCCCCCAAACATCGTGTACAGTTCATTTGCGTACTGCACCTTTAAGATCTTGGCCCGTGCTTCGTCGGCGTTTTCATTGTGTGGCGGTTGGGCGCGGTGCTGCTCAAACTCTTCCATACTGGTAAAGCATTTCCATTTGGGCGTGTTGTTGGGCGGCACCAGCACCAACTCAAACACGCTGCTCGCCTGGATGTCAGGGTAGTTCGGGTCTACGACCGGATGCGCCGGGTCCAATGCTTTCCAACTGGATCCATTGCCCGTTCCATGAGGTTTGAAAATATCGCACCCCTGGTTCGCTGTGTAGAAGGCATTAATGATGGCGGGGTCCACCTTGATTATGATTCCGTCCCCCCATGCCCATTGCCCGATGTCTTTTCCAAAGCGGACCATTCCGTAAAACCGCTGCGAACTGGTGTCCACGGGCGTTCCCGCGAATCCGCTGAAAAGCCGAACGTAATTGTTCTGGTAAAGGTAGACTCCGGAATCACCCGTAGCCTGGTAATAAGCGTTTTCCGCAAAAGGATAGGGATCCACCGTCAGGTATACGTTATAATTGACGGGTGTAATAGTGGCCCCTGGGGCAGAAATGGAGATCTTGCCAATGAAGGAACCGGCCAGAAGAGACGAGGTCGAGTAGGACACCGAGATCGTCGTTGAGCCGCCTGCACCTACAGAGCCGCTGGCCGGCGAAACGCTCAGCCAACTGGCGTCGTCACTGAGGGAGTAGTTCATAGTGCCACTACCAGTGTTGCTCAGCGTGAAAGTCTGGCTTGAGGCGTTCTGCCCCTGATCGCACTGAGGCGAAAGAGACGTCGGGTTCACTGTAATCGTCGGGCCTTTCACCGTCAGATATACGTTGTAATTGACGGGCGTAACAGTAGCCCCTGGGGCAGAAATGGAGATGCGGCCAATGAAGGAACCGGCCAGAAGAGACGAAGTCGAGTAGGACAACGTGATCGTCGTTGAGCCCCCTGTACCTAGAGAACCGCTGCTGGGTGAAACGCTCAGCCAACTGGCATCGTCACTAAGGGAAAAATTCATAGTGCCACTACCAGTGTTGCTCAGAGTGAAAGTCTGGCTTGATGCGTTCTGCCCGTGATCACACTGAGGCGAAAGAGACGTCGGGTTCACTGTAATTGTAGGAGCTGGAGCTTCGTCAATATGCACATAGTCAATATAGACTGGATCCGTAATATCCGAACAAGGATCGATGGGATCTACTCGCAGTTGAACGACTGTGCCTAACCCGTTCCAATTGGAATTCGCCCCCACATCGAAGGTCAGAGCGTAATATACATTTACTGCCGGATAGCTCGACGTCACGAAAGCTTGATAATCCTGTGTCATGGAACGGGACGGATCGAAGCTCTGTCCGCTACTGCGCCAATACAATCTGCATGTGCGAGAGCCGCTGCCACCTGCCCGGATCTGAATAACGACCGTCTGTCGATTGTTTGCCGTAATTGACCAGTGAAGTGGTGCTGTATCAGTCGGAGCAAGCATTTCAGGGTCGCTGGTTGCAGGGGTTCCGTAGATTACGCCCGGGTGTTCAGAGCTTGAATACCATTTAACCTAAAAAAGGCAGTAGAACCCCATTCGAGCGTCTTGTCGACCTCTATTTTGTAAAGAATTAACCTCCCAAGCACGAGTCTACGTTGGTGCCGGAAGTAGATTGGGAGAGCCAAGCGGTCGTCCTTTCAGAATCTTCGT
>CAIYET010000273.1 GCA_903925285.1 Candidatus Hydrogenedentota bacterium | reverse complement strand
ATCCTTCATCCTTCATCCTTCATCCTTCATCCTTCATCCTTCATCCTTCATCCTTCATCCTTCATCCTTCATCCTTCATCCTTCATCCTTCATCCTTCATCCTTCATCCTTCATCCTTCATCCTTAAATGAGGAGCGGGCTATTCGGGCGCGTCGATAACGATTCGCAGTCGCGTGGCGAGATCGCCAACCTGATACGGTTTCTGGATGATGTCCTTGGCGCCTCGCGCAAGGAACTCGCTGGCGCTAGCCTCCATGTCGTGGCCGCTGGAGAAGATGACGCGGGCATGTGGGTCAATGCGGATCAGGCGGTCGAAACAGTCGGAGCCGCCCATGTGCGGCATCGACAGGTCAAGCAGGACAACGGCGATTCCCTCGTGGAACCGGCGGAAGAGATCGACGGCTTCAAGCCCGTCCGCGGCCGTATAGACTTTGTATCCCAGTTGTTGCAGGAGTTGGCCGATGACGCTACGCACGGGATGTTCGTCGTCGACCAGCAAGATGGTTTCGGTGCCGCGCGGGACTTCGGGGTTCGGTACATTCGGGTTGGCGTCGACCAATTCCGACACGATCGGCATGTACACGCGGAACGTGGCGCCGCGTCCGCGTTCGCTGTACACCTTGATTACCCCGCCGTGATGGCGCACGTTCTGCCACGCCACCGCGAGTCCCAGCCCCGTGCCCTTGTGCGTGCTGACCCTCTTGGTCGTGAAGAACGGTTCGAAGATGCGTTCGATGTCCTTGGGATCGATACCGGCGCCGGTGTCCTGCACTTCGATGAGGGCGTATTCGCCGGCATCGAGCATCGGGTACAGCGCTTGCGTTATCGGTTCCACGAGGAGCCGTTTCGTGCGGATGGTCAGGCAGCCGCCTTCGGGCATGGCTTCGGCGCCATTGACACTCAGATTGAGCAACACCTGTTGTAACATGGCGGCGCTGCCGCGGACGGCGAGTTCGTGCGGCAGCAGTTCGGTGCGGATTTCGACGTCCTTGTGAATGCTATGTTTAAGTACCAGCGCGATATCCGTGACGACCTGATTGATGTCGAGCGTCTCGTACTTGACGCCGCCGCGTCGGCTGAAGCTCAGTAAGCGTTGGATCAACTCGGCCATATTCTGGCAAATGCCCCTCACTTGTTCGAGATGTTCGCGCACATCGTCGGCCTGTACTTTCATGAGTGCCAGTTCGACGTAGCCCATGATCCCCATCAACAGGTTGTTGAAATCGTGCGCGATCCCGCCCGCCAACTGCCCGACCGTTTCCATTTTCTGCGACTGGCGCAATTCCTCTTCGAGAAGCGCCTTTTCCTGCCTCAGCACGTATTGAGCAACGGCGTTTTCGACCGCGCGGCGAAGCACTTCGGGCCGGACCTTGCTCTTGACGAGATAGTCGGATGCGCCGGCCCGCGTGGTCTCGGCGGCGATTTCCTCGTCACCGCGCCCCGTCAACATGATGATGGGCCGCACATCGCCCCCGGCGCGGATGGTCCGAAGGACATCGAGGCCGGTCTGCCCGCCGAGGTAATAGTCCAGCAACATCACGTCGACGACACGTTTTGCAAACTCGGCGCATCCGGCCTCCGGCTCGGTAAAGGCCAGCACTTCCGCCGTCCAACCTGGCACATCCTCGATGTGGCGGCGCAGGATCTCGAGGTCCGCTTCGCTGTCGTCGATGACAAGGATGGTCAGCCGTTTCTCCATCAAACGTCCTCCCCGTCCGACGATAGGACAACGATTTCGAACCAGTACTCCTGCAATGCTTGTACCACGCGCAGGAATTGAACCAAGTCGACGGGTTTCGTAATATACGAGTTGGCGCCGAGGTCGTAGCTGCGGACGACGTCTTCTTCTTGATTGGACGTTGTAAGGACGACGACGGCGATCCGCCGCAGTTCGGGCGTCAGGCGGATATTCTCGAGGACCTGCCGGCCGTCGAGCTTGGGAAGGTTCAAGTCGAGCAGAATCAGGTCGGGACGCGGCGACGAGTCGGGATCGACATAGCGGCCCCGCCGAAACAAATAGTCGAGGGCTTGCTCGCCGTCGCTGACGATCTGCAACGTGTTGCGCACTTTGCCTTCCTCGAGCGCGCGGCGCGTCAATTCCTGATCGCCGGGATCGTCCTCGACCAACAAAATGACCGCAGCCTTCTTGGACATTCTAGCCATAGCCTAACTCCCTTCGTTCAGCGTGAAACGGAAATGGGCGCCGTCGCCCAGTTCCGATTCGACCCAAATTCGACCGTGATGCCGCTCGACGACTCTGCGGCAGATGGCCAATCCAATGCCCGAGCCTTCGTACTCGCCCCGGGCGTGCAACCGCTTGAATGGGGCGAAAATCTGCTCGGCGTACTGTGGCGCGATACCGATTCCTGCATCATGAACGCCCAACACGCGACGTCCCGCCGTCTCTGCCACTGTAATACAAACAACAGGGGCTTTTCTACCCGCAAATTTGAGCGCATTGCCAATAAGGTTCTGATAGAGTTGCGTCAACAAGAGTTCATCGCCCTCGACCATCGGCAAGGGCATACGCTCGATCGTCGCGCCCGTCTCCTGGATTCGTTCCTGCAACGCATCCAAGGCGCGATCCACACAACGGTCCAGCGAAATCGCCGCCCAGTTCATGCCCGCACGCCCGGCACGCGACAGCGTCAGCAAATCCTGCACAAGGGTCTGCATGCGGTGCGCGCACGACGTGATGAACTCGAGGTCTTTACGCGCGAGTTCGGACAGGCCGTCTTCTCCTGCGTCGCGCCGCAAGAGCGCGCTGAACGAAACAAGCTGGCGCAAAGGTTCCTGGAGGTCGTGGCTGGACACGTACGCAAATTCGTCCAACTCGCGATTGCGTTGCCGCAGTTCCTCGATAGCCTCTTCCAGTTCCCGCGACCGCAACGCCAACGCTTCGGCCGTCGTCCGAGCAAACTCTTCACGGTCGTGCAACGAATCCATGGACTCCGCAAGACGCATTTGACGTTCCTGAAGCGCTAAGGCCATGTCGTTGAACGCGACCGCGAGATGCCCAAACTCGCCTTCGGTATCCGCGAGGCCGGCGCGGGCGTTCATGTCGCCTTCCTCGACGGCACGTACCGCGGCCATGAGGCGTTCCAGGCGGCTCAGAATAAGTCGACGTCCGACCAACCAAGCGCTTGCCATCGCGAGGGCCACCGCCACACACAAAAGGACCAGTTCGCGATACAGGATGAATCGGACTTCCGCCAAGGCTTCGAACTGCGGGATCCCCACGCGGATAAACATGTAGGGGACGCTACGGGACAGCCGAACGCGGACGAATGCATACAGGCGATTGACGCCGTCCTGCCCCGATGCACGAAACACGCCCTCGTCTTCCACGCTTGACATCATCTGCTCCATCATCACCGGCAAATCCGGCTGGCCCGGAGCACCCATCGTATCGGGATAGCGGTGAAGCACCACACCCTTGTAATCCGCCAATACCAGGACTGAATTCAGAGGCATGTGGCCTCGCGCAATAACGGAGTCGTAGCTGGTAACGTCGAATCCCGCCAAACAAACCATCTGCAACACGCCTTGGGCGTCGTACGCCGGATACGCAAAGTGCAGCACGGGACGATGCGCCGAGCGGCTGATCGCATACTCGCCCACCGAGAATTCGCCGGTCCTTACGGCGTCCTTGAAATACTTGCGGTCGGCGACGCTATACGGCTCAACCGGAATGCCGCTTGCGAAGATCATCCCATCGGGCGCGGCGACTAGCAGGCTGGCGTATTGCGGATTGATCTTCTGCAACTTCGCGAGCAGTTCATTGCATTCGGCGGTCTTACGCTGCTCGAATTCAGGCACGTGCGAAAGCGTCGCCAGGATCTGCCGGATACCGTCCGCAGTACGCTCCTGATGGACTGCGAGGTCCGTGACCACTTGCAGCGCACGCGCTTGCGCATCGCGCAGGGAATCCCTGTGCCGCTCGAATCCGGTGTAAACAACCGTGCCCACGGCCGGCATCAACACGAAGAGAACCAACAGGTAGAGATGTACCCCTATCGGTAATGATAAAACATACTTCGACAGTCGTCGCATTACACTCCGCCGTCCGGTTCGATCATACCACTTATAGGCCGCAAACCTATCCCGGCCCATATTGTATCATATACGCACACACGATCTTCTCGCACGCTTCCGGTGTTCCGCAAAGGTTGACCTTCGCAACAACCCCGCGTTATGCTCGATTGCAACTGCGAGGGCAGTAGCGTAGGCCATGCAGGCAAGAGATCGTAAGGATGAAGGATGAAGGATGAAGGATGAAGGATGAAGGATGAAGGATGAAGGATGAAGGACGAAGGATGAATTGGCTTTCTTCCAACAGCCTACAGCCTACAGCCTAAAGCCTTATTCATCCTTCATCCTTCATCCTTCATCCTTATAGAAAAAGGGTTGCTGCAACCTGGGAAGGGAAGTCGCCATCATGTATACGCCGCTCTTGGGGTCGCGCCTTAACCTGACATTCTTGGCCAGTATCTTCACTTCGATTCTTGTTGGACTGTTCGTGTTGCCACGGACAGCTACCGCCGCCGACTGGCCTACCTTCAGGCACGACAACGCACGTAGCGCGGTCAGCGGTGAATCGCTCGAATCGCCTCTGTCGGCGGAATGGGTTTTTACGGCCTTGCATGCGCCCGAACCCGCGTGGCCCGAGGAGGGAAAGGAGAAGAGCCGCGTCCGATTCGACGAGGCGTACCACGTCGCCGTCGCCGGGAACAACGTCTTCTTCGGCTCGTCCGCCGACAACAAAGTCTATTGTCTCGATGCCGCCACGGGACAGGTACGCTGGTCGTTTTTTACCGGCGGACCGGTCCGTGTCGCTCCCATGGTATATGAAGGCCGGGTCTATGTTGGCTCGGATGATGGCTGCGCATACTGTTTACGGGCCGATGACGGCGGGCTTGTCTGGAAAGTCCGGGCCTCGTTCCGCGACGAACGAGTGCTCGGGAATGGCAAGATGACCTCGCTATGGCCGGTACGCACGGGGATTGTCGTGTGCGCGAACGCGAACGACGCCGCACCTACCGCCTATTTCGCGGCGGGCGTGTTTCCACACGAGAGCCTTTTCCTTTGTGCCGTCAAGGCGGACGACGGGACGGTTCTCTGGTGCAATGACAGTTACGGTGAAGAGGGATACAAGCTCGAATACGGCGGCATCTCGCCACAAGGTCCGATACTCGCCTCGGAGACACGCCTATTCGTTCCTTCGGGTCGCGCCATGCCTGCGGTCTTCACACGGGATCAGGGGCGTTTTCAATACTACGCCACGCCCAGGGACCACGTGGGCGGGTCGTGGGCATTGCTCACGGAAGACCGTCTCGTGGCCGGCGTATACGGCAAGCAGGCATACGCCCAGGAAAACGGCGGCAAGGTTCCGGATGCGGCCTACGCCTGGTTCCCCGGTCTCGACCTCATCGTGGCGAAGGACGATGCCTACCTGCTCACCTACGACGAACTGGCCGCGCTGGACCGGCAGGCCTTTGCCGGGGCAAGCGAAACGCGCGGTGGGTTCGAACGCAATCTGAAGGTCGCGAACGAGAAACTCAAACGCGCGACGGCGCGCAACGAGGCCGAAGCGCTCAAACAACAAATCGCGGATCTCGAAGCGGGCAAAAAGCAGACCGAGGACAGCGTCTACCGCTGGCGTCGGCCCACTGTTCTTCGAGATGCGCTCATCATGTCCGGCGAGCGCCTTTACGTCGGCGGCGCCAAAACCGTAATGGCCGTGGATGCGAAGACGGGCCAGGATCTGTGGCAAGCCCCGGTCGAAGGTCGGGCGTGCGGTCTGGCAATCGCAAGCGGACGCCTCTTTGTCAGCACCGACACGGGCATGATTTACGCCTTTGCTAAAGGAGAGGCGAAACCCGTGCGGGAAGTCAAACAGCAACCGATTCCGAACGCTTTTCCGGAAGACGTCAACGCCGCCCTTTGCGTGAAAGCCGCCGACCGGATCCGCGCGCTGGCGCCCGAAAAGAAAGGCTACTGTCTCGTCATCGGCAACCGGACCGGCCGTCTCGCGTATGAATTGGCGAAACGTACCGAACTCAATATCGTCGCCATCGACGACAATGCCGAAAGAGGCGAAAACGCGCGCCGTATGCTCGATGCCGCGGGCGTATACGGCGTCCGGGTCGTCGTCGATTGCATTGACACCCCGAAGATGCCCTATCCCGACTACTTCGCCAATCTGATCGTGTCCGAATCCATGCTGTGCGAAGGCCGATTCGAGCCTACGGAAGATCTTCTTCGCATACTCAAACCCCACGGCGGCGTGCTGTGTCTCGGCTTTCCACCGGAAGCCCCCAATCAAGAGCAGCCGCCTTCCCTGGACGTCCGTCGCAAGCAATGCGAATCGTTGGGCGCTTTTACGGTCGAGGTCGTCTCCGATGAGGGCCGCTGGATTAAGGTGACGCGCGGCGCCCTCGCGGGCGCGGGTAAGTGGACCCATGAATATGCCGGCCCCGGCAATACGGCCTGCTCCGACGACGAACGCGTGAAGGGTCCGCTTGGCGTGCTGTGGTATGGACGTCCCGGTCCCGAACTGATGGTCGAACGCCACTCGCGCCCCGCAGCCCCTGTCGCCATGGACGGACGCATGTTCATACAAGGCGAGAACGTCATCATGGCCTACGATGCCTACAATGGGACGTTCCTATGGAGGAAGGATGTCCCCGGCGCCCTCCGCGTTCGGGTCGACTCCGATATGGGCAACCTCGCCCTCGATAAGGACGCGCTCTATGTTGCCGCTCACGACAAATGCCTCCGACTGGATCCCGCGACAGGCGCTACCCTGCGCACGTACGACCTGCCGCCGCACGGTGATAAACCCGCACGATGGGGGTACCTCGCGTGCGATGGACCTACCGTGTTCGGCTCGGTTGCCGCGCCGCTGAAAGACGACTACGGGGCCTTATGGAACGAGATCGCCGGAGAAGAGGGTGAATGGCATGACGTCAAGGCCGCTGTCAACAAACGCAAATCCACCGACAACGTCAAGTACGCGGTCGGTGAAATTACCGGACAGTTTCCGAAGCCGGACGAGCGCGCATTCTGGGACGCCCAGAACAGCGGATTCATGTGGCGCAGCATGACCGAATGGCCGCAGTGGGGAAGCGTCGAGAACCCCATGGGCGCGGTCACTCAACGCATCATGGCCAGCGACGCGGTCTTCGCACTTGACGCCGAAACCGGCTCTCTGCGCTGGAAGTATGACGGCAAGGCCATCGCTCATCCCGCCATCGCCCTCGGCGAAGGCGCGGTCTTTCTAGCCGACTGCGACGTCTCGGAAGAACAGAAGCAGGCCGCCATGAAAGAACGCGCGGACCTCATTCAAAAAGGCGTGTGGGAAAAGGAAGAGATAACCTACGATCCGAAGGACGCCGATGTCCGGCGCGTCATCGCGCTCGACGAAATGACCGGGCAGAAACATTGGGAGCGCATCATCGACCTTACCGGATGCGGCGGCGACCGCATGGGCCTCGCGTACAGCGACGGCGTTCTGTGCTTCTTCGGCTGCTTCAGCAACCACGACCGCAACTTCTTCCGCGAAGGAAAACTCGCGTGGCGGCGTATTACCGCCGTCTCCGGCAAAGACGGCTCGGATCTCTGGTCGCGTCCCCTGAACTACCTGCGCCGTCCCGTAATCGTCGGCGACACCATCCTCATCGAACCCCGCGCGTGCGACCTGCACACCGGCGTCGTCAAGACCCGCGCACACCCGATCACCGGCCAAGACTCGACCTGGGAATACGTGCGTCCCGGACATTGTTGCAGCGCAACCAGCGCCTGTCCCAACATGTTCTTCCTGCGCGGCTTCTTCCTCTGGTACTACGACCTCTTGAAGGATCAGGGCATGCTGCCCTTCGGCGGCATCCGTCCCGGCTGTTGGATCAACGTCATCCCCGCCAACGGACTCGTACTGTTCCCCGAAGCCAGCGCGGGCTGCACGTGCTCGTATCCCATCCGTTCGACCGTCGTATTACAGCCGAAATCCGAGCAGCGCACCTGGGCTACATGCGTCCAGAACGGAAAGCTCACACCGGTGCGCCGCATGGCCATAAACCTCGGGGCGCCGGGCGACTGGCGCGACGACGACGGTGTACTCTGGTTCAGTTATCCGCACCCGCCAAGCACCGACTGGCACAACTACGGCGTCAAATTCGCGCTCCAAGAACAGTTCCTCGACAAGCCGGACTTCTTCTGCCGCAATTTCCAAGGCCTCGACATAAAGGGAACCGACAAACCGTGGGTATTCGCATCCGGCTGCAAAGGAATGACGCGCTGTGAACTGCCGCTGCTCGACGAAGGCGACACGCCGGCCACGTACACGGTTCGCCTCTATTTCGTGGAAACCGAAAACACCGAACCGGGCAAACGCGTCTTCAGCGTGAAGTTGCAGGGAAATCCCGTCCTGAACAGCTACGACATATTCGCGGCGGCAGGCGGCGCCAACATCGCACGCGTCGAAGAGGTCAAAGGCATCAAAGTCGAAAAAACGCTATTGATCGAGTTCGCACCGGAGAAAGATACGCCCGTGATCAACGGCATCGAGGTAATTCGCGAAAAGGATGAAGGATGAAAAAGGCTTTAGGCTTTAGGCTTTAGGCTGTAGGCTGTAGGCTGTAGACTTCCTTCCTACAGCCTACAGCCTAAAGCCTAAAGCCTTTTTCATCCTTCATCCTTCATCCTTCGTCTGCGCCACACAATCAAAGCAGCGACGGCGGCGGCTACAATGACCGACATGCACGCGAGCGGCAATAGGGCGGCGGCGAGGACATGCGGGGCCGGGGAGGCCTCGGGGATTGTTCCAGCCACGACGGTTTCCGAGTAGCCGAGCGACTGGACCGCGTCGGCGGCCTTGGCATCGAATTGAGGCTCCCACGTCATGGGCAGGTCGAGGCCAAGCGTCATCGATTGCTGAAGACACGTGCATGGCACGGTGAGGCGCGTCAACAACTCGTTCAGGTTGCTCTCGGTGATACTCTCGCCCTCGAACGGCGGCGTCATGAGTTTCCCGCGTCCGAACACCACACCGGCCCAATCCGGCCCCGATGGTTCGAGTCCCACGAATGAGCAGATAAGCCGCTCGCGCGGGTCCGTGCGATCGAACGATACTATCGAGATACCGGGAGGATGATCGGCCGCCCATTGCTGGGCCATCGAGTTCAACAACGGTTCCTTCTTTTCCTCCGCCTTTGCTCCCGGGGAATACAGGATCACGGCCCAGACATCGGTAATAGCCCGCTTGAGCGCGTCCCGTGCGGGCGACGCGAGCAATGCGGCCAGTTCCGCTTCGTTCGGCGTGGGCGACCAGTGGTCGATCACAAAAGACCGCCGCGGACTCGACGACATCAATCCGACCAGCGCGGCCACGGGTACGTTTGGCGGTCTTGAAGGAATGCCATACTCCTCCCAATGCGTCGCCGCATCATTCGCGTCCACGGGCTCGAGCGTCACGTTCAGATACTTGCCGTTGCTCTCGAACCACGAACGAAGCCGCGCCAGGATCGCTTCCCCGTCCGGATTAGCGCCGTCCGTAAACACGCAAAGCCGGTGCACGTCCCGTTTGGCCGAAAACCCCGCGTCGCGCACGCTGCCACTGTTACAGGCATCCCCAGGAAATGCAACCGCCAACACCGAAACGATCAATGCCAATAACGAAAGGCGTCGCCACCGCATTCGTCCAATCCAGCGTTCAAGATCCAAGATCCAAAATGATTTCACGATCAACCCCTGGTCTTCGTTTTTGCTGCGTCTCGCTTGTGCTCAATGTATTTAGCCATGGTGAACCTAAAAAAGGCAGTAGAACCCCATTCGAGCGTCTTGTCGACCTCTATTTTGTAAAGAATTAACCTCCCAAGCACGAGTCTACGTTGGTGCCGGAAGTAGATTGGGAGAGCCAAGCGGTCGTCCTTTCAGAATCTTCGT
>CAIYET010000272.1 GCA_903925285.1 Candidatus Hydrogenedentota bacterium | reverse complement strand
TGTCCGGCTGATTAGCTTAGACAGTGGCTCGCCGCTGACGTATTCCAAGACCAATATCACGCCGCCGTCATGCTCGATTTGGTCGTATAGCATGACGATGTGGGGGTGCATGCCAAGCCGGGCCATCAGATGGCACTCGTTTTCGAGGCGGCGCTTGACGTCAGGCTTATTCACCCATTCCTTGCGCAACACCTTGAGCGCCACTTCGCGCGGCAACTGCGTGTCGTGCGCCAGGTAGACCGACCCCATGCCGCCTTCGCCCAAGAGGTCGCCGACTTGATAGCGTCCACCGATGAGTTGTCCGCTCAGTTTCGTTTCCGAAGTGTTTTCCATATTTTCACGTCCCAGTTGTCAGTCCCGATTCCGCTCTATTAGACGCCGATTCCGGTAAAACGCTTACAGTTTGTCGTATCGTTTGAGACTGATGCAGGTCGCCACGAAGAAACATACGCCGATCAGCGCAAGCGCCGCCGCGTTCGTGGAGAATACGCCGTCATCGAAACGAAATCCCATCCGGCCCAGTTCGGCTCCGGTGATATATTTCCGCGCCCATTCGGGCGTTTGGTATAGCACGTTGAGCATCAGTTCGAATCCCCAGCGCGCGGGCAGCGCGGAGGCGAGGGCCTTGGCCGGCGTGCTCATATCACGATAGAAGGCCGGGCCTTGCGCGCCCGCCAGCACAAGTTGGGGTAGCACGGCCACGACTGCGAGGACCACCGAATTCTGTCCCGCGGTGGGGTCAAGGCTCGAAATAAAGAGGCCGATCAGGCAGGACACCCACGCCACTGCCGCGACAATAAACACGAGCCCGAGGATCTGCCCGGTCGGCAGCCCCAGTAAAACGGACGCGAGAAGCACGTATACGAACGACTGGATCAGCGCGAGGATGAACAGAAACGGCAGTTTCGCGAGCAGGTAAAGATGGATCTTGAGGTTGACCGAGCGTTCGCGCAGGTATACGGAGCGCTCGCCGGAGATTTCAAGGCAGGCGGAGAGGGTTCCCAGGAACACGGCCGTCATGACCATGATCAGCGGGATACTCAAGGGTACGGGGAAATTCGCGATGCCCTCGTACTTCATCTCGGAAATCTCGATGGGCGGATCGAGCTTGTGGAGCAGGGCGATTGCTTGCGCGTTGTTGGGGTCGCGTTCGAACGCCTGGCGTTCACGTGCCTTCTGGTCCGCGTCGCCCAACTCGATGGTCGCGGTCAACACGGCGAGAAGTATGGGGGTTATGAGCGGCACCATAAGACGGCCCATGGCGGACATCTTGAGGTCGAACACGCGGCGTAGCAGGATCAGCAACTGCCGGGCGTCGAAGAAGCCCCCTACGGCGCGCCGGAGCCGGCGGATTGCTGGTGGCTTGGGCTGTGTTTCGCGTTCGGGAGACGGCGAGATGGACGGAATGGACGATTGCGTGCCCTTTTCTCCGCCGCGTTCCACCACATACTCCGTGTGGAGCGGGGATTCGAGGTATTTCTTCTCGAACATCTCGGCCCGTTTTTCGAGGAGGGACGAATCCCCGTGCGCGTCCGGTTCCAGCGTGTCGAACACGTCAAGGGGGCGGTCCACTGTGCGTTCCGGCGTGCTGAAGAAAGTACACAATTCGGCAACGGGACCGAAATACACGAGTCGCCCGCGCGCAAGGATAATCACGAGATCCAATAGGTCGAGGTTGTAGAGAATATGCGTCGTGACGACGACCGTCTGCCCTTGTTCGGCCATTTGACCGAAGTGCTTCATGAGTTTCTCTTCGGTACTGGGGTCGAGACCGGATGTCGGTTCGTCCAGGAAGAGGATACTGGGTTTTGTGAGCAACTCGCATCCGACAGACACGCGCTTGCGTTGTCCGCCGCTTAGCCGGGCGACGGGATTCGCGCGGACGTGGTCCAGGCCCAACGTTTCGATGACGCTGTTGACGTTTTGGTCGATCTGGGACGCCGAATTGTCGCGCGGCAAGCGCAACTGCGCCGTATAGACCAGCGACTTCTCGACGGTCAGGTCCCGGTGGATGATGTCGTCCTGAGGCACGTATCCGATGGAGTTGCGGTACAGGTCGAACCCTCGGTACAGCGAATGGCCGTTCAGTAGCACGTCGCCCGACGAGGCGGGCTGAAATCCGCACAGGGCGGTCAATAACGTGGACTTGCCCGCGCCGCTCGGCCCCAGCATGCCGACGAATTCGCCCGGATGGATCGCCAGGCTGACGTTGCGCAGAATCGTCCGGCCCTTGTGGGCGCGGCTGATGTTGCTGGCCCGGAGGTCAAGCCGGTTGTGCGTGCTCTGCATGGCAACGTGCAGGCCGCGTTCCGTGTAGTTGAAATGCAGTTCCGCCGCGCCGATCGTAACCCGGTCTGATGCGGTAATCTCCGTCCTCCGGATCGGCGCGCCGTTTACGAAGGTACCGCTCGCACTATCCGTGTCCTCGATCGTGAGCCGCCCGGATACGACACGCAGGATGGCGTGTCGGCTCGATACGACGGGATCGCTCATGAGAGGCAGGTCGGCGTTTACCGACCGGCCAATGCGGTACGAGGGCATCGGCGGGAGATCGAACTCGCGTTGTCGCGCGGCAGGTTTGGTCGAGAACATGAAATGGCGGGCGTCGGACTTGCCCAACCCAATAACGTCGCCATCTTGCAGGAATTGGTGTTTGACCCGCTGGCCATTCACGAACAGCCCGTTCGAGCTGTCCATGTCGTTCAGGACGACCCCGTCCTGGTCCGGGAGTACCGCGCAGTGCCGGCGCGATACGAAGTCGCGCGACAGGATGACTTGGCACTGCTCCGAGTCGCGTCCGATCCGCACGCCGTCCGCGAACACCGGATACTGCGGTTGCAGCAACAATGGGTCCAGCGACTGCAAATAACCGATAACGTTGCGCTTTGCCATATGCACCCCCCGCCGTCCGGCGGTGTCCACCCATCGTGCCTTCATAATACGGAAACCAACGGCGGGACGCAAGGCCCCGCCGCTGGCGATGTACTCTACAGGTCCTTGGTTCCGCCTGATGTCTTATCCGAGCGGCTGGAAGACCCACGGTTGGCCGATGCGTTCTTGCGAACCCATACCGCGATTCCCACAATCAGTATAAGAATACCGAGCCCAACCGCGACAAGGCGCCAGATGTCATTCGGGTTCGGCGGCACGGGCACAGGCGGAGGAGGCGGGGGAGGCGGTACAACTTTATCTTTGTTTGGGTCTATGGGCGGGGGAGGAGGCTCGGTTTTTGCTAAATTCTGTATCCACGGCGGACAACCATCAGCGAAGTACGGTCCGGGAGCCGGAAGCAATGGAAATGCCTGATTCAGCTTGTCATAGGTCGGCTTAAACTGCGGGAATCGCTTTGCCGGAGAGTCAATCGCCTTAAATACGTTTTCCCGCGGAAGCCCGCTGCTGGGATTAGTCCCGTATGCGAGAGCGATAGCGAACGAATGTTCTTTGCCGTCAATCGGGACATAGGACCGGAACGTGACAACGTAATCTTTTAGAACGATGCTTCGAATGTCCTGTACACGAGATGCGAACTCTTGGGTCTCCGAAACAGTCCAATAGCGTCCAAAAGTCCTATTGGAGATGTTTTCCAAATTGGCGAAATGCGACGTGTCTTCCTTGGAATATGCCAACGAATAAACAGGTACCGGAGTCTTGAGGCTGGTCAGCTTGTTGATTAGTTCTGAGCGCGCCAGAACACTCTTTTCGTCCTTTCCATCCGAAACAACCACGATGCATGGCACAAAGGCGAACTCTGACCCACTTCCACTGCTAACACCCTTAATTGCTACAGTACACAATTCATAAGCAGCAGCTATGCTGTCATAAAGATGTGTTTCTTGCCCGTCAGGCTTTACGTCATCCATAGCAACATACAGAGCAGTGGGATCGCTCGTGAAACCACTTACGAGCTGGTAGCCTTCTTTCCGGTCTCGGATGGCCAGAATGGCCACTTGATCGACGGGACGCTTCAATTGAATAAACTTCGTAATGGCGGCCTTTGCATCATTGAATGGCTGACCGGCCATTGAACCGCTGCAGTCCCACACAAATACCATGCGGTAGCCTTCCTGCGGCCGGTTTCCAAGCGTTTCAATGGCATATTGGTGGCTGGGAATGGCGGCCTTTGGATCATAGTTGAAGCCTTCAACCATGATGCCGATGTTGGCAATCGTGACATTATCGAGGGGATCCCGCTTGGCGTCAAATGTTCGCAGGTAGGCTTGCACAATGGGATAGAAGTCAGAGTTCACGTAGTAAATCTGAAACGTATACTCTTCATTCCCACCTTGCGCTGCCGCCGGCCATGCCAATGCCAACGTAATGATCGCCACCGCCAGAACCGCACCTCTCGCTTTCCTACCGCTTAACAGACTCTTCATAGCACCATCCTCCGTTTCGTTGGACTTGCGCCAATCTTCTTTCCGTCCCACCTGTAGGATACCGCACAGTGTACCCGTACGAGGCCTTGTCTTCAACCTTATATGACGCAGAGTCATCGCCTTCGCTTACAGCCGCTTACGAAAGGGCCTCGAATTGCAGCAGAAATGATACCGATTCCCTCTGCAATGGCGTCACTTCTACGCGATACTGGCCGATGGGCATGTTTCGGAACACGAAGTTTTCGCCCTCTTGGACGGTAACAGATTCCAGCATCTGTTCTTCTTGATAGAGCGTGAGTTGGTTATCGGAACCAGCGCGCTCCTCATTCCCTATGCACACGTGAAGATTGACGGTCGCGGTCCGGGCGGGCGTGACATGAAAGGTCACGCGCACGTCTCCAGCGGACTGTACCCAGCGGCAGTCTTTCTCGGCAGCATGAGCGTTCGGACCCAACACGGCGGCCGGTTGCGCCTGTAACGACATGAAGCCTTCGGTAGGCGTGGCGAGAAACCGCAAAATGCCTTGGCCGACCCCGATAAGGTATTCGTATGCCGAAACGGACTTGCTTTCATTGAAGCCGATATCCTTCAGTGTACGCGCCAGGTCGGTAAATACCTCACGGGCGGCTCGGCTCCTCGCCAGCAAAGCAATTGTCCGGTCACGGCCACGTCTATCGAGAGAACCATCCAGGAAAGCCGCCAGAAGTTCTTCATCGACGGGTTCGTGCATATCGCCAGCCTCTTCCGTACAGGAAACGCAGGACTGAATGTCGTCAAGAAGGCCAAGAATCCCGTCAAATAGGTCCGAGTCCCGCAAATCCGAACGAATCAGGTCAAGTTGCTTCACCTGATCCGGCAACAGTCTTTCGCCGAGCCGAACAGCAAAGGCCAGTTCGACCATATCCATGGTTGTCTGTTCCGTCATGGCATTGCCTCCTATCACAAACTTTGCGTCTCGATCATCGGAACAATCAATCCGCGCAATCGTTCAATCGCACGGGAATTCCACACGGACACCGTGCCGTGCGGAATGGCCATCAGGGTGGATATCTCGCGCAACGAGTTTCCCTCGATTCTGAGCAGCATGATGGCGCGTTGCTGCTGGGGCAATGCGTCGAGCGCGACCCTGAGGGCCTTCAACCGCGCATCCTGTCTGGCCGTTGTCTCTGCAAACTCCTCCCGCTGAATGGCTTCCGGCAACACGCCATCACAGTCGGGAACGGGCATGCACGGCGTTCCATGATCTTTTCTCAGATAATCCACGACCAAGTTTCTCGTAATCATGACAATGTATGTCGATAGTTTCGAGAGGCCACGCCAAGCGCACAGGCGCCGGCAATCGTCCTCTAACAGCTTCTCAAATACGTGCCCAACCATGTCCTCTGTCTCGGCCCGGTCAGCCCGGAACCTGCTCTTGGTTGTTGCGACCACTTTGAATATGAGCCTCTGGTACTGCTCGACGAACTTGTTCCGCGCGGCATCGCAGCCAGCGGCGCACGCGCGCACGAGTTCCCGGTCTTTCTCTACATCATAAGACGTTTCCGCAGTCATGCCGCTTATCTCCGATTCCCGATTACGCAATATTCACCGTAAGGGCAGGATTGCCG
The DNA here is from genome assembly GCA_903925285.1 of Candidatus Hydrogenedentota bacterium. Classification (GTDB taxonomy): domain Bacteria; phylum Hydrogenedentota; class Hydrogenedentia; order Hydrogenedentales; family SLHB01; genus DSVR01. Next base: position 705 of record CAIYET010000272.1, on the reverse strand, counting down.
TAAAGCACGTACATCGACCAAGCCACTGGATTCACGTTCGCAATGCGCCTTAGATCCTCTCGTGCCATGCGAACGGATTCGCCCAAAGTCCTGCCGCCGACCAGGAGATTGGTCATAAATGTATGGGCGAAAGATCCGGCTGCCGTCGCCTCGACATCCCAGGCGGTTCCCAGGTACGCCTGCACGCCTGAAAGCAGAAAACTGCTTGCCATCCCATACGCCGAACACCGGGATAGCGCCAGGTTCTCCTGCGGGTTCTCGCACCCCGTCTGACAACCATTGGCAAACACGAATGTTGGAGGATACTCCAATCGAAAGAAGTCGTTACACGTTACGCGGCCGGTCTTCAAGAGCCACCCGCTGTTCATGGGATGCCGTTCGTCACTCTCCGCGTGGCCCACAAAATACACCAAGGTGCAGCCATTCATGCGATCAAGCAACAACGGTTTCTCGACGCGCTGCCCCGCCAGGAAGTCGATGCGTACACCGGAAAGATGAGCGCGTAACCAGTGGAACAGATCCTTGGCCTGATCGTAGGCTTCCGGAAGATCATCGGTTGGCGTACTAACAACAAGAATACGTGGCGTGTTTCCGGCGCGACGTTTCGGTTGGACAGTGAGACTGTCTTCCACGATGATTTGCCGGCCGACGTTCAGCCTCAGACAAAGCGGGGTGCCGTCGATAGTGGCCAGTTCCCAGGGCAGC
>CAIYET010000271.1 GCA_903925285.1 Candidatus Hydrogenedentota bacterium | reverse complement strand
ATCTCGCGACGGCAGCCGCAAGGACCGCCATCGTGAAGAGAAAGACGTATCGATCAAGCGGGACGCGATTCAATTGCGGATTGCGGATTGTAAATTGCGGATTGAAGACCATTGCTGAAGCCTGAAGCCTGAAGCCTGAAACCTGGAGGTGGAGGAATGCGCCTGTGACGCGCAAGACTCGAAAAGCGATTAGGGAAAGTGCGGCCACGCTGGTCCTGTGCGGGCCGGCGTTGTTGCTCTATGCCGGCTTCATGGTCTTTCCGGCGATCTTGGGGTTTGCGTACAGCCTGACGGATTGGACGGGTTGGAGCCGTACGCCCCATTTCACGGGGCTTGCAAACTTTCGCGAAGCGTTCGGAGACGCGCGATTTTTCGATGCGATCCGTTTCACATTGTTCGAGACAGTTCTGATCGTGTTATTTTTCTCGTTCGGGACGATGCTGCTTGCGATCATGCTCGATAGGCTCCGGGTATGGAAAGGGGCGATTCGGGGGCTGTTTTTCTACCCGTACATTCTGAGCATTCTGGTCAGCGCGCTCTTGTTCCAATATATGGCGAACTACAACGAGGGCGTTGTCAACACCCTCCTGCGCGGGGCGGGTTTCGAAGCGCTTGCGCAGGATTGGATGGGCGACCCGCAGTGGGTGGCCTATTTCATCTTCGCGCTGGTGGCGTGGAACGGGGCAGGATTTTTCACGACGGTGTACCTTGCGAACCTGCAAACCATCCCGACGGAACTGTATGAAGCGGCGCGGATCGACGGCGCGGGCCCGTTGACGGTATTCACACGCATTCAGTTCCCAATGCTTGTGCCGACATTGACGACGAACAGCGTGCTGGCACTGATCACGGGTATCAACCTCTTCCCGCAGATCGTTGTCACGACGCAAGGCGGGCCAGGCTGGCGTACCTTCTCCATCGGCTACTACATCTACCATCTCGGCGTGCTCAGTAACCGGCAAGGCTACGCGGCCACGATTTCGTTTATCACGTTCGCAGCGCTTGTGGCGATATCGGCCATACAGGTCGCGTTGCTGCGGCGCAGAGAAGTGAGGCTGTAGGAAGTGAGGCTGTAGGCTGTAGGAAGTGCGAGCTTACAGCCTCGAAGGATGAAGGATGAATGATGAAGGATGAACAATGAAGAAAGAACACAGCGAGGCCGTAGGATGAAGTACGATACCTGGCACTTCCTACAGCCTAAAGCCTACAGCCTACAGCCTCGAAGGAAGCTGTGTTCTTTTTCATCCTTCATCCTTCATCCTTCATCCTTTCCCCTCGTCGAACTCCTCATGCTCGCGCTGGGCCTACTATTCGTGTCGCCCTGCCTTATTGCCGTGTTGAACTCGTTCAAGACCCTGCGCGAGATTACGCTGTCGCCGCTGGCGTTGCCGAGCGCACTCGCATGGGAGAACTACGCGTACCTTTTCACCGGCGTAAAACTCGCGCGCCCCATGCTCAACAGCCTGCTCATGTGCATCGCGGTGATCGTGGCCCTCGTGACGACCGCACCCATGGCCGCGTACTCGATCATGCGGCGCGACATGGCCACAGGCAAATTCCTGCGCGTGTTTTTCCTGGCAGGCCTGACCATTCCATTCCAGATCATCATGGTGCCCCTGCTACAGGAATTCCGGTTGCTCGGCATCCAATTCACATACTTCGCACTACTAGTCCACTATGTCTCGTGGGGACTTCCGCTGTGCATCTTCATCTACAGCGGGTTCATGGCCACGATACCCAAAGAACTCGAAGAATCCGCCGCCATGGACGGTTGTGGACCCATCGCAACCTTCTGGCGAATCATCTTCCCGCTGCTCGCGCCCTGCACCATTACCGTCGTCATTTTCTGGGGACTCTGGATCTGGAATGACTTCATGCAGGCATTCATCGTCATGGGCACCACCAAAGGCCAATTAGTCTTCGTCCAACTCTGGCGATTCCTGTCGGACAAATACGTCAAAAACTGGAACTACATCTTCGCAGGCGTCGTCGTACTATCCATCCCCGTGACCGTCCTCTACCTCGCCATGCAGCGCCGTTTCATCAAAGGGCTTATGGCCGGGGCAATCAAATAGGAAAATTGCTGAAACGATTCGGCGGTCAAGATGTCCCATTCTTCCCATTTTTCCCATAAATCCCATTCTTTAGGCAATTCCTGCCTGGAATTCAGAATTCAGAATTCAGAATTCAGAATGGCGCTGCCGCCTCCGTTCATTCTGACTCCTGAATCCTGAATTCTTAATTCCCGGCACTTGATCGCACAGCCCCCCCAGTATGTTACGATGAGGTGCTAAGACGAGAATTCAGGAGTCAGAATTCAGAATGGCGCTGCCGCCTCGTTCATTCTGACTCCTGACTCCTGAATTCTGAATTCTAAGAATGGAGTGCAAATCGATGGGTCATAACGTCAATATCGAGCGTGAATACCGGTTGCTGCGACAGCGGATGGACCACAATGTCTGCGCCGTGCCGGACTCGCCGGTCATCCTCGGGATCCTTCGGATTCTCTATTCGCCTGAAGACGCCGCATTCGCAGCGAGATTGCCCATCAAACCGACGCGTCTCGAAAAGCTCGTTCCCAAGTTCGAGATGGCGGAGGATGAACTCTGCGGCAAACTGACGGACCTCGCGCGGCGTGGGCTGATATTCGATTTCGAGCGCAAGGGCGAGCGGTATTACGCCTTGCCGCCTGTCCTCGGCGGAATCTACGAGTACGTCATGATGCGCGCGCGCGACGACCTTCCCATGGAGGAATTGTCGCGCCTGTTCGACGAATACATGAATCAGGATCGCAATCATCAGGCGGCGGTCCATTCCGGCGAGACGCTGTTTGCCCGCACCTTCGTGCGCGAAGAGGCGTTGCCGGAAGACGACCACTCCGAGATCCTCGATTACGAGCGCGTCAGCCAAATGATCGAGTCGGCCACGCTGCTCAGCATCGCGCTGTGCCCGTGCCGCCACGTCAAAGGCCATCTCGGCAAGGCGTGCGGCGGGCCTCAACGGACCTGCATCTCGCTGAACACGGGCGCGGAATCGGTTATCCACGCCGGAATCTCCGAGCGCATCGACAAGCGCGAGGCATTGCGCATCGTCGACGAATGCAAGGCGGCGGGACTGGTCCAGGTCGGCGACAACGTCCAGCGCAAAAGCTCATTCATCTGCAACTGTTGCAGTTGCTGTTGCACGCTGTTCCAGGGCGCGCGGACGCTCGGCATCGGCCACGCCATCGTCACCTCGAATTGGGTCGCGGACCTCGACACGGAGAAGTGCGTTGGATGCGGACGCTGTGTCGGGACGTGTCCCGTGCAGGCGCTGGCGTTGCCCGAAAACAGCGGAAAAACGACGCTGAACGCGCCGGTCTGCCTGGGCTGCGGCGTGTGCCATACGATGTGCCGTTCCGGTGCTATTCGGATGAAGGTGCGCGAGCGGCGCGTCTTCACGCCGGAAACCACGTTCGACATGATCGGCCACATGGCTATCGAGCGCGGCAAGGTCGCCGAAATGCTCTTCGACGATCCCGAGAAACTCAGTCACCGCGCGCTAGGCCGACTCCTGCATCTGCTCGAAAAATCGCCCCCATGGAAGGCCGCCATGGCCGTGCGCCCGCTACGTTCGACGTTCCTGAACACCATGCTCAAGCTGGCGCGCGAATCGAAGGAATAGCTATATGAAGAAGGCTTCAGGCTCCAGGCTT
>CAIYET010000270.1 GCA_903925285.1 Candidatus Hydrogenedentota bacterium | reverse complement strand
TCGCGAAAAGCCGCACCGTGTTCCTGGATCCGAAAAAAGGCTTGACACCGTTTCCGAATCAGTGGGCGTTTCTCGACGGCATCAAACGGGCCACCGAGCAGGACCTGGACGAGATTATCGAGGTGAACGAGATTGCCCCGAACGATCAGCGTGCGCCCAAGAACCCTGTTCTGTTGGGGGTGTTTCAATCCGCATCAGGCCTTCCGCCTTGCGCACGGCGTATGCTGGAAGAGGGAGTTTCATCGCACCAGCGGGTGTCCTGCTTTCGGTTGGCGGTCCATCTGCGGAAAATGGGGCTGCCGTTTGACCTAGTTGTCGCCACGTTGGCCGCATGGACGCAAAAGAATCATCCAGAGGACGGCAAGAGAATCGTCACACTGAATGAGGTCAAGGCGCAGACCGCGGCGGCCTTCTTGAAAGAATACCGTGGTTGCGGGTGCGAGGCCCCGGCCATCGCGCCCTACTGCGATCCCGCCTGTGCAATCCGTTCACCCGATACCCAAGCATAACATGCACCAAGGCCCTGTCATAAGGTTGCTTGGGCTTGTGAAAACATTTCCGCAACTGGATTCGCAGTGTTAAATCACACTACACAATCCTGGAGAAGTGAAACAAGCCTTCCCATGCTGCCGCAGAATGATTGACAAGGAACCGCAGACAATCGACAAAAGGAGGTGCTGAAAAATGGAATGGAATGTAACCTGCGAAGAAACCGAAGCACTTGTTCCGGAAGGGCAATTCTCCGCAATCCTCTCCGAGATCAAGGACGTACAAAGCCAGCACGGAATGAGCGCGCGTTTCGAATTCTTCCTGACAACTGACGATGAATTCGAAGGACGCAAGGTATCAGGACTCGCCAGGAAGAAGCTGAGCGAGAACACGAAGTTGGGGCGCTGGGTGGCCGCAATTCTCGGACGCGCGCTGAACATCGGCGAGAAAGTCAACGCCGAGGACCTTCTCAACAAGGAGTGCATGGTCACGATCAAGCACAACCTCGGCTCTAATGGCCAAGTTTTCGCGAACGTCCAGGAAATCCAGCCAATGGAAGTGCCGTTCTAGGCGCTCTGGACAACGGAAACAGAAAGAATTGCTGCGCCACGGAACCCCACGTCTGCGGCACAGCACCGCCACGCAGATAACTCAATACCAAGGTCCGATTAGCGTGACTGAAATCGAGCCGATTCGTCTGCCGCTTCTAAGGAGTCAGGAACTGCAAAGACAAACGTCATAGGAGGATAAAGCCATGCGTCTTGGGCGAGACAAGGAAGCGCAGCGAGAAACATCAATTGAGCGTGTAATTGACAGTTGGCTATCCGGCGAAGTGCGTGCCCAGCATACTCATATCATCGGAAAACGTGGATCAGGCAAAACATGCTTAGCGACATATGCGTGCGGCCAGGATATCGAGCAAGGACACGGTGTTGCGGTTATCGATACTTGCGGCGAACTCGCCGAGGGTGTCATGAATCGAATCACGGCGAAGGATATTGGCAGAGTGCTCTACTTCAACCCGGGCCACCGGGCACTTGTGCCTCTGTGGAATCCTCTTGCTCCGGAAGAGGGCCTGTTACCCGGCCGTCAGGCGGATTATTTGCTGCGCGCTCTTTCATATATTACGGAAGGCCGGGGAAATCGGCTTTACAACTTTATGCGTCAGGCTTTGTACGGCCTTATTCGGACCGGTACAGGCACGTTATCGGACGTTTTTTTGCTTCTAATGGCGGCTCCCGTCAAGAGGAGACAAATACGGCAAAAGATCCTTGATGCCGTGGAGAATGAAACGGATCGTTCTTTCTGGGAACACGACATCAAAAGGTATCACACGGAAGATCTTGCCACAGCCCAGCAGAGATTGAGCCTTCTCTTCCTTGATGACACAGTAGGGCGGATGTTCTCCCAGC
>CAIYET010000269.1 GCA_903925285.1 Candidatus Hydrogenedentota bacterium | reverse complement strand
TTGCTGGGCGTGGCGCGGGGCGAGCTGCTGGACGAAAAAGGGTTTGGCGGTTTAGTTTCCAAAGAAGACCAGGACACATACTTCCTGCACCGCAAGACACTCTTTACGTCCCGTGAACCGCAGTCGTGCGAACTGCGCTTGCTGAAAAATGATGGCGCACTGTTCTGGGTGCATCTGGCAATGGCCATTGCGGAGGACGATAACGGCGCGCCCGTGTGCCGCATTGGGTTGAGCGATATCACCGAGACGAAGAAGGCGCAGGAGGCGCTCCTGGAGAGCGAGAGAGGTTTCAAATACGTTGTCGAAAACGTGCAGGACGCCGTCTGGACCACCGATACATCAGGGCAATTTGACTTTCTAAGCCCACTCATCTCGCAGCTCTATGGCCGTCCGTTATCCGAGATGTATTCCAGCATGGACATCTGGATCGAATCAGTCCACCCCGAAGATCGAGCCGCCGCCCTCGCCTCGCACGATGCGCTACTTCGTGATACTCACGTTGAACTCGAATACCGGATCGTTCTTCCAAACGGAACGGTGCGGTGGATTTTAGATCGGAAAGTACTCCTTCGGGTCGGGCAAGGGGAATTATTCCGGATGGCTGGCATTGTATCCGACATCACCAAGCGCAAGCAGGCGGAGGAAGCGCTACGACAGTCCAACGACCGCTTGGTGCTCGCCACGCGCGCGGGTGGCGTGGGCATCTTTGACCTCGACTTGGTCAGCACCCGTCTGGTTTGGGATGATGTGATGTTTCGCGTCTATGGGGTCGCGCCGGAACAATTCAGTGGCACTTGCGAATCATGGCAAAACGGGCTTCACCCGGACGACCTTGTGCGTACCGAAGAAGAATTCCAGCTTGCGTTGCGGGGCGAGCGTGAATTCGATACTGAGTTTCGCGTGGTCTGGCCGGATGGCAGTATCCATTTCGTCCGTGCCCTCGCACTCGTGCAGCGTGACGCCTCCGGCCAGGCTGTGCGCATACTCGGCACGAATTGGGATATCACCACGCTCAAACAGGCAGAGGAGGTGTTGCGCAAGGACGAGGCAATACGAATCGAGCAAGAGGTGCTGGCCCAAGCGGCCGAAGAGCGGGGCCTCCTGCTGGATAACATCGCGACGCAAGTCTGGTATTTAACCGACGCTCACACCTATGGCGCCGTGAACAAGGCCCACGCGGCCTTCTTGGGGATGCGGGCGGAAGACTTGATCGGCAAGAACCTGTATGACTTTTTACCGAAGGACGAGGCGGATTTGTATACCGACCACAACGCCGAGGTTTTCGCCTGCGGAGAAGCGGTACATAGCGAGCAATGGGTGTCCCATTTCTCTGGCGGGCGCCGGCTTCTTTCCGTCCTGAAATCACCCGTCCTGAGCGCCGACGGGACTGTGTTGTATGTCGTCTGTTCCGCCGAGGACATTACCGCGCGCAAACAAGCGACCGATGCGTTGCTGGCGAGCGAGAAGTCTTATCGCGATCAATTTGAAAACAATCTGGCAGTGATGCTCCTGATTGATCCTGCGGATGGCGCGATCTTGGGTGCCAATAACGCTGCGCTAAATTTCTACGGCTATTCGCGGGAGCGATTGCTGGCCATGAATACTAGCGACATCAACACGCTGTCCCGTTCCGAAATCGCCCAGGTGATGAAGGCCATCTCGCGTCAAGGCGCTCGTTACCAGTTCCAACACCGCGTGGCCGATGGGTCGGTGCGGAATGTGGATGTGTCGACGAGTCCTATACTCTTTGGCGAGAGGACTGTTTTGCACTCGATTATTTATGACATCACCGATCGCAAACGGGCGGAAAAATTATTACAACGAACCACCGAGCGCTTGGCCTTGGCTACGCGGGCGGGCGGCGTGGGTATCTGGGACTACGATGTTGTCAACAACAGGCTGGCCTGGGACGACCAGATGTTGAGTCTCTACGGAATCACACGGGAGCAGTTTAGCGGCGCTTATGAGGCATGGACGGCAGGGCTTCACCCGGAAGACCGGGTTCGAGGCAATGAAGAAATCCAGCTTGCGTTGCGGGGCGAAAGAGAATTCAATACCGAATTTCGCGTGGTATGGACGGACGGAACCGTTCGCAACATCCGCGCGTTAGCCATCGTGTACCGCGATGCCGCTGGCGACCCCGTTCGCATGATCGGCACGAATTGGGACATCACCGAACACAAGCTGGCCGAAGCGTTGCTGTTGGAGAGTAAGGAGAGGTTCCGCATTGTGGCGGATTTTGCGTACGATTGGGAATACTGGATCGAGCCTTCTGGCGAATTCGTGTATATGTCGCCCTCCTGTGAACGGATTACCGGATATGCCTTCGATGAGTTCATGGCGGATAAATCCCTGCTTGAAAAAATTATCCATCCGGACGACAGGGT
>CAIYET010000268.1 GCA_903925285.1 Candidatus Hydrogenedentota bacterium | reverse complement strand
TCTGAGATCTGAGATCTGAGATCTGAGATCTGAAATCTGATTTGCCTCGTCGCGCGTGCCCCGGAGAAACAAAACCAATCCCGCCAGCACGAAGAACCCGGACAGCACGTTTTCGCGTCCGACCGCCGTGACGACGCTTTCCGTCGCCAGCGGATGGAGCACGAAAAGCATCCCCGCCAACATCGGAATCACCGGCGCAACGGCTGCGCCCAGCAGCATCCGGCACAATAGGAACAACAACACGCCGTTGGCGAGATGCAGGCACAGACTCGATACGTGATAGAGCAGAGGTTCCGCTCCCACCAACTTCCAATCCAGCGCCAAATCCAGAAACGTCAACAGGCTCGGACTTCCCTGCGTGACAGCCTGCGGGGTCGTGGTCAATGCGTGCGCGGCGTCATTGTTGCACAACCAACGCAGGTCGTCCGCATGAAACGGAATCCGAAACACGTTCGAATACGCCATCAGCCCCGCCACGACAATCAGGAACCCGCACATCCACACCTGAGCCTGCTCGAACCCCGAATCGAACGTAAACACCGGATGCGACAACTTCTCATCCAGCACCGCATCGCCAGTCGATTCCTCGATCACCGCCGCCGCAACCTTTGTCTTTTCCTCGGAAGCCACGATATCTACCTCTCAATAGCTAGGCTGTAGACTGTAGGCTTTTGGCTGTAGGAAGGATGCCTACAGCCTCTGATGCCCGCATGACGGATTATAGGAAAACAGGCAAAGCCGTATCAATCAGAGGCTTTAGGCTGTAGGAAGGATGCCTACAAATATTACGTGCAATGTCGTGGGCAGGCGACATCGTTGCGGTCGATTCGCACTATTGACTTCCACGCGGTAACCCGGTAGAGTGTCAACGTAGGCAGATATTTGGTGCGTGGGGTTTCTGACCGAAGAGAGTAATCAGGAGGGTGGAGTTCATGTCTCGTATTCTGTTTTTCTCAAGTCTGATGGTTGTTGCGGTATGCTTGGGCGCCGGTGCATTGACGGGTAACGGCGATTCCGGGCCGATTCCTTTGGAGACGGTGTCGCCGACTCTCAATAGCGTCGCGGCGGTGACGGATCAGAGTCTATCCGCTACGTTCAGCGAACCGATGCTCGGACCGGGCGTCACGACGCCGATCAACTACGCGGTGTCCGGGGTAGGCGTGGGCACGCTGGACCCGATTCCTTCGGGAGTGGCGGGCAGCGACCCATACACGCTGACGTGGACCGAAGGCGAGATGCGGAACGGCGCGCTGGTGACGCTCACGGCCACGGGCCTGCAAGACGTTGTGGGCAACCCGATCCACCCGGCGCACAACAGCGCGTCAGGCACAGGCATCGGCATCGCGCCGGTGTTTTCTAACCTCGCGGTTAATCCTGCACAGGCTTCGGTGGGCGACACCGTGAGGATTACGTTCACGGCGAGCGAGCCAATGGCCGCCCACCCGCTCGTGACGGTCAACGGACATGAAGCGACCTGGGTCAGCGGCAAAACCGATAAGGTAGCAATCATAGAATACGCTCTTCTTCTCGTCTTTGCTGAGATTGGGAGAGCTGATATATCCGTAACGGGATCCGACCTCGCGGGCAACATCGGAACCCTGAGCAACAACACCGCGCTCGAAATCGTCGAGCAAGAGGCGGAGCTGCCGCTGTATGCGTGGCCGGCCGGATTGGCGCTTCTTGCCGCGGGCATCATTCTGCTGGCGAAAAGACGCCGTCTCGGGGCGGCGCTCCTTGTGCTCGCGCTGCTGGCGTCTTCCGCCGCATTCGCGCAAGCGCCGACGGTCGATGGTGTGACCGTCAGGCAAGTTCCGAACGGCAGCACCACGCGGGTGGAGATCAACTACTCTCTCATTGCATCCAACCCCTGCTCGATCACGCTGTCGCTCTCGAAAGACGACGGCGCGGACGGATTCATTTATCCTATCACCCATTACACGGGCGACATTGCGAACGTGGGCACCAGCACGGACAACATGATTTTCTGGGACATCCGTGCGGATTATCCCGAACAGGATATCCCGAACGCACGCATCCGCGTCACGGCCAACGACGGGATTGTCCAGCACACGCTCACCTACACGGCGGGGTTGAACGGTTCGATTTCCGGCACGTCGCCGCAGACGGTGAACCACGGCGCATCGGGCACGCTGGTGACGGCGGTTCCAGACGGCAGCTACGGTTTTGTCCAATGGAGCGACGGAGTCCTGACGGCATCACGCACGGACACGAACGTCACGGGCAACATCAACGTGACGGCCAGTTTTGCACTCTTGATTCAGTACTTCCGCGACGACGACAGCGATTCGTACGGCCAGAACGCGGATTTTGTGTGGGCCTTGACGACCCCGGCAGGGTATACGGCGCTTGGCGGGGATTGCGATGACGCAGACCCGAATATAAATCCGGGACACGCGGAAGTCTGCGGCAACCTGAAGGATGACAACTGCAACGGGCAGACGGACGAGGGGTGCCAGCGCACGCTGACGTACACGGCGGGCGCGGGCGGCTCGATCACCGGCACGTCGCCGCAGACGGTCAATTACAACGGTGCGGGCACGCAGGTGACGGCGACTGCGAACCCCGGCTACCACTTCACGACCTGGAGCGACGCGGTGCTCACGGCGTCGCGGACGGACACGAACGTGACGGCGGACATCAGCGTCACGGCCAGCTTCGCGATCAACACGTATATGCTGACCTACACCGCAGGATCGAACGGCTCGATTTCCGGCACTTCGCCGCAGACGGTGAACCACGGTGCAGACGGGACACTGGTGACGGCGGTCCCCGGCGGCGGCTACGGTTTCGTGCAGTGGAGCGACGGGATCCTGACGGCATCGCGCACGGACACGAACGTCACGGGCGACATCGGCGTGACCGCCAGTTTTGCGATCTTGATCCAATACTTCCGCGACAATGACCTCGACACGTACGGGCAGTTCGGCGACTCTGTCTGGGCGCTTGCGCCTGCGGCACCCTACACGGCGACGATGGGCGGGGACTGCGACGACAACAACGCAAGCAGAAATCCGGGCGCGGCGGAAGTCTGCGGCAACATGATAGATGACAACTGCAACGGGCAGACGGACGAGGGGTGTCAGCGCACGCTGACCTACACGGCGGGCACGGGCGGCTCGATCACCGGCACGTCGCCGCAGACGGTCAATTACAACGGTTCGGGCACGCAGGTGACGGCGACTGCGAACCCCGGCTACCACTTCACGACCTGGAGCGACGCGGTGCTCACGGCGGCGCGCACGGACACGAACGTCACTGTCAACATCAGTGTGACGGCGAGCTTCGCGATCAACCAATACACACTGACGTACACGGCTGGCGCGAACGGTTCGATCTCCGGCACGTCGCCGCAGACGGTGAACCACGGCTCGGATGGCGTGCTGGTGACGGCGACGGCAGACCCCGGCTATCACTTCACGACATGGAGCGACGGCATCCTGACGGCGGCCCGAACCGATACGAATGTGTCGGGCAACATCACTGTGACGGCGACGTTCGCGAGCAACACCTGCACGCTCACGTACATGGCGGGTGCGAATGGGACCATTTCCGGCGTATCGCCGCAGACGGTCGCCTACGGCGGCAGCGGCACGCAAGTCACGGCAGTGCCGAACACGGGCTACCACTTCGTGCAGTGGAGCGACGGAATCCTGACGGCGGCGCGGACCGATCTGAACGTGGTAGCCGATATCTCCGTGACCGCGAACTTCGCGATCAACACCTACACGCTGACGTACACAGCGGGCGCGAACGGCTCGCTCACGGGCACGCCGCCGATATCGCCGCAGACGGTCAATTACGGCGCATCAGGGCACGGCGGTGACGGCCACTGGAACCGGGGCCTACGTGTTCTCGCAGTGGAGCGACGGTGTCCTTACCGCCACGCGCACGGATACGAACGTGATGGCGAATATCTCCGTAACGGCGAGTTTCGTCAACGCGGCTCCCGTGGTGTCGTCGTTTGCGATCAACAGCGGCGCGGCCACTACGATGCCGCTTGCGGTGACTCTGAACAACACGGCGACGAACAGTCCGACGCAGTACATGGCGAGCGAATCGGCTGCATTCACCGGTGCGACGTGGCAGGCTTACGGGACCGCACCGTCCTTCACGCTCAGCTTCGGCGTCGGGACGCGGACGGTGTACTTCAAGGCCCAGAACCCCAAAGGCGAGTCGCCTGTGGTCAGCGATACGATCTTCGTGGTTCCGAACACGCTTTCGGTGGGTGCGGGGATATTCACGATGGGCCGGACTGCATCTGGCGACGACACGACCTATGGTTCGACAGCGGAGGACGTGCAGCATCAGGTGACGCTTTCGGCGTACCAGTTCGGCAAGTACGACATAACGAACAAAGAGTACTGCGACGTGTTGAACTGGGCGAATGCGCAGGGGTATCTGTTTAGCAGTGCGGCAAGGACGACTGCTTGGCCGGGCACGGGGAACATTTACGCCGGTGGAACGGCGACCAGTTGCTATCTGATCGTCGCCTTCGCATCCACGGACTGTAACATCCAGTATTCGGGCGGGCTATTCTCATCGAAGACGCGCGTAGGGTTGCCGGGCACTACGAACTACTCGATGGACACGCACCCGATGGTTCGTGTGTCGTGGTACGGCTCGGTGGCGTTCTGCAACTGGCTGAGCCAGTGGCAGGGGTTGACGGCTTGCTACAACATGAGCATGGCCCTGTGGCCGCTGACGGTTGCGCCGCCGACCTCCGGCGGCTATCGTTTGCCCACGGAAGCGGAATGGGAACGTGCGGCGGCGTGGGACGGTTCCAAGCATTGGATCTACGGGTTCATGTCCGATACCAACTCGGGGCCGGGCAGCAACAACCGATGCAACGACTACTGGTACAACGGCAGCGCCTATGCCTACGTCAACCCACTTGGGCTGACGGCAATGCCCTACACCTCGCCCATCGGCTGGTTTAACGGGACGAACGTAAGCCCGAACGGCAGCGTGGCGACGGTAGACAGCCCCAGCCCCGTGGGCGCGTATGACATGAGTGGCGAGGTCTATCAGTGGTGCCAGGACTTGTGGGACGGCTCAAGCGGCTATGGGGCGGGCGCGGTAACGAACCCGATTGGAGCCTCTGGCCCGTACCGCGTCGGTCGGGGCGGCAACTGGAGCGGCTACTTCGGCAGCTGTCGTTCCGCGGATCGGGTTACCACCCCCCCGTCGGGCACGGGCAGCGCTATCGGGTTCCGCCTTTCCAGGTCGTAACCGCTTGATCGCCTTACCGCTTTACCGCTTGAACGGCTTTTGGTTTGAGGTCATACGGATAGCGCAGTGTAGCGAAAGGCCCAGGGGCAGCGCCGAAGGCACGGCTGCCCAGGGGCCTGTAGCGAAACGGAGCGGACTTCGGCATGTATAGTTGAATCGGGTTTGACATTACTGGGGGAGATGCAAGAGGGGGTGTCCCCCTCTTGCTCGAAGTTTTTTTGAGGCTTGAAGGTTTGTGCAGATTCGGATATTCACGTTGGCTTTTTCGCCGCGCCTGGGTGGGTTCGATGACGAGCCGCTTCGTGGGTTTCTCGCGGACAAGCAGGTGCATTCGCTGGAGAACTGGCACTTCGTCCACGAGGGCATGCCGTATTGGAGCGTGCTCGCCTGCTATTCGATGAAGGCGGAGGATGGCGCGCCCGTTTCGGCGGTGGTGCGGCCAAAGTCGGCGGAAAACTGGCGCAGGCAGTTGAAGGACGCGGACTGGCCCCTGTTCAATTCGTTTCGCGAGTGGCGCAAGCGCCGAGCGGATGAAGAGGGCATCCCCGCGTATCTGGTGTTTACGAATGAACAGTTGACGCGCATCATATTGGATCGGGTTGGGTCATTGTCGGCGTTGGGCCGGATTTCGGGTGTCGGCCCGAGCCGCGTCGAGAAGTACGGGAAAGACGTTCTCGAACTGCTGCGAGGAAATGATACGCATGGCGGACGACAAGACGCACGAGTTGCGGGCGCTGACGCTGTGGCTGGAGTTCCTGGAGTGGCTGCTGCCGACGACGGAGAAGTTCCCGAAGAAGGCGCGGTTCACGTTGACGACCCGGATCGACAACCTGGCGCTGGACGTGTCGATGACGCTGACTGAGGCGCAGTACACGAAGACCCCGGGCAGTCACGTCCGGCAGGCGAACCTGCTGCTGACGAAGCTGCGCATCCTCCTGCGCATTGCGCACAAGCTGGCGTTCCTGCCGCATTCGCAATACGAGCACGCCAGCCGTAAGATCGATGAGGTCGGAAGAATGCTGGGTGCGTGGGGAAAGGCGGATCGGAAGGGTGAAGGATGAAGGCTGAAATGTTGAAAAGGCCGATGCGGGTATATGTGGATACTTCGGTGTTCGGCGGCGCATTCGACGCGGAATTCCAAGAGGCGAGCCTCAATTTCTTTGACATGGTCCGGTCGGGCGAATTCCGTCTGGTGATCTCTTCGACCGTTTCGGATGAACTGCGGGACGCACCGGAAGCGGTACGCGTCTTTTTCCGCGAGTTGGGCTCCTATGTTGAGGTGGCAGAGATTGATCCTGCGGCGATTGAACTCCAGGCTGCGTATCTGGCTGCCCACATCGTGGGACCTCGGTGGGATGCGGACGCACTGCATGTGGCTGTAGCGACGGTATCCGGTTGTCCGGCGATTGTGAGTTGGAACTTCAAGCACATTGTCAACTCCCGGAGGATTGCGTTGTATAATGAAGTCAACTTGGCGCATGGGTATGCGGCGATAGCAATCCATACGCCGTAAGAGGTGGTTTTCTATGACGACGAAGACGAAAACGTTTGATTGCGTCGAGATGATGCACCGGGGCGCTTTGCGGATCCACGAAACGCTGAAGGGCAAGACCAAGGAAGAGCAATTGGCGTACTGGCGCGCGCGGCATGCGGAAGTGATTGCCGAACTGAAACAGAGCCGTGAAGTAGGCCCTGCGCCGAGATGAAGCGCATCGGTTATCTTTTCGAGCAGGTGTGCGACTTCCTCTCGATGGAACGGGCCGCGTACCGTGCGTTCCGCGCCAACCGGGGAAATGGCGATGCACTGGCGTTCATGTTCCGGCTCGAACCGGAGCTTCTTCAATTGCAGCGCGACCTTGAGGATGGATCGTACCGGCCCGGCCCGTATCACACGTTCACGATCTGGGAGCCGAAGGAGCGTCGCGTCGCCGCCGCGCCGTTCCGGGACCGCGTCGTGCATCACGCGGTCTGCGCGGTGTTGGAGCCGGTTTTCGAGCGGCGGTACATCCATGATTCGTACGCCTGCCGCAACGGAAAGGGCAGCCATCGGGCGCTGCGGCGGGCGTTTGGGTTTGCGCGGAGTAGCCGCTACTTCCTGAAGTGCGACGTGGCGCGGTACTTCGAGTCCATCGACCACGCGGTCCTCAAGGGCATGCTTCGCGGCCTGTTCAAGGACGCGCCGCTGCTCGCGCTGCTGGACCTGATCGTGGAGCACAACGCCCCCCACAACGACCCCGGCAAGGGGGTGCCCATCGGCAACCTGACCAGCCAGCACTTCGCCAACCTCTACCTCGACCGGCTCGACCACCACGCCAAGGAGGCGCTGGGCGTGAGGGGGTACGTGCGCTACATGGACGACTTCCTGTGCTTCGCGGAGGGCAGGGACGAATTGCACGGCGTCCACGCGGAGATAGGGATCTTCGCGGCGGAGCGGCTGGGCCTGCGTCTGAAGGAGAGCAAGTGCTACGTCGCGCCGGTGTCCCAGGGCATCCCGTTCCTCGGATTCCGCGTGTATCCGGGGACGGTGCGGCTCTCGCGTCCGTCGCTCGTGCGGTGCCGCAGGAAGCTGAGGTGCCGGGAAGCGGACTTCGCAGAAGGGACCATTTCCGAGGAGACGCTGATGCAGAGCGCGGGAAGCCTGATCGCGCACATCTCGCACGCGAACACAATGGCTTTGCGGCGGACGTGGTTCGCCGCGAATGAAGGATAGTGGCCGAAGGTGGCACGAACCGCGTCAATCGGGGCGGCAACTGGAACAACAACTTCAACAACTGTCGTTCCGCGTATCGTAATAACAACACCCCGACGAACACGAACAACAATATCGGGTTCCGCCTTTCCAGCTCATCGCGCCGCCTGATCGCGAGCGTCCACGGATGCCCGCGCCGCGCACCGGTGATGACCCGGCCGCTACCCTGCTCCAGGCATGGCCTGGACAAATACCAAGAGCCGGGCGGGACTGGTAGCTGCGTACGCTTTCGCAAGTGCAGTCGAACGCCCCGCCCGGCCACCCCGGACGACCATGGCTTCCGTGTTGTGCGAACTCCGTAGCCCCCTATAGGCTGTTTCCCTGCGCTACTGGGGTATGGGGTATGGGGTATGGGGTATGGGGTTTTGGGTTTGGGGTATAGAGATCGTGTGGCCCCAAACCCCAAACCCCAAACCCCACCACTTTCAAATGTGCGGCACAGGCGCGTGGACATGGCAGGTTGCCGAGTGGCCGGGGGCGACTTCGACTATCGAGGGCGAGACGTTTCGGCAGATTTCGATGCAGTCGGGGCAGCGGGGATGGAAGTGGCAGCCGGTTGGTGGGTGCAGGGGGCTGGGGATGTCGCCCTTCGCAACTGGGCGCGATATGCGCGGGCCGGTAGTTGGCGTCGGGGCGGCGGCGAGCAGGGCCGTTGTGTAGGGATGGACGGGGCGTGCGAACAACTCCTCGACGGGCGCGGTCTCGACGAGACGGCCGAGATACATCACGGCGACGTGATCGGAGATGTGGCGCACGACGCTGAGATTGTGGCTGATGAACAGGTAGGTCAGGCCCAGTTGCGTTTGCAGGTCCGCCATGAGGTTCAGGATCTGGGCCTGGATCGACACGTCGAGCGCCGACACGGGTTCGTCGGCGACGATCAAGTCGGGTTCGACCGCCAGCGCACGCGCGATGCCGATCCGTTGCCGTTGGCCGCCGCTGAATTCGTGCGGATACCGGTCCGCGGCCTCGGCGGAAAGCCCGACGCGCTCGAGCAGTTCGGCGACGCGGTCGCGCCGCATTTCGCGCGGCACGATACTGTGCGCCGCGAGCGCCTCGGCCAACACGGAGTATACCGTCATGCGGGGATTGAGCGAACCGTAAGGGTCCTGAAAGATGAGCTGCATCCGTTTGCGCAACGTGCGCAGGCCGCGCCGTTCGAGCCGCGTCACGTCCGCGCCGTCGAATGCGACGTTGCCCGAGGTCGGCTCGATCAGGCGCAACACGAGTCGCCCCGTGGTCGTTTTGCCGCTGCCGCTCTCGCCGACGATGCTGAGCGTCTTGCCGCGCGGGATCGCGAAGCTGACGCCGTCGACCGCGCGGACCGCGCCCGATATGCGCGAAAAGACGCCTTTGCGCACGGGGAAGTACTTGACGAGATCGCGCACGATGACCAGCGGTTCGCTCATGTCCGTGTGCCCTCCTCGGAGCCGTATAGCCAGCATGCCGCGCGATGATCCGGGCCTACGATGAAATCGTCCGGGACGTGTGTCTTGCAGATCTCCATGCAGTAGGTGCATCGTGGATGGAACCGGCATCCGTCCGGAAAACGCGTCGCGGCGGGGACCTGGCCGGGGATCGTCTGCAACCGTTTACGCGCGCCGTCGAGCGTCGGCAGCGACGCGAAAAGGCCTCGTGTATACGGGTGTTTCGGCTCTGCGAACAACGCCTCGGTCGCCGCTTCTTCGACGATCTGGCCCGCGTACATGATCGCGACACGCTCGGCAGTTTCGGCGACGATGCCGAGGTCGTGCGTGATCAACAAAACGGACATGCCTGTTTCGGTCTGTAACGCGCGAAGCAGATCGAGGATTTGCGCCTGGATGGTCACGTCGAGCGCCGTCGTCGGCTCGTCCGCGATCAGCAGACGCGGCTTGCACGCGAGCGCCATGGCGATCATGACGCGCTGGCGCATCCCGCCGGACATCTGGTGCGGATAATCGTCGATGCGCTCCTCTGGCGAAGGGATGCCGACCTTGTCGAGCAGTTGAATGGCCTGCGCGCGCGCGTCGTGCGCCGAAGTGCGCCGGTGCAGGCGGATGACGGCCTCGATCTGTTTGCCCACGCGAAACACGGGATTCAGCGAAGTCATCGGCTCTTGGAAGATCATCGAAATCCGGTTGCCGCGTATCGCGCGCATCGCCGACTCCGGCTCTTTCAACAGGTCCGTGCCGTCCATCCAAACCGCCCCGTCCACGATACGCCCCGGCGGGTTCGGTACGAGGCGCAGAATCGACAGCGCCGTGACGCTCTTCCCGCAACCGCTCTCGCCGACGAGCGCAACCGTCCGGCCCGCGCCGACATCGAACGACACGCCGTCTACGGCCCGCGCATCGCCATCGTCCGTGGCGAAGTAGGTCTTCAAGTTCCGAACGCTTAACAGAATTGCCAAACCCATTCCATCCTTGAACGCAAGAAGCCGATCTGAGATTTCAGATTTCAGATTTCAGATCTCAGATCTCAAATTTCAGATCTCAGATCTCAAATTTCAAATTTCAGATTTCAGATTCTCCTTCATGCGCAGGTGTATCCTATTGCCTCAACCGCGGGTCCATTGCGTCGCGCAGACCTTCGCCGACCAGATTGAACGCTGTTACCGTCACGAATATCGCCAGGCCCGGAAACGTCACGAGCCACCAAGCGCGGTCTACGAAGCGTTGCGACTGCGACAAGAGTTCGCCCCAACTCGCCGTGGGCGGCGGTACGCCGAAACCGAGGAAGCTCAACGCCGACTCGGTCAATATCGCCCCGGCGACGCCGAAGGTCGCGCTGACCAATACGGGCGAAAGCGCGTTTGGCAGCAGGTGGCGGAACATGATGCGGGCGTCGCTCAATCCCGTCGCGCGCGCGGCGGTGGTGAAATCGCTCCCGCGCAGGCGCATGAATTCGCCGCGAACCAGCCGCGCCACGCCGGTCCAGCCAAAGATCCCCATGAGGACCATAATGTTGTAGATGCTGGGAGGCAGGGACGCTAACAGCAGCAGGATGAGGAAGAACATGGGGAAGCACATGACGATTTCGATGAGCCGTTGTACCGCGAGATCGACGATGCCGCCGTAGTATCCGGCGAGGGAGCCGAAGAGCATGCCTATCATGATCGCGATGCCCATCGCTACGAATCCTACCGACATTGAAATCCGCGTGCCCCAAATCATTCTGCTCAATACGTCGCGCCCGCGGTCGTCCGTGCCGAGCCAATGTTGAGCCGTTGGACCTTGAAGACGATCACCCAGACTCGATCGTTCGGGCGCGTAGGGAAACGGCGGACGAATCACTAAATCGTTCGGCCCCGGCCGCCATTCGGTGAAATCGATTGTCCTAAGCGCCTCGTAGGCAACCACGTTCGGAAACCAGTAACGGTGTCCGTTTTTCAGAAGATAGATGGGCCTCTCGCCAGCCAGAAACGGCGCTCCCAGCGCGACCGCGAACAGGAAAAAAACCATCCCCAGCGCTGGTACGGCGAGCCGGTTCTTCCGGAACTGGCGGAACACCATTTGCCAATAAGTCTGCCGATTATGTCTCATTCGAATTTTATCCGCGGGTCGACAATGGCGTACATGACGTCGGAAAGGAGCAATCCCAACAGCGTCAAGAACGCGGACATCGACAAGACGCCCATGATGAGGGGATAGTCGCGCGAGAGCACCGCCTCGAAACCGAGACGGCCCATGCCGGGAATCGAAAAGATAGTCTCTATAATGAAACTGCCGCCGATTAGGTCGGGTAACAGCGTGCCCAGCAATGTGATGATCGGTATCAGCGAGTTTCGCATCGCATACTTGAAGATCACGATCTTCTCGCTGAATCCATACGCGCGCGCGGTGCGGATATAGTCCTGACGGATCACTTCGATCATGCCCGCGCGTGCGAATCGCGACAGGCCCGCCAATCCGCCGTACGTCAGGCAAAACACCGGCAGCGCCAAATGCCACGCGCGGTCTAACAGCCAGCGCGGCCACGACAACGCTTCCGCGCCGAACGAATTCAACCCATGGATCGGAAACCAGTCCAGAAATTGGCCGCCGCCGAGAAACAGCATCAACAACATCGCCATCCAGAAACTCGGCAAACTGTATAGGACAAACAGGACAAACGTCGTACAGTAGTCTGGCCACGAATGCTGGTGCGTCGCCGAGAACACGCCTATCGGGATCGCGAGGAGATAGACGATCAGCACGGCGATGAGTTCGATCTGGAGCGTGACGGGGATCGTTTCGAGGATTTTCGAGCGGACCGAGCGCTGATCCTTATACGAGTTGCCGAAATCGAAGGTTACCAGTTTGCCGAGCCACATCGCATACCGCACCATGATCGGCTTGTCGAGACCGTACAGCTTCTTCGTGTCTTCGATGATCTTCTGCGACATGCTATCGGAACCGAGCGACGCTTCGCCCTTGCGCAGCTTCAGATAAACGGGACTCCCCGGCGCCAGTTGCACCACGAGAAACGTGATCAAACTGATGCCGATGAACGTCGGCACAATCAACATAAAACGTCGGATCAGGTATGCGCGCATAGTCTCAATGGTACCGTTGCGCGTTGGCGGGCACCCACCATTCGCGCGAATCCAGACCGAACTTATAGACGGTTACGTTCTGGAAACGCTTGTCGAGCGCGTCCAATTCCTGCAAGCAGAACAAGAACGTATACGGCTGTTCATCATAGAGGATCGCTTGGAAACGGTGGTACATCTCGAAACGCTTCGGCTCGTCGAACTCAAGCCGCGCCTCTTCCATAATCTTGTCGGCCTCGGCATTCTTGAATCCCACGAAGTTCGACCCCTTGTCCGCCTGCGAACCATGCCACACCTGATACGGATCCTCTTCGATCGGCGGGATCGACCAGCCGAGAATGACGCAGTCGAAATTGCGTCCGTCGACGCTTTGCAGGAACGTCGCCCATTCGAGCGGGCGGATCGTCATGACGATATTCGCACGTTTGAGTGCTTCCTGAAACACCGTGGCTACCTGCTCGGCCTCCGGCGACGACGCGCGAATCAACATTTCAAACTTGAACGGGACGCCGTCCTTCATCCGGATGCCGTCTTTCTCGGAATAGACCCAGCCCGCCGCATCGAGCATCTGCTTCGCCTTCACGGGATCGAAGGGCAACGGCTTGATCGACGCGTCGTATTCCGGTCCGTCGACGAACGCCTCGCCGGTCACCTCCTTGCCCAACCCATAGTAAATCGTATCGAGGATCAGCTTGCGGTCCAGCAACATCGTCAACGCCTGCCGCACCGTCTTGTCCTGGAACTGAGGATGCCGCAAGTTCCAGCCGACATAGCTGTAACTCGACGACGAAAACGTATACGTGTTGAATTTCGCTTGAAACTCCGGTTTCGATGCGCGGTTCACGTACAATTCCGGCGTCAGCGTCATCATGTCCAATTCCTGCCGATCAAGTACCTGGAACGCAGCCGTCGCGTCCGTGATGATCTTGTATGCGCGCTTGAGAACCTGCGGCTTGGCCCTCCAATACTTCTCGTTTCGCATCAGGGTAATCTGCGATCCCGTTTCCCACGCCTCGAAAACGTACGGTCCGGACCCGACGGGTTTGCGGTTGTTCGGATGCGTGTTGAAATCGCCCTGGCCGTAGACATGCTTCGGCATGATCCGCAGTTCTCCGAGCATCGTCAGGTGCTTGAAATAAGGTTTCTTGCACGTGAAACGTACCGTGTAATCGTCGAGGGCCTCGCACGAGGCGACGTCCTGATAGTAATTGCGCAACGCCGCCGCGTCCGTCGCTGGCTCCATGAGCTTGTCGAACGTGAACTTGACGTCCTGTGCCGTCAGCGGCTGCCCGTCGGAAAACGTCACGCCCTTGCGCAAGTGGAACGTATAGGTCAAGTGGTCCGGCGCGATGTCCCACGACTCCGCCAAGCTCGGTTTGATGGCGAGCGTGGCGTTGTCGCGCTCGACCAGCGAATCGAAGATCAACTCGCTTATCGCCGAAGCATACGAATCCGACGACGTCATCGGATTGAGGTGTGCCGGTTCGTTCGACAACCGCAGTACCAGCCAATCGCCATCCGCCGGTGCGCTCGCAGCCAAAGGCGGCGTCGCCGGTTGCACGGGCGGCGCAGGAGGTGCGGGCGCTGGCCCGCCGCACGACGCCAGCACCGCGCCTATTGCCACCGTGAACACACCGCAGAAAACATGTCGCGCCATAACCCTGAGACTCCACGTTACGTTATCGTTCGGTAGGAAATCGCAACTACCCACGCCTCTACAGTAACAAAAGTCCAGGGGACATTCTACTTTTAAGGATGAAGGATGTAGGATGTAGGCTTCCTTCCTACAGCCTACAGCCTACATCCTTCATCCTTCATCCTTCACCCTTCATCTATAGGTTGCGCTATCCGATACCATTATTTTCCATTCTTGCGAATTTGCGGTATAATGGCAATAAGATGGTTTTATAAACATACAAGGTGTTCTTGGGGCAGTAAGGAGAGCATGCGTTCAGGAGACAGGCAACGCGACTATCTGGTCGCAACGCAACTCTACAAGGAAGGACGATACGAGGACGCGTTACGTCTACTCGATGAACTCCATCGTGATCGTCCCGACAGCAAACACGTCTTGTATTACAAGGGGTTATGTCTATCGGCGCTGGGTCGGCTGACCGAAGCGACTGCCACCTGCGACTGTCTATCCACACATCAGAGCGATTCGGGACGTCGGCTGACCGCGAAACTTTCCGCGGAGATTGCCGACCGCGTGCGTCTCGATTACATAGCTGGCCAGGCAGCCAAGAACGGTTTCGTGTACCCGGCCCCGGTGACGACGAGCAGCGATGACGGGCGCATGCAATCGCGCCAAGTATCGCAATCGCGGAGCCGGTCGAAGGACTACGTATCCGAACCGCCGTCGCGCTCGTGGAAGAGGTACTTAATTGTCGCGGGACTGATCGCGTGCTTGAGCTTTGCGATGATCGTGTTCAACATACACCGGCGTCAAGCCCGGTTGGCGGAAGAGGCGGCGGAAAACGCCCCGTTGCCCATTCCCGACGGACCCGTCCCAGACAAGTATTTAGAGGTCGTGAACTTCTATCCGGCGGATCGCGACAGAGCATATCGATTTGTCATGTTCCTCACGCCATGGGACGAATTCACCCCGCCGCCCGATACAGGGGCCGTGGACGAATGCGTGGGCAATGCCGTTGTCTCCGAGTGGCCCTCGATGGAACGGGATATGGGCCGTGCCCTGCATGCCTCCGGCGGCGTCGAACTGCTTGCGCATGTCCCGCGTGATCGCATGGTCAGGACGCTTGTGCTGCCACGCCAGGCGCAGGGGTTCACGAGACCGCTGCAAGAAATAGACGTCAAGACGTTCATTCCCGGCACCGTGGCGGACATGGCCGCAGTCATCGCCACATGCGGCAAGCCCACGCGCGTCGAATCGTGGGAGCACAATGCCCAATGCGTCGCCCTCAACGGCAAGGTCCATTGGTGGGGGCGCGTGGGCGTGGCAGTCGATTCAGGCGCCGGAAACGAAACCGGCGCGATTACGCACGTCCTAATCCGCGAATATCCGAAGGCGCAACCAACCCAATAGCCAGCGCTGAGGTAGGCTCAAAACCGGGGATTGTTCTCTCAACGAACAATCCCCGGCTTTGTCAAACGTTCGATCATCGGCTGGGCAACTACTTGATGGCCACCTCTTTGCCTGCCGCCGCGGCACGGTAGACGCCATCGAGCATCTTCTGCACAGCCAAGCCCGCTTCGCCCGGCGCTTCGAGCGGCGTGTTCTTCGTGCACCCGTCGACCCAGTTGCGCAGCTTGATCGCGAACAACGTATCGAACGAGGTTTGATCGCCCACGAAATACGGCGTCGAGTTCATCATCGTGTCGTGATGATCCGCGAACAGCATGGGCGGATCCCATTGGCCGCCCCCCTTCGTGCCCATGAAACTGAAATTCCAGATATCTTTTTCGATATGCGCGACGAAGCTGGCTTCAATCTGCAAGATCGCGCCGTTGTCGAATCGAATGTGCCCGATCGCAAGATCCTCGACCGTGTAGGTCTTGTGATCCCAGTTCGGCCAAGGGCACACGACCTTCGAGAGCTTGTTGCCCATATACGTCCACGTGTTGCCCGACGCCGCAACGGGCTTCGGAGATCCCATGAAATAATGGGCCATCTCGATGACGTGTACGCCGATGTCGATCATAGGTCCACCGCCCTGCAATTTCTTCTGGCCGAACACGCCCCAGTTCGGAATGCCGCGCCGACGCAACGCCTGGCATTTCACGAACATGATGTCGCCGAACTCGCCATTGTCGCGCGCACGCTTCAGAAACTGCGTGTGGGGATGATAGCGGTACTGGAAACCTATCACAAGCTTCTTCTTGTTCTTCTTCGCAGCGGCGATCATTTTCTCGCACTCGGCGGGATTCATCGCCATCGGCTTTTCGCCGAGCACGTGACAGCCCGCGTTCAAGGCATCGATGGCCGGCGCCGCATGGACGCCGTTCGGCGTGCAGACGCTCACGCCGTCGGGCCGCACCTCTTTCAACATCTTCTTCCAGTCCTTGTAGAGCTTCGTCACGCCCCACCGTTCCTGGAACGCCTTCAGCCGTTCCGGCAGAATGTCCACGCCCGCGACCACCTCGACATCGGGCATTTCCGCTAACGCCGCCATATGGGTCTGGCAGATCCCGCCGCACCCGATAAACGCGACGCGGAATTTCTTACCCACGTACTTTTCCTCGGTCTTCATTGCCAACGAATCGGTACCTACACTCTTTTCCGCCATGATCTCCTACCTTCCTGTTCATGCTCCGCTTGGAGCGCGCGTTGCCGAAACCTTATCCACACCACACATCGCCTGCAAGAGGCGTCACCGCCTGTATAACTTACAACGTTCGCAATGCGCGATGCCACTTCCCAGCCCTGGCACAATACGCCATTTGACTTGGCGAGTCATTCGGAATATCGTTGCACAGTTCGGCGTTGCGCCGGTGGAGGAACAGGATATGCCTATCGCGGATTTTAGTTTGAAGGGGAAAATCGCCGTTATTACGGGCGCCAGCCGCGGAATCGGCGAGGCCGTCGCGCGCGGCATGGCCGAGTACGGCGCGACCGTCGTGCTGGCCGCGCGCAACATGCCCGGACTCGAACCCGTCGCCCAAGCGATCAACGACAGCGGCGGACACGCGCTGGCCGTCGCGTGCCATACGGGCAAGCCTGACCACATCGCCGCATTGTTCGAGCGTGTGCGCACCGAGTTTGGGCGCATCGACGTGCTTGTAAACAACGCGGCCACGAACCCCTATTTCGGTCCCGTCATCGACGCGCCCGAATCGGTGTTCGACAAGACCTTCGAGGTCAACGTCAAAGGATATTTCCTGATGAGCCAGCACGCCGCCCGCATGATGGTCGCGCAAGGTGCAGGCTCGATCATCAACATCGCTTCGATCGCAGGCGTATCGCCATCGCCGCTTCAAGGCGTCTACGCCATGACCAAGGCCGCCGTCATCTCGATGACGAAAGCCTTCGCGAAAGAACTCGGCGGCGCGTGCGTGCGATGCAACGCGATTTGCCCCGGACTAACCGAGACCAAGTTCGCACGCGTGTTGATCGACACCCCCGAGATCTACCAGATATTCCTGCGAGACCTGCCCATGGGCCGCCACGCCCAGCCTTCCGAAATGGTCGGCGCAGTCGTCTACCTCGCCTCCGACGCCTCCAGCTATACCACAGGCACAGTCATCGCCTGCGACGGCGGCCGCCTCATTTGATTGCAGATTGCAGATTGCAGATTGCGGATTACCTCACGGGGCGTCCACAGTCTGCTGGCACTGACTTCTAACTTCTAACGCTTGGTTGACCGTTCCGGGCATCTTGGTGTATCGTTTCCGCGCCAGTCTCTTTTCAATTTCCACGAGCGGGCGGGCTGCCCGAAATCGAGCGTGTCCATACACGCAAACTACAGGATGGGACGACGATGAGCACGGCCAAACTAATTCTCGACGGACACGAGTATGAGTTTCCGATCATCCAGGGATCGGAGGGAGAGCGGGCGGTCGACATCACCGATTTGCGCGACAAGACCGGTGTGGTGACGTATGATCCGGGATTCGTCAGCACCTCGGCGTGCAAGAGCGCCATTACGTTCATCGACGGCGATCAAGGCATTCTGCGTTACCGCGGCTACCCGATCGAGGAATTGGCCTCGCGCGCGAAATTTCCGACCGTGGCGTACTTGCTGGTGTACGGACATCTGCCGAACACGCTCGAGTACGCTGACTGGCGGCGAAAACTGACCATCCATAGCTATATCCACGAAGACATGCTCAAGTTCTTCGAGGGATTCCCGCCGCAGGCGCACCCGATGGCGATCCTCTCGGCGATGGTGGCGTCGCTTTCGGCCTACTATCCCGATTTCGATAAACACGAGGACGTCGACTTGAACATCGTGCGGCTGGTTGCGCAGGCGAAGACCATTGCCGCCTATTCGTATAAGAAATCGATCG
>CAIYET010000267.1 GCA_903925285.1 Candidatus Hydrogenedentota bacterium | reverse complement strand
GCCCGACGCGTTGCGCGATCGTCAACGGGTCTTGTATCTTGCGTTCGCACGCCTTGGCAATCTTCTCGAGCCCTTCGCGGATCCGTTTGGCAAAACGTTCGTGCATCGCCTTTTCTTTTTCGCGCCGGTCGGCGCTACGGCACAGAATGAATGTCTCTTGTGCGTTTGGTGAAGGACACTTTTTGACTTCGAGTCCTTCGCGAACCGTTTCCCAGTCTTGCGAAAGCAGTTCGTGTTCAAACTTTTTGAGCGCGCTCTTGGGCGTGCCCACGAGATAGCGCCGGCCGTGCTGCTGCAAAAACTCGATATGCTCTTCGGAAATCATCCCGCGGTCCATGACCCAGATGCGGTTGGAACGACCGTAGCGTCGCTCCATCGTCTCCACGATTTGTTCCATCGTCGTCGAATCGTGGCGGTTGCCCGCAAAGACCTCATAGCCCAGCGGCATCCCGCACCGGCTCACCACCAGTCCGATGCACACCTGTTTGCAGTCCGAACGCCCGTCGCGCGAATAACCCCGCTGCGCCTGCGCATTGCCCTTGGCCTCGCCTTCGAAATACGTCGAGGTCACGTCATACAACAGCAGGTCATAGTCCAAGCCGAACAGCGTCCCCAAACGGTCCTTCAGATGCCGCTCCAACGCTTCCTTATGCGGCAACAACCGATCGAGCGCACGATACAGCCGGTCGTCATTCACCTTGTCCGCCGGAACCCCCAATAGGTCTGGCAAGGCGCTTTGTTCGTAGGAATGTTCGGCAATATGCAGTTCGCTCGATGGGTCGCAAAGCCGCGACAGCACCAACACCTGTGCCATCACCGCCCATGGAATTTCTTCCCGGCCCGGTGCCAGAACCGACTCGAGGAAACTATCCAGACCTACCGCCCGCAGCAGTTCCCGGCCCAGCCAGGGACCTTCCATGACCTCCTCGGTTGACGAAATCAACTTCCCACATTCCTGGAAAAATGTTAAGACGTCGTTCACGGAACGTTTACGGAATCTCTGCGCTGGCATCGAAAAAAGAACTCCGGCGGGAGCTTGCTAGCTCCCGCCGGAGTAAACCGCGTTTGTTGCTGTTGCTAGGCCTTGCGGCTAAGCAAACGCCGTGCGATTAGAGCGGCCACAGCAGCCAGACCTAGGCTCAGTGACCAAACGGGCGCCGTCATGACGACCTTGGACAGCATGATGACCGGTACTAAGGCCACCCGTACCATCGACGCGAGTAGCGGGCTCTTTGCCACGAAGTCTGCAACATATGGGCTAACGTGGTAGTAACCTTCGACAAAGGCCGTGCCAACCGTGCTGGTCAACAGAACCGTGTCGCGTAACGCGCGCAATGTGTTGATGTCCACCGCCAACGGGGTGCCGTACGCCGCAGTTGCGATGAAGCACGGCCCACCACCACCACCACCATCAGAAGCACTTTCGTTTCCTTGCGGCCACAATGCGATGCCGACGGCGATGGCCGCAACCAGGCCAACCACACCCAAGAGCCACGGAAGCCACCCGGGGCCGGTGCCCGGAATCGCCTTGTAGGTGATCGAATCGGTCATGACCACGATCGGCGTGGCAGACGAAAGCGGCGTACCAGAGATGTCGTCGCCGGTCGGATACAGGTCGGCAATCGCATAGATGGACACACCTGCCTTCGCTGTGGTACCAGTCGGAGGATTCGGATATGCCGGGATCTTAACGTAGATATCGAATTCGTCCCGACCGCCGTCTATCTCCAAGCTTGTGTCCGGATCCCACTGTTTCACGAGCCCGATGTTCTCGCCAGCGACTGTCTCGCCGGCTTTCGTCATCTTGTGGAATCCGACGCGGGTCCATGCCATTCCACCGTTGTCCGAATGGATGTGAAGTATAGAGCCACCCGTCAGACTGGCATTAAGGTTTGTGCTTTCTAGGGGCCTGACATGCGCCGGATTAAGGATGTTGTTCGTGCGCCCCGTGCGTAGACTAAACGCACTGAAGTCGTAAACGCGCACGGTCAACTGCTTGATGTTCATCCTGTCCGCCGCAGCCGTCCCGGTCACGTATTCATTGCGCAGGACTGTGGACTGATACGGCGTGTTGAGCGCCGGACCCGCCAGTTCCGCAGCAGGTTGCGCGCCGTAGTCGAACGTAGTTTCGGTGGCCCACGTCGTCACACCTTTGGCCATGGTTCCCACGGTAAGGGCAGTGTCGTCCGTCGGGAAAGCGATCTTACCAGAGCCCGTTGCTTTTCGGTCGTAGACCCATTTCGCCAGTTCGTCGTGCAAGCCCGTTACAACACCGGTCTGGTTGAGGCCGGCCTGCAACGCTGCCGGATTGACGGCACTGTCGTAGAAGTGGATCGAGAAGTCCCACGCGTTGGCGACGGGCCTACTATTCTGGCCAGCCACGCTGTCGATTCTGTTGGTCAGCAGCGGGGATGCACCTGTAGTCGGCCGCTTCGCCGCGCGGATCAGGCCGTAGGTCGAGCGAATGGGGGCCGTATTCGGCTGCGGAAGCGTGAAGTCGGCGCCGTTGGTTGTTGTTGGGAAGATACCCAGGTTGTTTGCCACGCCATCCAGCGCGAACGGGATATACTTGCTGGTAGTCGCTTTCGCGCTGTATGTGACTTGGAAGGCCGTCGTCACGACACTGTCAACGTCTACATCGTAGCGTTTGTATTGGAACGTGCTAGTATCGCTCTGGTTTGCACCGTTGCTCACCTCGACTGTGACGCTTATGCTCGGCTGCGCATCGGGCGCGGCAGTGGGTTTCGAGTTGAATTCAGTCTGCGCCAACTGCTCGGCCAACGGCGGCACAACGAAGGTGATGAGCGTCGAGTCGATGAAATTCCGGTTCGCGGGGGCAATGGTCAGATCGTTAAAGGTTAGGGTGCTGTTGCGTTTGAATCCCTGGCCTTGGATCTTGGCGACCACGCCTCCGAACAACCATGCCTCACCCGGCGTGATGCTGTTGATGACGACTTGGTTGGAAGCGAAAATTGGCTTGATCGCTACATCGGCCTTTACCGTGAAGATGTAGGTCGCGTTGGCGCTCAATTGAATTCTTTCCCCGTCTTGCCACTCGACGAAGCTGTAAGCGGCGTCGGGCACGGCGATGAGGGTTGCCTCGGTTCCGTTCGGGTAAAGGTAGGACCCCGGAGCGATGATAGCGCCGGTTTCGTCTACGACATGACCGCCCGTCGACTGGATCAAGGTAACGGTCCAGACTGCCGCTTTCTTGAAGTTTGCAGTCACGATCTCGTCTGCATTCATTATTATGTTTGTGGACGCGTTGAGTGCGTTCGCGACATTGCCAGTCCAGGACTCGAATTCATAACCTTGCTCTGCCTTGGCTAGAAGTTCGACTGTTTGGCCCTTATCCCACTGGGTCAGGCCCGGCTGATCCCCGTTCACGGTACCTGAACCGAGCGGCACCACTCGCGTTGTCAAGGTGACTTTCGCGGGCGCAAAGTGCGCCGACACGGTTGCATTGGCTGTTCCGATGGTAACCGTTGCCGAGAGTGGGGCGCCTGGAACCGCGACCGCGCCGTCTGCCCAACTCAGGAAGGTATACCCAGAGTTGGCGTTTGCCGTCAGCGTTACCGTTGTTCCGGCCATGTATGATGGACCTGTAGGAACTGCCGTGACGGTGCCTGCGCCCACTGGGTCGATGTTGACCGTCAGGGTGTAGGTTGGAA
Source organism: Candidatus Hydrogenedentota bacterium (assembly GCA_903925285.1). GTDB lineage: Bacteria > Hydrogenedentota > Hydrogenedentia > Hydrogenedentales > SLHB01 > DSVR01. Next base: position 8,737 of record CAIYET010000267.1, on the reverse strand, counting down.
TAAGCTCGAACAGGGCCGTCACGGTCACATTGGCATTCGCAATGGTGACAGTTGCCTTTGTTGGGTCAGTCGCGACAGGAATCGCGTTAGTCCAACTCTTGAACCTGTAGAGCGCTGCGGGGTTCGCCGTCAGGGTTACCACAGTACCGCTCAGGTACGGGGCACTTAGGTCCGTCGTGACGGTGCCTGCGCCCACCGGGTTGATGTCGATCGTCAGGATGTAGGTTGGGCTGACTTCGAATTCCACGGTCACTGTCTTGGCGCTTGACATTCTCACCGTGTTGGTGTTGGTCTTGAGCGTATTGTCCTCCGTGCCGGTCCATGTCTTCACTTGGTAGCCGGTAGCCGGCGTGGCCAGCAGGTTCACCACTGCGTTTTGTGTCTGCGGTCCCGTCAGCGGAGCAAGCGTCCCGTTACCACCGATGACGGATGTCGTCAACATGTAGGTCAGTTCGCTGAAGATGGGCATGATCGTAAGGTCGGACGTAACCGTGAAGGCGTAGATTGCGTCGGTGCTCAGTTCGTTTCCTGCCCCGTCTTCCCACTTGACGAAGCCGTAACCGGCATCGGGGATGGCCTTGATCGTTACCGGTGTGCCGTTCGGCACCACGTGGTCGCCAGGAGCGATTGTGCTGTCGTCAGTATTGTCGATTACGTAGCCTCCCGTCGATGGAAGCAGTGTAACCGTCCATTTCTTCACCTCGAATGTCGCCGTCACAGTCTCGTCCTGCGTCATGTATATCGAGGTCGAGGCGTTGAGTGTGTCCACAACGTTGCCGGTCCATTCGTAGAATTGATAACCTGCGGCTGCTTGAGCCAATAACCCAACGGGGACGGTCGCACTAATTGGGTGCTGTGTCTCGCCTGCCGGAGTCACGGTACCCCAACCGGGTGGCGACACAATCGTCTTCAGGACAACGTTCTCTGGCTGCACCACGGTGAAGTTCGCCGTCACGGTCGTATCGGCTGTGATGGTGACGGTTGCCTTGGTCGGGTCTGACGGATCGGCGGTGGCACCGTTCCAACTTGTGAAGATGTATCCCGCACTGGAGTTCGCCTGCAGTGTTACCACCGTGTCAAGTGCGTAAAGGGGCTGATCCGGCAGCTTGTCGATGGTTCCCGCGCCCACTGGCAGCACGGAAGTGGCTAAGGTAAATCCGTTGAAACTGAAGACGGGTTTGATCGTTAGGTCGGATGTCACCGTAAAGGTGTACACGGCGGTCGTGACCAGTTGGTTTCCTGCCCCGTCTTCCCACCTGAGGAAGGTATACCTGGCGTCGGAGACGGCCTCAAGCGTTTTCACGTAACCATCTGGAACTGGGGAGTAGGAACCCGGCGCAAGGATGTTGGCGCCGTCCATGACGTGACCACCCGTGGAACCAAGTAGGGTAATCGTCCAGATCTTCTGGAAGGTCGCCGTCACGTTCTCGTTCTTCTCCATGTATATGCTGGTCGCGGCGAGGGTCGTGTCTGCGACGTTACCACTCCAGGAGTTGAACCTATAACCTGCGGCTGCGTGGGCAACCAGGCTGACGGTAGTGAAGGTTGGGTACGCAGGCAGATCCGGGTCTTTCACGATGGATCCTGCCGCCGGCCCCGGCAGCACGGAAGTGTTTAACAGCCATCCGTTAAAAGTAAAGACGGGCTTGATCGTTAGGTCGGCCGTCACAGTGAGGACATAGGTACCGTTGGAACCAAGTAGGCTTCCTGCTCCGTCTTCCCATCGGGCGAAGCTGTATTGGGCGTCGGCCACGGCGATGAGTGTGAACTCGTCACCATTGTTCTTCACGAGGGGGCCCGGATTGATGGTGGCGCCGTCGTTGCCCTTGACATGACCGCCCGTCGACGAAAGCAGGGTGATCGTCGAGACTTTGACGAAGGTCGCTGTCACGATCATGTTGCCCGTGATGGTGACGGTTGCCACGCGCGGATTGACCAAGTCTTGGATCACGCCTTCGCCCCAACTCGAGAAGTCATATCCTGGGCTTGGGACCGCAGTCAGCGTTAGCAGCGTGCCGGCCTCATACTCGTTTGGTGGACGTGTCGGGTCTGGCGTGACTGTGATCGTTCCCGATCCCTCCGGGGTGATGACTTTATCTAGCCTGTAAGTCGGGATTTCCGCAAAGTTCGCGGTGACGTTCTTGTTCCCGTCCATGATGATGCTGGTGCTCGGGTTCGTACCGGAGACATCCTGGGTCCAATTGAGGAACCTGTAACCGGCGGCGGCACGCGCGATGAGGCCGATGATCGCATCTGGTGCGTAGAAGGCCTGGTCCGGCTGCTTCTCGATGGTCCCCGCCTGTGGACCCGGCGACACGGTCGTTGTCAACGTGAACTCGTTCACGTCGAACACCGCCGTTGCCGTCACGTTGCTATCCATGGTGATGATGGTCTCGGCATCGGTAATAGGAGGTAGCGCCGTACCGTTATTGATTTGCCACTCTCTGAATGTGTAGCCAGCGGCGGCGGTGGCCGTCAACGTCACCGAGTCGCTTGGATCGTACAGCGGGCCGTTGGCCGCCGGAGAGATCGCAATGGTGCCGCCAATAGCGGGCGAGGCGGCGGTCGTAAGTTTGTACATGTATTTGAAGCCATTTGATTTGAGGGCCGTGTCGGATGGGTTGAGTCGGTCAACTACAGTGACGTTAACGAAGCCGGGCGTCGTCCTTGGCGAAGCCTTGACGTGGAGGGCTTGCAGCCCGCCGGGTTCGATCGTGATTACCATTGTATTTGCCGTAGAGAACTCCGCTGATGTCGGCCAGTCGCCGAAATAGACGCCATAGGCATTCTGCGCCTCAACGAGTGTCATGGCCGCCGTAACGCCGAAGTCGCCGAGGATGGTGGTCGGCGTTTGCTCGAGAACCGCGCCTTTGTCCGGGGTGAGCGAATCGATGCGCATCGTGACCTTGAATGGCGCAAACACGGCGGAACCGCGCGTCAGGCTTGCGACAAATTCGTCTGGACCCTGTTGTGACGGGAGAAGCGCCGGGTCGCGGAGGGCCTTGACTTCCCAGAACTGCGCGTTTTCTTCTTCTTGGGTGGTGCCCAGATTCGTTAGTTCGTAGCCAGCAAGCGGTTTTGTGACCTTGACGGGATAGGCGGAAAGTTGCACATCTGCGTCGGCGGGGATATCCAGGCCGCGGAAGGCGACGTCAATGGATAGGCCTTCGGGCAGTTCTTCGGAGATTTCGCGGTAGCTTCCGTCTGCTTTGATGGCGACAAGGGAAATTGCCACGTAGCGCTGCGCACCGGTCGGAGATGCCAGCAAGACCTGGCCGCCGGATGGCGCTTTGGCGTTCACGCCGTCCGCCCACGCGAGCGTGGTGGACGGAACGAGACCATTGGTCTCGGTCAGCAATGCCTGGAGTGGGTCGACAATCAAGTTTTCGCGATTGTCGACAACCGACACGATCACGAAAGCGGATTCGGATTCGTCGGCCGGGGTACTGGGGTCGTCAACCGCCAACAGTCCGTTTTCGAGGAGGGCGTCGGTGTTCGGTGCGGTAATGATGACAGCCGGATCGGGGGAAACGGTAATGACGCCGGCCGCCTTGGCGCCGCTGATGTCGCTAAGGCTTGCGACGACGGTCTGTCGAAGGGCCGTTCCCACGTCAGCGCCCAGATCGTCGTACAACGTTGTTCTGTAGGTCACCAACCATGTTTCGCCGTCATAAACGGTGTCGACGATGTTGTCTGGAATGCCGTTTTTATTGAGATCGATGGAGGCGTCCATCGCTTCGAGGAAGATTTGTTTTGGCGTTCCGGGGTCAGCCGGGCCTGGGGAACGCAGGGAGTATGTAATCTCAGCTTGCAGGCCTTGCAGCAGCACGGAGGCCTCGGCGAGCGCGTAAATGTAATGCGCGGTCTGCACGCCTTGCGTCGCGGCCGTGATGGCCGGGAGCAGGTCGATGGAGCTTCGGTACGGCTTCTCGTTCGTGACGCCGGAGAACCATTCACCCACCCACGCTTCTTGGCCCTCCCATGTTCCGTCCATGCCATACGCCACGTTGCCTGCGTCGCCAAGGGCAACAGCACGCACAGCGAGCGACGCTTGGATGGTGTCGGCCGGAACCTTGATAATGGCGCCGGTGCGCGGATCGGAAACCGTGATCAGGATTACTGGCGAGTCGGACTTGAGGTCGAGCACCGCGTTGAGCAGGTCGACCATGTCTACACGTCCGCCACCGCCGCTTGCGGCCCTGGCGCCCAATGTCGCGTGGTTCGGCACGAGGCCGATCACGAAAGCAAGCACCATCATCAAGCTGACAAGTGACGCAAGTACTAATTTCTTCTTGCTCCCCATCTTCCGTTCTCCTTAAGCGTCTTGGCGTTCCGTCCGTTCGTTTCCAATAAACCACTACACGTATGTAGCACTATATCACAAATACATCAAGCGGCCGGGCTACACAGCTTCCGGCTCCGCGTACTTCAAACACCTGTTATCCCACAATCAATCATGCACGCCCAACACGTATCACGGCGAACATAACGTCACATCTCTTGTCAACTATACACTTCCACTCGCCTAATGTCAACAGGTTTTTCGCGCCAAGGTACTAGGGAACGGCATCAATCCGCTCGCCTTTCCCTTGCGCCAACTAGGTTCACTATAACATGAGACTCTCCAGAATGCAACCCCTTTTTCGCCTGTGCTCGTTGTAGGAACCAGCGGAAGCGGCAGGTTATTCCTGAAAAGCCTTGCGGCCCCGGACCGCGATCCGGGGCCGCAAGAAAGACTACTCGTGCGGAGAACGTCAGTCGCACAGCTCGTATACGCCGGCCGCGCCCATGCCGCCGCCGATGCACATGGTCACGACGCCGTAGCGCACGCCGCGCGCACGCATCTCGTAAATGAGCTGCGTCGAAAGTTTACCGCCCGTGCAACCGAGCGGATGGCCCAGCGCAATGGCGCCGCCATTGACGTTGACCGTCTCCGGATCGAGCTTGAGATCGCGCACAACCAGCAGGCATTGGGACGAGAAAGCTTCGTTATTCTCGAAAAGCCCCACATCCGCCACGGATATGCCGGATAATTCGCATGCCCTCGGGATGGCCAGCAACTGTGGCGGTCCGAGATACTTGCAGTCGCCTGCCGAGACGTTGTAGCCGAGGACCTTGGCCATCGGCTTGGCACCGGTCGCCTTGACGGCCTTTTCACTCATTAGCAGGAGGACGGATGCCGCGTCGCTGGTCTGACTCGAATTGCCCGCCGTGGCGAAGCCTTTCTTGCCCGGCCCCGCGAACGCGGGTTTGAGTTTTTGCAGCCCTTCGAGCGTGGTATCGCGTCGCGGACCCTCGTCCGTGTCGAAGATAATCGTACCTTTCGGAGTCTTGACCTCGATCGGGACGATTTGCTCTTTGAACTTACCCGCTTCGATGGCGGCGAGGGCGCGCTGAACGCTACGGAACGCCCACTGGTCCATCTCTTCGCGGCTGATACCGAAATCGCGGGCCACATTGTCGCCGCAATTGCCCATGCTGATATAGAGTTCCGGGTGCTCGATGGTCATCCGGGGATCGGGCGCAAACTTGTTCCCGCTCATCGGAATCATGCTCATGCTCTCGACGCCGCCGGCAATCGCGATATCGAGCAACCCACAACGGATCTTCGCTGCCGTACCGGCGATCGCTTCGAGTCCGGACGAGCAGAACCGGTTCAGCGTCATCGCCGGAACGGTGTCGGGGAACCCTGCCGCGATCGCAATAATACGGGCAATATTCATACCCGCTTCCCCTTCCGGGAACGCGCAGCCCAGAACGATGTCCTGGACCTTGTCCGCCGTGATGCCGGCGCGCTCGACGACGGCCCTCAACACCGGTCCCGCCATATCTTCGGGGCGCACCGAGGCCAATGTGCGCTTGGATTTTCCAACCGCCGTACGGGCGGCGGCTACGACATAAACGTCATTCATGTACTTATCTCCTTAAACGTCACAACAGTTTACCTGATAGTTTCCGTTCGCCATGGCCCAAAAGGCCCCTAGTTCCGCAACGGTTTGTTGTTCATCAACATAAACTGGATGCGTTGTTGCGTCTTTTCCATGCCGCACAGGCTCAGAAACGCCTCGCATTCCAATTCCAGCGCGTCCCGCTCGGACAACGTCGAACCCACAACGCGATCGCCGCCGGTCAGCACATGCGCCACCTTCATCGAAACGACACTGTCATGCTCGGTCGCCCAGCCGGACTGCACCATATTGTAGAGGCCCGCCCGGAACGCAGACCGGACCGGCTCGCCCAGCACCGTCATCCGCGACTCCAACGGCGCCGTATACCCGGCTTTGAGCATGCCCAGACATACGTCCTTCGCACGCTTAACCTGCTGGTCGCAATTCGCCACCACAATATCGTTCTCCGAGAAAAGCCCAAGCTCGATCGCTTCCGCGCCGCTCGTGCCAACCTTCGCAGTCGCAATGCTTTCGAACGCGCGCCTAATATAAGGGTAAGGACTCGGATCGGGAACGCCGACCGGCACATACGTCATCGCGCGCCGCAGCATTTCCTTCGTACCGCCGCCCGCCGGGATCACGCCGACGCCCGCCTCGACCAATCCGGCGTACGTCTCACCCGCGATCACCGCACGGTCCGCGTGCTGCGCCATTTCGACGCCGCCGCCAAAGGTGTAATGGTGCGGCGTCGACACGACCGGCCCACGGCACAGCCGTAAACGCATGTTCGCCGCCTGGAACTCGGTGATCATCTTACGCACCGCTTCCCAGTCATTGTTGTTGATAAACATCAGGATCAGCATCAGGTTGGCGCCCGCCGAGAAATGCGGCCCCTGATTGCCCACCACCAAACCCGCGAACTCGCCATCATCCACGCGCCGCGTCGCTTCGTTGAGCGCCTCGACGATGCCCGGTCCCACGACATTCATCTTGCAGTGGAATTCACAGCACAGGATGCCGTCGCCCAAGTCGATCAGGCTCGCGTCATCGTTCTTGATCACGACGCCCTTGGCTTCCTTCACATCGGCCAAGACCAGCGCATTGGACGACACCGGAATCGGCTTGTAGCCCTTGCTCGCCATGTCGAAGAAGCACTTCTTCCCGTTAACCTTCTTGTAAAAGGCATCCGCGCCCGCCGCTTTCATCGCCACGGCGATCGGCGGCAACTTCAGGCCGTCGGCTTCCATCTTGTCGCAAACCGCATTGAAGCCCAACGTGTCCCACGCCTCGAAGAGGCCCTGCTCCCACGCGAAACCCCACTTCAGCGCATTGTCGATATTGACGATATCGTCCGCAATTTCCGGAATGCGATTCGCGGTATACAACGCGCTATTCGCGAAAACTTTCCACAAGAACTTCGAACCCTTGTCCTCGCCCGAATGCATGATCCGCACTTTTTCTTCGAGCGTCTTCGCCTTCTTCGCAGCGCCGATGCAGTCGAACATCGGTTTCACCTGCGGCACGTACTCGATCGTCGCCGGATCGAGCGATAGAATGACCGGCTTACCCTTTTCATTCTTCTCCGAAGTCTTCTTGAAGAACCCCGAACCCGACTTCGAGCCGTAATAGCCCTTTTCAATCATCTTCGCGAGCCACGGCGGCGAAACCATCAAGTCGCGCCGTTCATCGTTCGGGCAGCCGTTATACACGTTCGCAACGACATGCACGAACGTGTCCATGCCCACCAAATCGCCCGTGCGGAACGTGGCCGACGATGCATGACCGATGACCGGCCCCGTCAGCGCGTCCACTTCCTCGAACGTCAACTTGAACTCATCCTTCGTCATCTCGTGCATGATGTACGACATCATAAAGGTGAGGATGCGGTTTGCGACGAAATTCGGCGTGTCCTTCGCGTACACGACGCCCTTGCCCAACACGTTTTCTCCGAATGCCGCCATGGAAGCGACGACCTCGGGAAGCGTATCCGGGCCGGGAATGATTTCGAGCAGCTTCAGGTACCGCGGAGGATTGAAAAAATGGGTGCCCACGAAATGCTTGCGCATGTCTTCGTCCATCGGCGCCAACATCGACGCAATGGGGATGCCGCTCGTGTTCGAGCTGACAATCGAGCCTTTCGCACGATACTTGGCCACCTTCTCGAAGGTCAGCGTCTTGATCTTCAAGTCTTCCTTCACGACCTCGAAAATCCAGTCGCAATCGCCGATCTTCGCAAAATCATCGTCGAAATTGCCTATCTCGATCAGGTCGACCCCGGACTTCCGGTAGAGTGGCGATGGTTTCGTCTTCAGCAACGCCGCCCTACTCGCTGCCGCGAAACCGTTGCGTTTCTCCGGATTCTGTTTGTCCTTGTCGGACAGATTCGGGGGAACGATATCCAACATAATACTCGGGATACCACAATTGGCGAGATGCGCCGAAATGGCGCCGCCCATCACCCCAGAACCCAATACTGCTACACGCTTGATGTCCCTCATGGTTTCGATTCTCCTTCCAGAAACTGGCACTACCAACACACTCTGACAACTTGAGTCGCCATCGACACAACCCCGCAACCACACGAAGGTTATTCATTGTACACCCTTGCAACAAAGGCGTCAAGCGAATTGTAAGCGCCCCGATCCGCAGAGACTTGGCCACGTTCAACCATGAACAGAACGCAAACGAAGGACTATTGAGAACGAAGGCTTCAGCCGGGTGCAAAGAGGAGCACGCTAAAGCGCGTTAAAAACAACACCCGCGCACAAGGCTTCCGCGCCCTTAGATCCTCTTCCTAGAGGCGCGAAAGCCTTGCGCCTCTTGGGTGATTCAAGCAGCCGCTTCGGATC
>CAIYET010000266.1 GCA_903925285.1 Candidatus Hydrogenedentota bacterium | reverse complement strand
ACGACGCCATTACCGACTACCTACGAACTGGCCAAATGCCATCTTTACCGCCAAATACCACGCCAAACGGCTAAAGTCTTACATAATTCCTAATTCATAATTTGGGCACTTCGTACAGACTCTCCGTTTCGCCAATCAGCACTGCGGGCAGATCGATGCCGACATGGTTGGGTGCGAGGACGAATTGAAACCCGTACGCATTGGCGAGGCGCGTCCATTCGCTCTTGCCGCGTTCGCGCCAAACCGCTGTCCAGTTTCGTTGCTGTCCGACATATGTTGACAAGTTAATACCATAGATCTCATGATACAGTTTATCGACGGCGGGACCGAGGGTCGGTTGAGATACCGGGCATATCGGCAACGCGAGGCTTGTCATGATTGGATGGTTGAGACACGCTTGCATGGAATACTGATCGGGGCGCGTCGCGATGAGGGCGTCTGCACGGTTATTGCGAAGCAGGTATACCGCGGCCTGGCGGTCGAACGGCGTCCGCGGCAGCCACGCCTGGTCGCGCCACTGCTGGAAAACGAGCACCGCCAATACGAGCGCCGCTACGAGGGCCAGCGCGTTGCCCCGTACCGCCTTCAACTGAAGCCACTCATGTTGGCGTGGCATACGGCGCAGAAACCGGTCAACGCCCACGCGTGCGATCGCGCCCGCCAGAATGCAGCCCGCGCCGAACCGGTGATTCATCGCTACGACGATCAGCGCGCCAAAAGCCGCGATAGTCCATCGGACGCGAAACGGTTTGTCGTCGCGCAATGCGGCATGCACGAGCGTCGCGGCGGCGCCGCACATGAAGAAGAACAGTCCTTCCGGCGACACGACCCCGTGCGTCCAATCGTGTGCGAAAGGGCTTGCGATGCCGCATAGCAGCGCGGAGATCATGATGACGAGGCCCGCCGCCACACGCCCGCCCCGCAACGGATCGGTTGCAGCCACAATAGCGGGGAGGCCGGCCACCAACAGAATGACTACATGATTGCTCATGCGATAGGGCATCCAGCCGAGGAGCCAATATGGGGTCCGTGGACCCAGCAGCAGGTGCAGCGCCATAACGCCCCACACCAAAGCCGCCGCGATGCCACCGTATAGGAACATCCATCGCCACGGCTGGAAGTCGCGCCGGTAGCGTTCGACGCGCGACGCTGCCAACGCGAAGAGCAGAAACAAGAGCATGGCCAGATTGGCGTTCGCGGAAGGCATGCCTGCCTCGACGAACGTGGCCCAGAGACGTTGCACATCGCCCTGTGCCGCGTAGGCGCCCGTTACTGCTGGCGGCACGTGGAACGGCAACATCGCCAATGTGAAAACGCCGCACAGTGCGAGTCCCAACGTCATGCCCGCCATTCCATCCGCGAGATCGCGCCACCGCCGTTCGCGCACGGCGACGAGCGCGAGGACAAGTGCCAACCCGAGCAGCGCCGGCATCTGGCCCGCACACACGCACGGCATCAGGCCCACGAGGAAGTAGCCGAGCCGGTACCGCCTCCATGCCACCGCGCACGCTGCCGTGAGGGCATAGCCCATGCCGATGTGGTCGTTCGAGAAAAAATGGCCCCATGTCTGTAATGGATAACTGCCGTCGAGTTCGAGGTGCGTGCCGAGCAGCACGAATACCGCCGCCACATGTCCGCACAGCGCCCGGCCCGACATCAGCGTGCCCAGCACGTAGACCGGCACGACGGTCGCCGCGAGAAACAGAATGTTGCGGACGGCACAGACAAAGTCCGCGCTATGCGTCAGTGCGTACAGCGCGGCGGCGCCATAGACTTGGATATTGAAGAGGTTGCGGACGAAAACGAAAAGCGGATGGCCTTCGGGATAGGCGATCGAGCGCGTCACGATTTGCGCGAATTCATAATCTTCGTCCCAGCGAATGCCCCGCAACGAGACGACTACGACTGCGAACACCGCCCATGCCGCGAGTCCCTCGATGGTTCCTCGCGGAAGGTGAAGTCTGGGCGAGCTACGGCGCGCATAATTCAAAAAACCAGGCTCCCGATCAGGCTTTAGGCTTTAGGCTTTAGGCTT
>CAIYET010000265.1 GCA_903925285.1 Candidatus Hydrogenedentota bacterium | reverse complement strand
TGAGCGAGTAAATCCTTCCAAAGCCTTGGGGGACAAGCCTGTCCAAACGTAAGTTACGTAACTTCCGCTGCAATACGCAAGAGATTCTTCAGGAGGCAATCCGAACGATCAGCATTGGACGCTGTTCGATGCGCGTTCCGCCGCAATAGTCGTCTTCGCGGGACTTGAACGCTTCGGACGAGATGAAGGTCGCTTCGCCGGTTGGTGTTCCAAGGCGTAGTAGTATGCCGTTATTTGAAGCTGGCTTATCGATCCATCGTTGGACCAGTGCCGTTATGTCCCACGCCTTCCAGCATCCCGCGCGGTCCGCCGGACTGATGGGCGTCGATGCTGCGGGCGCTACGTCCCGGTCGTCACCTGGGCCGTCGCATCCAGGCATCTGCCACGGCGTCTTCCAGGTTGTTTCACCGTCCAATGCGGCGCGTCCGCCGACTCCGTTGACGGCGTTCGTCACGCCGCTTCCGGCATTCCACGTCCGGTTCACCGCATATGCCTCGATAACGGTTTCCTTCTCGGAACCGGAATCGCGCCAACCGGCGAAGAAGAGCCACAGTTTCGCGCTGACGACCTTCGCGGCGGACGGCACATTATCGAGCGTGAAATGAAGCAGACTGCGGCGCTCGTTTCCCGTGTCGTCGCGCGACACGTCGAGCAAAGGTTCGACGCCCGCATTGTTGTCCGGCAACGCGCTGCCGATACTCGAATCGCGGCACGGCGCATGCGCGACGTATCCGGGCGGTTTACAGGAATAGTCGGGCATGTCCTGAAGGCAGCTCCAGTTTTGCAGGCGCGCATACCAGTAACGGATGCACATCGCGCTCAACGCCGCGCCGTGCTGGACGCCACCGTAGTAGTAGTCCTCGTAATGCTGGTGCGTCCATGGGTATATCATCTTATTGTGCCAGTACGCCAGCGAGCCGAATGCCGCCGTGCCGATGGAAGCGGCGCTTAGCAGCCGACGTCCGGCTTCGAGTTGGTCGGGTGGAACGTTCTTGCCCCGTTTTGCGAATGCTTCGAGCAGGTCGTCCCTTGGAAACCAGATAGTTCCCTGCAAACCAGGCAACGTGCCGTAATCCGCCTGCGTGAAGAGGTGGCACACGGAATCGAGGTCTGCGTTGGGTTTGACGTCTTCGAGGTGGCCGCGATTCTCGAAGGCCACGTTTGCGCCTTCATTGAAGTGCCACGGGAGATCCGTCAAGTCATGCGTGACCGCGCCGAAGAAGAACGCGATATGCCGCTTCGTTTCATGGTCCCACGGCGGCGGATACTTCGCACGCAACACCTCGAAATACCGGTCCAAAAACTCGCGCCAGTGACAATCCTCACCCGCGTCGCGGTTAACGCCGCCTGCGGCATAGCCCCAATCCGGAAACAGACATCCCGAGTAATACGCGTGCCACAAATCGTCGTCCGACAGGAATGAACCGAGTTCGGGCAACATCGGTTCGTCGTGTGCCAGATAGTAGAACCATCCCTGCCGTCCCATCTCAGCATGGACTCGCCCGCCAGCGGCATATGCGCCCAGCGCCAGAAGCCAAATGGCCGCCATTCCCAGTGTCACGATATACCGTCGCATTGCGGGGTCTCCTCAAGACAGAGCGCTGAGTGTAACCAAGCGGGACCCACAAGGCAAGTGCGCGAATTTGCTTTGCGATCCGGTCATCGTGTAGAGTGCTTTCAGTGTTGCGCGGGCTCCACTGCCCGTGATTGACACATGGCACGCGCTCGTAGCTCAGTTTGGATAGAGCACTAGCCTCCGGAGCTAGGGGTCGCGCGTTCGAGTCGCGCCGAGCGCGCCATTCTAAGACATTCAGCGCCAGCAGGTTAGAGAGATAGCCTGCTGGCGCTTTTCGTTTGTCAATTCCTTCGGGGATCCACGGGGGATCCATCGCCTGCTCTTCTCCAGCACTTTGCAGAGCATCGAAGAACAGGGCGAAACCGCGAGGCGTGCCAAGGTCCGAGCGTGCTTGTCGAAGACAACCTACAGGGCGTCGATGGCTTCGGATAGGTCAAGCATCGACTCGATGCCGGGTACCGTCCTGTAGGCCAACGCAGCCACTCAAGCTGTTGTCCGGCAACATCCCCGACAAGCAACGAGTCATCGAAGCGGCGAAGGCGCCAGCCATTTGTCTACCACTTCAGTCAACTAAGCCCGCGATGGCCACAGGATACACGCGGGGATGGACGCGTCGAGGCGTAGCGCGTCGTCGAGGTCGAAGGCTTCGAAGATCGCGCATCAGCCGGTAGGGGTATCCGGGTCACGGGGGGAACGCCGACCACCCCGTGCAAATCATGGGCTTCACTCAAACTCACGGGGTAGTTTTTGGGTTTCGGGTCAAAGCCGATCGCGCGTTCCGAGTCGTTCGCTTTGTGCTGGGCCCGGCCATCTAAATGCACCAAGCGACACGTGGCTGTTATACTCTCGGAATCCGCGCAGGTGTCGTATTGACGAGCCAAGGACTTTTGATGATGGATCAGAAACCGACGTTCATATCCTATATCGACGAATCGGGCGACGAGGGGTTTCGATTTGGCCAAGGCAGTTCAGAATGGTTTGTACTCTCTGGCGTCATTCTAAGGCGTGCCAACGAACTGAATGAAGTCAAACTTGTGGACGAAGTCAGAAACCGAATCAATGCGGGGCGGAAACCGGACCAGAAGATTCCCGAAAGGAAGGCCCTCCATTTTCGGGACTTGAAGCATGAACAGAGGAAGTTCTAT
>CAIYET010000264.1 GCA_903925285.1 Candidatus Hydrogenedentota bacterium | reverse complement strand
GTGACGTGCTATACGGGATGTTGCAAGATCGTGCATCTAGAGGGAGGATTCGGCTATGGGCCGGTTGAAGGTCAGCGTCTGCTTGGCGGGCGTTGCGTTCTGTGTATTTGCGTTGGCAGGGTGTCCAAACGGCCCGGAATTGTCCGTGTCCGAGACCAGCCACTATTTCCGTCCACACGAAACAGTTTGGACATTCGAAGTATGGAACACGGGAATCGAGGGCACCCCAATCGATTTTGAAGTCGTTGTGAACGTGCCGTGGCTTGCGTTGACCCCGACGGGCGGCGCAAGCACGGGACGCGACGACCGTGTCAAGATGGAAGTCCACGTCATCGAGTCTTCGTTCGTGCGTAAGGTGAACGAGGGCAAAATTGTGGTGTACTGGGGACTGCAACAACTGCCCATCCAAATCACAGCGGAAGCGTCCGACGGCGGTGAGGGCGAAGGTGAAGGCGAGGGTGAAGGCGAGGGCGAGGGTGAAGGCGAGGGCGAGGGCGAGGGCGAGGGAGAGCAGCGGATTATTTACGTGGACCACGATACGCTTTCGCATTTTCAGGACGGGACCTCGTGGGACACGGCATTCGCGAGTTTGCAGAAGGGTATCGACAAGGCCTTCTTCAAGCTTGGACACGGTGAGGTCTGGGTGCGCGAGGGCACATATGACGAGGAGCGTCAAAACACCGCCGGTTCGGTGTTGTTGCGGCGGGGCATAGAGATTTACGGTGGGTTTTCCCATAGGGAAACCGAGCGGAACCAACGCGACTGGGTGGCGCACAAGACGATTATCGACGGCAGTAAGGCGCGCGCGGGGCAGCCTGCGTACCATGTGGTCGCGGGTGCGGATAATGTCGTTCTGGACGGGTTTGTCATCCAGGGCGGAGATGCCATCGGCGACGAATCCGGCTTGGATCGCGGCGGGGGTCTGTACACGTCGCGCACCTCGCCGACGGTTGTACACTGCACTTTTACGTCGAATAGAGGTTTGTACGGTGGAGCCCTATTCAGCGAAACCGGCGTACCAACCCTGCGCGACTGTACGTTCGAGAAGAACGTGGCCATTGCCAAGGGCGGGGCGGTCTACATGACGCATGGAGGGGGACGTTTCGAACGGTGTTCCTTTACGGAGAACATGTCATGGATGACTGCTGGGGCTATCTGCTGCGAGAATAACCCCGTGGTGATCAAGGGATGCACGTTCAACACGAACTTGTGCATCGGCAACGGCGGCGCCGTGAACCTCCTGGAATCGACATCGCTCATCTCGGAGTCTCAGTTTGTCGACAATGAAGCAGGGCTATGGGGCGGCGGATTGTATGTCGAGTCGTGCGTTCCGCGCGTGGTCAACTGCGTTCTGATGGGCAACGCGGGCGTGTCGGGAGGCGGGATCTTCAATCGCAATTCCAACACGGTCATCACCAACTGCACGCTGGCATTCAACATCGCCAACTCTGCCGCCTCATTGGGAGTATCCGAAACTCCGCAAGCCAGCACCGGCACGTCGCTGGGCAATCTCAACGCTTCCCCGTTGGTGACGAATTGTATCCTTTGGGGAAAAGCGGAAGATGCGCCAGTTCAGAATTCCGACACGGTTTCGCAACCGGCGATCACCTACAGCGACGTTCGCGGCGGCTATTCAGGCACGGGCAATATCGACGCCGACCCGAAGTTTATGGGGATGGGGCTGAACGTATGTGCGCTGAAGACGGGTTCACCCTGCATCGACACGGGCAAAAAGACCAGCGATTCACAGTATGGCGGTGTCCTCCTGGACTTCGTTGGGCAAGCGCGCGGCATTGACGGCAACGGTATCGACGCGGGACAAACAGGCGACAAGTCCGAGTACGACATGGGCGCTTTCGAGTACGTTCCTGGAACGGGTGAAGGTGAAGGTGAAGGCGAAGGCGAAGGTGAAGGCGAAGGCGAAGGCGAAGGTGAACCACTGACTATCACAGCACAACCGCAATCGCTTACAGTAAACACCGCGAGTCAGGCGACTTTTTCGGTCACGGCGACCGGCGCGGCGCCGTTGAGCTACCAGTGGCGCAAGGATGGGGCGGAGATCGGCGACGCCACGTTGTCGAGCTATACGATTGCCGCGGTACAGCCGTCGGATGCGGGCGCGTATGTATGCCTGGTAAGCAACGCAGCGGGCAGTATACCGTCGAACGCGGCGACACTAACGGTCGGTTCCGTGATCCAACCTCCGAACGCCGACTTCGACGCCACGCCGCAGTGGGGCAACGCGCCGCTCGAGGTCCAGTTCACGGATTTGACGCAGGCGCACGGTCAAGTGGTTCGCTCGTGGGCATGGACCTTCGGCGAAGGCGGAACGAGCAGTCTGCAAAATCCTACGTACACGTATTCGACGCCGGGAACGTATTCGGTATCGCTAACTGTGACGACCGATGGCGGAAGCAATACGGTAACGAAGAACGATTGGATCGTGAGCGCAGACGCAGTCGAATCCGGATCGATCACGTGCCAAGTCAACGACATTGCGACCTCGTTGCCCGTCAGCCACGCTTTGGTCAAGTTGAACTTTGGTGGTCTTCAGCAATACACCGACGCCGGTGGGACGGCAATGTTTGCCTCTGTGCCGCCGGGGACATATGTTCTTTCCGTGGAAGCCGTAGGATACTCTTTCTTTTCCAAGGAGGTTACGGTTCATTCCGCACAGGTGGATGCGGAGTCGATTTTGCTTACTTCGGCCATCACCCCGCCCACAATCACCCAACAACCTTCTTCCCTGATCGTCAATCTGTACGCTCCGGCGGCGTTTACCGTGGTGGCGACAGGCGCGCCTCCCCCAACGTATCAGTGGAAACGGAACGAAGTCGATATCCTCGATGCGACGCGATCCGTGTACACGATTGATCCCGTGCAAACGACGGATCAAGGCGTATATGTGTGTGTGGCAAGCAACTCGGCTGGCAGCGCGACATCTGATTCGGCGCGCTTGACGGTAGGCCCCTTAAAGGAAGAGGATACGATGTGTCAGTTCTTCCAGATGATCCATGACAACGAGGCGTGGAGCAACGCAAGCCCGGATTTTGCCGTACTGGGCGAACGCCTGTTGCCGGGGACGGCGGACGTCAACGGTTCTTCATGGGTCCAGCTCGAGCCCGAGGTGGCGTTTGAACTCAATGGCAACGGCATGCTGGATTGCAGCTACGAACTGGCCCTGGTCGAGAAAGTGATCAAGACCCCGTCCTTCAGCCTGCCGAACGGCTTGACGTGTGCGCTCGTTCTCGACGCCTGGTCCAGGAATAATGCCCAACTGGCCGTGGACGTTGGATTGTACTGGGCGCTTATTGGCGTATTGGCCGACGGTCTTCCACAGGTAATGACTTGTGCGATGATCGTCGGTGATGGCTCGGCGGACTACTCGATTCCGAACTATGTTTCATGTACCGGTTCGGCCGGGTTCATCCAGGGGCTCATGTTTCTGTTGGGCCACTACGCCACGCATCCCATTATCGACCTGAACAACTACGTGCGCCTGTCCCAGTATTTTGGCAAGAACGGCGATGCGGATGGCGATGGCTTTACCAACATCGAGGAATTCGCGGCATTTGGCTCGGACCCGGCATCGTATATAGCCGCAGCGCTGGATCCGGCGATCGTTCCGCCCCTAAAGGACCAAATGCCCTCGAACCGCTCCGATGAATAACCGTGCGCCATATGCGTCTATAGTGAAGACAGGATAAGGAACTCCAAGTCGGCGCCAATTTCGGCGGGCGGGAAGTTTCCAGGAGATAGAACCATGAGACTGAAAATGTGGGGTACATCGGCGATGAACGAGAGGCTCGTTCATTCGGCGGCGGTCATGCTGTGCTTCGTGTGCATGGCGGCTGTAGGGGAAGACTTTCTGCATGCGCGCGTGAGTTTCGACGCAGGCACGAGCATGGTCAAAGGGCGTGACGACGCCGACTGGAGCTACGCGACCATCAATACCATTGTGTTGCCCAACGATACCCTCTGGGTCGACGAAGAGGGCACGATGGAACTGGAAATGTCCGGCGGCTCGTTCCTGCGGATGGCCGATGGCAGCAAAGCCGACATCGAGGCCCTGCCACCGTCCGGCAAGATACGCGGTTGGAGCGGTTCATTCTATGTCCAGCGGATAGGCCGAAGCACGGGCAGTCTCGAACTCGACACCCCGGAATGCATGGTGGATTTCGAACCGAACAGCCAAGTGCGCGTCGATATTGCCAGCGACGGCGGCACGACCGTCACCGTCCGTTCGGGTCATGCCACTGTGCGATGCGAGGCTGGGGGCGACACGGGCCTCAACGCGGGCGAGCGTTCCTACGTGGATTCGGGCTACTTGCCGTCCGAGCCGACGCCCTTCGATGCGAACGTGGACGACGACTTCGATTCATGGAACCGTGACCGCGTGCGCTTGCTGGAGGACGGCGAACAGCACATTTCGCCCGCCATCAATATCGACCAAGCGCCGATCGGCGTTGCGGACCTGTCGCCGTATGGCGAATGGGTCGAACTGGATTCGACCCAGTATTGGCGGCCGACCGTGGTTGCCGATTATGTGCCTTATCGCAATGGCCACTGGAGCTACGTAGGCGGCGCGGGCTATTGCTGGGTGGGCGGTTACCCATTCTCATACGTGACGACGCACTATGGCCGTTGGCGGCACACCGATCGTTACGGGTGGATGTGGACCTATCGGGATACATGGGGTCCCGCATGGGTCGAGTCGGTGCGTTACGGGCCGAACTTCGTATGGACGCCTCTCGATCCGTTCGACCAACCATGCGTCGCAATCGGCGAAACCTTTGCCGTGGGCGCTGCTCAATTCGGCTATTACGGAAGCTCGTACTGTGTGGCGGACGATATGCTGATGGGAAGATGCTTCGTCAGGCCCATGACGGCGGCGGTGATAGGTTCCTTGGCCCTCGCGGAAATCGCCGTTTGGAATATCCATGCTGGCTCGTATCACGGTTATCATCACGATTTTGCCCTCAATTCTCATCTCGAAGTGCGGGATTACAGGCCGACGCGCATGATACGCGGATACGATTCGTTTGGATCGGGCGAGCGCGCCCACGCGCGTGTCGCCTCGCTCGAGACCTCGTTCGGACGTAGCGAATTCGCAAAGCACTCGGGCGAACGTCCGAAGGAGAGAGCACCATCTGTCCGGCAGGGGCATGGCACCCAAGCGCGCAATGTCCGAGTGGCGGCGGACATCCGCGAGAGCGCTCGCGATCCAAGGCGTTCGGCAGCTCTCGTGCATTCGCCAATGACCGAAGGAGGCCGCGGGAAAATGGGCGCTACGGAAACCTCCCGCCAGGGACGCACGGGAAGGCCTGGCTCCGAACAAGGAACCCGGCGTGGCTCCGAAAGCGTTCGCACCCGGTCCGATGCGACGCGGGCGGGGCGCGCGACGGAAGGCGGAAAAAATGCGACGCGTAATGAGCGCTCCGCTGGCCCAGCGGGCCGCGAAGGCGTTCGCACCAAGCCCGACTCGACGCGGGCGGGACGCGCAACGGAAGGCGGAAAAAATGCGCCGCATAACGAGCGCTCCGCTGGCCCAGCGGGCCGCGAAGGCGTTCGCACCAAGCCCGACTCGACGCGGGCGGGACGCGCAACGGAAGGCGGAAATAATACGACGCGTAATGAGCGCTCCGCTGGCCCATCGGGACGCTCGAGTAGCCCGTCGTCGGAGCAGCCAGCGACACGCTCGCGTTCGCGAGAGGCCGGTCCTGCGCCGGCTCCCATGCGGGGATCTGAATCCGCGCAGCCGCGCACCCGGGTAGACCGAAACCAAGGCACGGATTCGCGGGGAGCCACACCACGTACCGAGGGCACGCGCACACGTCGCTCTTCTGAATCGACGGCCACCCCCACACCAACTCGAAACGAAGGAACCCGGACGCGCGGGTCGGCGACTGTTGGGCGCGAACCCAATCGAGACGTTCAAGTCCAACGGCTCACGCCACCACAACAACAGCAAGCAGCGCCACAGCAACGACAACAGCGGCAACAACAGCAGCAAGCAGCGCCACAGCAGCGACAGCAACAGCAGCAAGCAGCGCCACAGCAGCGACAGCAACAGCAGCAAGCAGCGCCACAGCAGCGACAACAGCAGCAAACAGCGCCACAGCAGCGACAACAGCAGCAACAAGCAGCGCCACAACAGCGGCAACAGCAGCAAGCAGCGCCACAGCAGC
>CAIYET010000263.1 GCA_903925285.1 Candidatus Hydrogenedentota bacterium | reverse complement strand
CACTCCAAAATAGCGTGGACATTTGCAGTTTGACACTAGAATACAAGACATCCTGTCGTCGGATCTCCGCGCTCCGTTGGCGCCGCCTGGTAGATGAAATGGAATTCAGCCCCGGCATCTCTCACTTCGTCACGCCGACGATTCCGCCTCCAATTCTAAATAGATCTGTTAGTATTTTTCTAGGTATATCGATGACGTGGATGGCATCGCTCGTCGCTTCGAGAGCGCTGCTGACCAGCGTGATGCCCAAGGACGGCATCTCGGCCACTTCGCCCTTGGGATTGAACCCCGGACCTTTGACCGAAAACGCGAATTCGATATCCTGCTGTGCGAGACGCAGGCCCTGAATACGGAAGTTGTCGCGCAACGCGGGAATGCGTTCCGCCATATTCGGCGCGACAGCCACTTTCAACTCGTAGTCGAGATCGCCGTGCATCACGTACGAACCGTTCACGCCGATCTTGACCCCTTCCGAAACCAATTGCAAATTGGGCGTGGTTATCGTATCGCCTTGGAAAACGATATCCGAGCCGAGCGACGCAAACTTAAGCGAGGGCGGCAACGCGGTGATTTTCTTGTCCAGGCCTCCCTCCAACTGCGCCAGAATGAAATCGGCGCTGAAATGGCCGTCATGCACATCGAAGCGGCCCGTGCCCTTGAGCGTGCTTGGATCGTCGCGGTCAAGGAAATACTTGGTCTCACCGGTGGTCTTGCCAGTCAACACGCGTGGACAATTCAACTGGTCGAGCAGATACCACGCCTGAATTTCCTTCCATTGACAGGCAAGGTCGTACGCATTGTCCGGTTTGTTGTTCTTGTACGTGCCTTGGATGTGACCTTCGCCGTCCAGGTCGGCGCCAAACGATGAGAAGCCGGATTCGGCGGCGTTCCAGAACGCCTGCCCGCTGAAACTCGTGCCGCGCCACGGCGGCAGATCGAGCGTGTCCGCCGAAAGATCGCACGTCCATTTTCGCTCGCTGGGATTGTTCGGACGCAACGGGATCAGCCACTTGGTCCGAAGCGGCGGTACGGTAGCCTTTCGGACATGCACCTTGAGCTTGCCTTCCGGGCGCTCGCCCTCGTTCATCGTCATGTCGACCCTGACGCCTTCGAGGTCCGTCGTAACGTCATTGTCCTGCGGATGCAGAGAGGCCCGGTCGACATTTAGCCCGCCGCTCACCGTCCAGCTCTTATCCTCTCCATCGCCGCGACGCCAGGAAAACGCCGCAGCCGTCCCAACGCCGCCTATCACATGGTAGGCAATGTCGAGACACATGCCCGCCGATCCAACGTCGAACTTGTCGCAGGCGGCCTCGACGGATTTCAGCCGCCATTGGCGTATATCGGTTGCCAAATCGGCTTTCAGGCGTATTCGAGCCCCCGCGAGTTCCACACCGGCGGTCAACGTGACCGGGCGGCGTGCAACGATCTCGGCATGCACGTTTCGCACGTTGGCGCCAAGACCCACCGGTTTTATGAACCAACCGGGATACGCGATCCGCGCTTGGGTCGCATCCACATCGCCCTCGAGCGTGTAGCCCCGTTTATCCTTTACCAGATTGCCCCGAAAGCCCAGCGCGCCACTGATGTCCAAGTCGCCCGTGTACGCGCCGATGCGCGTGTTCTCGATGTCGGAAATGGTTCCGTTCAAGGCCAGTTCGAGTCGGCCCTTTTCGTAGTCATACGTCATGCTGCCCACGAAGGGCCGACCTTTAATCTCCGCGTTCAGCGGCTCGATGTGGACGCGTTTGTTCTCGGCCGACAGCGTACCCGTCACGTGTTCGGCGCGCAAACCGCTGGCTTCGTGGAACAGCGTTCCATCGGTCACAACGAACGAACCTACCGGCACGGGTTGATCGGGACTCCACGAGACCGATACGGCCCCCAGCGTAAGCGTTGCACGCGGATTGGACGGATCCTTCGGTTCGAACGAGAACGTGCCCGACGCCGCATTGCCCTGGAACGAGAACACGGGCGCGTCCATCGTCCCTTTGAGCGAGGCCATAACTTCGCACGGTTCATCGAGCGTCAGGTCGAGCGCGCCGAATTCTTCCGGGCGCTGTTCCATCACGTAGCTGAGCACATCGGCCACGGGAAGGCGAGTCGTGACAAGCCGCAGGTCGAATTGTGGGCGGTCCTGTGCGAACGAAACCGTTCCGTCGATCCGGCCCGCCAACTGGTCCGAGTCGGCCTTGGCCGCCGTCAGCGAAATCAGCCGCCGCCCCATATCGTACTGGGCAACGCCGCTCAAAACGCCCGTCAGCGGACGCAAGAAATCCGGTTGGCCGCGCAACGCCACCTCGTCGAACGGTGTCTCGAAGGCCACGACCAACGTCTTGCCCGGATAGCCCGCCACACGCAGACTCGGCGACACGGTTCCCGATTCGAGAATTCTGCGCGCGTCCGGAAACAACAACGCGATATCGTCGTTGGTCAGCGCGCCGCAATGCACGCGGAGATCGAAATCCTCGACCGACGTGAAGCGTAGATCCACTTTGACCGGTTTGGCCGCGTCGGGAGCAAGATACCCCACGATCTTCGCAGCAAGGTCCGTCGAATCGCTCAGCCTGGATACATCGAAGGAAACGGCACACACATCGAGCCGCGTATCGCCGACCAGATTGACGACCTCCAGTTCGCAATCCTTGCCGACGATGCGGAAAGGTGCGGCGCCCGCCAACGGGGCCATGACCTCGCTACGCGGCACATCGCCCCCGAACCAAGGCACGCCGGGCGTACGCGTCACGCGGATTCGCGACCGGTCCATTTCGATACGATTAACGGTTACGACGCCGTTCAGAAGGTCGCCGAGATCGGGATACACGTACGCCGTCGGAGTGGTAAACCGAAGAGTCGCTCCCGGCACGTCGCCCAAGGTAACTTCGAGGCCGTCGATGCGCAGACCTCGCAATCCGTGTACCGTGACGGCGCCGACCCGTAATCGTGCACCGGTGCGCGACTCGACCTCGCGTTGGGCCGCGCTACGCAGTCCTTCGAGTTTGTACTTGACGAACAACGCGCCGCCGACAAATAGAACCGTTATTGCGAGCAGGGCCAACAGCCCGAAGCGCATACGCCGACTGAAATGGCCCGCGAACGGGTCCGATAGGGTTTCGCTATTTATCTCCAGATTTTGGGTCTTCCTGTGCGACGGCGTCCGGGCTTGCCCACGTAATACCTTTCGCGGTGAGGATCTGCTCCCGCAATCGCGCGGTCAGTTCCGGATTGCTCCTCAAGTACTGACGGGTAGCCTCACGGCCTTGGCCCAGGTTATCGCCATTATACGAGAACCAGGATCCGCTCTTCTGGATGAGTTTCTCCATCACGGCCAAGTCGAGAATATCGCCTTCCTTCGAAATGCCCTCGTTGAACAGAATATCGAATTCGGAGATCTTGAACGGCGGGCCTAATTTGTTCTTCACGACCTTGGCCTTCACACGGTTGCCAACATCCTGCTCATGTTCCTTGATGCTCGAAATCCGGCGCACATCGATGCGCAGGCTTGCGTAGAATTTCAATGCGCGGCCGCCCGTAGTCGTTTCAGGATTACCGAACATGACGCCGATCTTCTCGCGCAACTGATTGATAAAGATCACCAACGTCTTCGACCGGCTGATCGAAGCGGTCAACTTCCGCAACGCCTGCGACATCAACCGCGCCTGCAACCCCATGTGCGAATCGCCCATGTCGCCTTCGACCTCCGCCTTCGGTACCAGCGCCGCCACCGAATCGATCACGATCACATCCACCGCATTGCTGCGCACCAGCGTCTCGCAAATCTCAAGCGCCTGCTCAGCCGTATCCGGTTGCGACACCAACAGATTGTCGATATCCACGCCGATCTTCGCCGCGAACGACGGATCCAGCGCATGTTCCGCGTCGATAAAACACGCGATGCCGCCGTCCCGTTGTGCATTTGCCACCACGTGCAGCGCCAGCGTCGTCTTGCCCGACGACTCCGGGCCGAACACCTCGACCACGCGCCCTACCGGAAGCCCGCCCAAACCCGTCGCGATATCCAGCGAAAGGCTCCCCGTCGAAATCGCCCGCATGGGTTGCACGAAATAGTCATCGCCCAACCGCATCAACGTCCCGCGCCCAAACTGCTTCTCCAATTGCGCCACCGCCACCGACAACGCCTTGCCTCGCTCATCGCCCTTCCGGGGTTCCATAATCCATCTCCTTTTATCGGGTTACTGAATATTTATTCACCAGTTGCCGTATAGTCGCACATCCCCGCACATTTGTCAAGCCGGCAGGCTTCAGACTTCAGGCTCCAGGCTTCAGGGCTTCTTCATCCTGAAGCCTAAAGCCTATTGAGCATCTCCTCGATACGAGTGCGTCCGCATAGAATACCACATGCATCGGCGGGTTTGTAAAGGAATTATGAATTAGGAACAGGCTGTAGGAAGTGAGGCTGTAGGCTGTAGGCAGT
>CAIYET010000262.1 GCA_903925285.1 Candidatus Hydrogenedentota bacterium | reverse complement strand
TCTAGCCTGAAGCCTATCGGGGTATGTCCAGCAGACGGCCATGGCGAGGAGGCCGAAGAGTCCGGCAATTGGGCCTACGAGTAAAATGCCGTTCGGGTGTTCGACCGAGTTGCCCCAGAAACCCATCGAGAGTGTCGCGACGTATACGGAGAGGGCCTGTGAACCTTTCCATGCGAGGCCGCTTACGCTTTGGTAGATGGCTTCGCGGCGTTCGCCGGATTGGCGTTCGTCATAGTCGATGATCTCGCCGATCATGGGGGTCAGTAGGACGTATTGCATGCCTTGGCCGATGCCGCAGTATGCGAACAATGCCGCACCGAGAGCGATCTTCGTGGTAGCGCTTAAGCCGGAGGCGCCGATGATGTACATCATGGGCAGGCCGGAGGTGATGATCGCGAGCGAGATGAATATCATCCATTTGATGGAGAGCTTCTTGGACAGGCGGCCGGTCAGGACGAGGGCGAGCATCGCGAACACGATGTATGGAGCCATGAGTAGCGACACGGTGCTTTCGGTTCCATGAAGGCCGACCTTGGCCCAGTACGGCATCACGCGCTGGACGGCGAGGTAGCCGAGGTTGAATAGGAAGAAGATCAGGATGTATCGCAGGAACACGGTATTGCGCAACGTTTGGCCAATCACAGCGAGCGGCGGGGTCGCGACGGACTGTTCTTCGGAGTGATATCGCTCGCGGACGGTCCATACGGTGAACTGGAAGAATGCCAGCGCGATCACCGAAAAAAGGATCGCCATTCGCTGGAATCCTTCCGGCGACACGACGGCGGGATTGTGTTTTGGCGCGAGTACGTCGACGAGGATGCCTGGGGCGATCTCGGCGATGGCAAGTCCGACGATCATGCCGGCGGCGATCCACGTGCCGATTCGGACGCGGCCTTCTTTCGTTCGTGCGATTTCCGGGCCGAGCGCGTTGAATGGCGTCGTGCAGAGCGACACGAACAGGCCCCAGTGAATGCAGAGGATGACCGAGCCGTAAATGAAGTTCATGATCGAGGTGTGCGCGAAGGGGGGATACCAGAAGGCGATGCCCGTGAACGTCACGCCGATCGAACCCCAGAAGATGAACGGGCGACGCCGTCCTTCGAGAGGAATCAGCCGCCAGCGTCCGCGGGTGTCGGTGCGGTCGGACCAGAGCGCAAGCAGGGGATCGGTGACGGCGGCGACGATGTACGTGATTACGAACATGGTGCCGGCAAGCCCGATGGCGATGTATACGATGCTTGCGCCTCCGGACGGGGGCGAGTAGAAATACGCGCCCCATTGGGTCATGACTTCGGTGACGAGCTGAATCGCGATGCAACTCAGGAACAGGGCAAACCCTTCGATCCACGAGAACTCGCGCTCTTGGCGGCCCGCCATGGGTTATTCGATGCGCATGCCGTCGGGGATGACGGCGTTTTTCATTACGACGACGATCCCGTCGCGCACGGCGTAACCGTCGTAGTCGCAATCCGCCAGCCGTTGCGACCCGCGAATAACGACGTTTTTCCCGATACGGGCATTCTTGTCGATGATGGCGCCCGAAATCATGGAGCCTTCGCCGATGCCCATCGGCACGCGCGCGTCGGAATCGCGGTCTTCGAGGAAGTCCGCGCCCATGACGACGCTGTGGTCGATGCGGACGTTCTCGCGGATGAGACTGCGAATGCCGATGACGGAATGTTGAATCGTCGCGCGGCGTATGCGGCAGCCTTCGCAGACGATCGAGTCTTTGATCCGGGCGTCCTGGAATCGCGAGCCGGGCAGGAGGCGCGGATGCGTGTAGAACAAACGGTCTTGGTCGAACATGCGGAACGGCACGTCTTGCGAGACCATCCGCATATGGACTTCGTAATACGAGCGGACGGTCCCAATGTCTTCCCAGAACCCATCGAAGGGATGCACGAACACGCGGCGTTCGTGGAGCGAATAGGGGATGACGTGCTTGCCGAAATCGTTCCAGTCCGGCCGTTCGCGAAGGATCGTTTCGAGCACCTCCGCGCGGATCATGTAGATGCCCATCGACGCGAGATAACGATGCTCGGTTTTGATGCCGAAGCGTGCGAACAGCGACGGCGATGTGGCAAGCGGCGTCAGTTGTTCTGGGGTGGCGGGCTTCTCGACGAACTCGCGGATGCGTCCGCTGTTGTACACCTTCATGATGCCGAAACCGCGGGCGGCCTGCGGGCCGACTGGCACGGTGGCGACGGTGATGTCGGCATCGTGGTCGAGATGCGTGCGCATCAGCGTGCGGTAATCCATGCTGTACAGGTGATCGCCCGAAAGGATGAGATAGTGCGAGGCATTGAGGTCGCGGATGTGGCGTATTTGCTTGCGGACCGCGTCCGCCGTGCCTTGGTACCAGTCGCCGCTTTCCATGGTTTGTTCCGCGGCGAGGATTTCGACAAAGCCTGTCGAGAAGTGGTCGAACTGGTAGCTATTGTTGATGTGGCGGTGTAGCGAAGCGCTGTTGAACTGCGTCAGGACCATGATGCGCTTGATGTCGGAATGGATGCACAGACTCAGCGGAACGTCCACGAGCCGGTAGCGTCCCAACAACGGAACCGCCGGTTTGGCGCGCAACGCGGTCAGCGGGTACAGACGCGTGCCGCGCCCGCCGCCGAGGACGATTGCGCCGACCTGTTCCATGACCTCGCGTGCCACGACGAGTTCCACCGGTTTCGTGGCGGGCTTCTTGGTTGCGACGCGGCCCACTATATCGCCCCCCACCAGTGCATGGCCGCTTTCCAGTAAATGATCCCGGTGCATGTCGCGCCCCACAGCAGAACCGTCGCGGTCAGCGGTTTGTCCTTCAACAACGAACTGCTTGGATCGCCGCCATCGAGGTTCTGCTGGACGAGGTACAGGTAGCGAAACAAACCGTACACGACGAATGGTAACGTCAGATACAACTTGTCCGTGCCCAGCCGCAACACGACCTCCGGCGAGCAGGTGTAGATCGTGTACGTGATGAGCGTCGCGCCGGCGACGAGGATATTGAGCGAATCCAGATACGGGATTGTGTAATGCAGCAGTACCGGACGATGGCTGGTCGCGCCCTCGCTTAGGACGCACATCTCGTGGCGTCGTTTGCTGAATCCGAGGAACAGCGCCAGAAACATCGTGCAGACCACAAGCCAGTTCGAGAACGTCACCGAGAGCGCGATTGCGCCCGCCATGGCGCGAATCACGAATCCCATCGCCACCACCATCACGTCCACGATCACGAGCCGCTTGAGCACGAGACTGTAAAGGATAATCAGCACGACGTAGAATGCCAGGATCGCGAAGAATCGCACGTTCAATTGGCTTGCCAAAAGCGCCGCCGCCGCCAGAAGCCCCACGATCATCGCGACCGCCGTCCGTATACGAATGGCGCCGCTGGCCAGCGGACGCGTGCATTTTTCGGGATGCATGCGGTCGTTCTCGATATCCATGATATCGTTGAACAGATAGATCGCGCTCGATGCCGCGCAAAACGCGGCAAATGCCACAAGGCTCCGGAAGAGTTGACCGGGAACCTGGAGCTGTTGTGCGAACAAGAGCGCCACGAACACCAGCAGGTTCTTGGACCACTGGTAGACGCGGAGGGCTTTAACTAGCGTTTTGAACATATCGTGTGCCATGGGTGACGCCACGCATTGTGCCCCATGGCCCCAAAAGGAGTCAAGGCGGGCCTATGTTTGATCTCGCCGCACACCGTTTCTACAATGCTGGCAGCGTTCGTAATGGAGGGTCGAGAGATGGATGCAATCGAGATGCTCAAGACGCGCCGGAGTATTCGTGCGTACGCGCCGACGCCGGTATCGAAGGAAATCGTCGAGGACATCGTGGACTGCGGACGGCTCGCCGCCACAGCGCGCAACGAGCAGCCGTGCGAATTTGTGGTCGTGACGGGCGCGGGTATGCGGGCCGCGTTGGCGGACCTTGCGCCGAATGGCCCGTTCATCGCCGATGCGCCGGTGTGCATCGTCGTGTTGTCGCGCGACGCGACGTATTTCCTCGAAGACGGCAGCACGGCCACGCAGAATCTCCTGCTGGCGGCGCGCGCGCATGGATTGGGATCGTGCTGGGTCGCGGGCGACAAGAAGCCGTATGCGTCGCGCGTGCTGCAACTGCTCGATGCGCCGGCGGGATACAAGCTGATTAGCATGGTCGCGGTTGGCCATTCGACCGCCCAGCCGAAACCCGCGAAGCGCGATTTGGCCGAAGTGCTGCATTGGGAACGGTTCGAGTAGATCGATTCCAAAAGGATCTCTGGGGATTCGGCGAAAGTGTGGACGTAGTGGACGCAAATGGGACTGAATCCTATTCTCGTCCACTCAGTCCACAAAGTCCACTACGTCCACACTTTCGATGAGCGTTATGGACTCCAACTGCCGTTTTTAGGATCAAGGATCGCGATACGGGCGATCGGGGCTGTCAACCGGCGGCGCGGGACACGGATAGCCGCGTTCGATGCGTTCGCCGGATACCTGCACCGCGCCGTCGCGAACGTGCAGCGCGATCCCGCCGTACCAGTCGGTTCGCCACATGGGTATGTCGCGGCGGCGGTAAACATCGAGCACGCCGTCGTCCACGTGCTCGCGGCCATGTTCGCCGCCCGTCGAAATCACGCAGATGGACGGGTGGACGGCTTGTAGCAACGCGATGGAACTTGAGGTCTTCGACCCGTGATGCGGGACTTTCAGTACATCCGCCGCGCAATCGTTCCGCGCCAGCCGCGCTTCGGCGGGCGACTCGATGTCGCCGACCAGGAGAATACGGATGCCGCTCCAGCGCACGCGCAACACGAGCGATTGGTTGTTCACATCCTCGCCGGTGGCGTTGTCCGGCGGGGAGAGGACTTCGGCTTCCATCGAATCGAGAACGATCTTTTCGCCGATGTGAACGCGGCGCACCGGCACGTCTCTGGCTTCGCATATGGACAACAAATCATTTTCCAACTGACGACCGGTCGGGTTCGCGCCAAGGATCACCATACCAACGTCGAAACGTTCGAGGATGTAACTCAGGCCGCCGATGTGGTCGCGGTCTGGATGCGACAGCGCAATGCAATCGAGATGCTTGACGTAGTTGCTCCAGAGAAACGGCGCAACGGTGGTCCGGCCCATATCCCAATCGCCGCTCCGGTCGCCGCCGTCGACGAGCATCGTGCGGCCCTCGTTCGAGCGGATGAATGCGGCGTCGCCATGACCGACATCGAGGAACGCGACCATGGGTTCCAAATGCCACGGATTCCAGCATGCAACGCAGATCGACAATAAGACGACGGCTGGCGCGAGCCGTCGTTTCCAGTGCGACGGTTTCTCGATGTGCGTCTCCATCTCGGAGAGCGCCTCCCTCTCCTTATCGAGGTGCGCCATCTTCTCGAGGTGCGCGGCCCACAGCAAAGCCGCGCACCAGTAGCACGCCATGGCCAATATCGTCGGACTCGTCAGTGTGAGGTGCGGCCACGACTTGGCCACGTGCGCCGCCACAAACCGAATGCACTCGACGACCGGGACGAGCGCGGATCCGAAAACTTGTGAGAGGTAGTCCGAAACCAAACCCGCGATCTGCGTCGCCAAGCAAAGCCACAGTGCGAAGGCCGATAATGGGATGACGAAGAAATTCGCCACCAGCGAACCGAGCGGCAGGATGTGAAACGCACCCATCGCCAACGGGAGCGGCAAGATCTGCACCGCAATCGAGGCTGCCACAAGCCCCCGCGGCCATCTCCAAATATACCCCATGATCCCGGGCTGCGGCTGCGTACGCAGGCGTCGGAACCACTTCCGAATTTTGGACATGCGGTAGCGCGTGATGCCAGCGGGCATTCGCGGGCCTTCAATACGCTTGATGAGACGCCCGATTAGCGCGTCGATCGGTTCGGTGAAAAGGAGCATCGACGCCACACTTAGAAACGAGAGTTGAAAACCCGTGTCGAATAGCCAATCCGTATTCCAACCAAGCAATACGACAGCGGATAAGGCCAGCGCGTTCGAGGCGTCGCGTTCGCGTCCCAGAGGCTCCGAAATCAGATACACGCCGATCATGATCGCCGAACGCAACGCGCTCGGGCGCAACCCGGACATCAACGTGAAGAGAACAAGCGCAACTATGGCGAGTACGGACTGCTTTTGCCGCGATTTTCTCCCTATGCCCGCCAACATGAACGCGGTCCAGTACACCATGGCCATGTGGATGCCCGATACCGACAGGATATGGAACGTGCCGGATTCGATGTACGTTTGGTTTTCCGCAGCGGACATTTGGCTGCGATAACCAAGCCAGATGGCGTTCACAAACCCGAGGGGTGATTCGGGAACGGCTAGAACGGATTGCAGGGAACGCACCATGCGTTCGGCCTGCACTCGCCTCAGCCACGAAGCCCAGTAGGCAACCGACCATGTGCGTCCGGGCGACAAGACCTCGATGGCGTCGGGCGCTTCGGCGTCAAGAGCGGTGTGGATACCCTTCGAGCGCACGTAGCCCTCGTATCCCGACACGTTGGGATTGACGCGCCCGATAGTTGTCGTAATCCGCCCCGTCACCCGAAGCCGTTGTGTGGCATAGATGACTCCCGTCGACCTGAACTGGCTGACCATCGTTGCGCCGCGCAGCGCCAGCGTCTTGCCGCCCACGCGCACCGTATCCACATCGAGCACGAACTGGCGCTGGCCGGGCTGGCTGTCTTCGAGGTCGCTCAGACGGACCTCGCCTTCAACGGTCCACGTATCTTTCTGCGGATTTTCGACAACGTACCGGCTGAGCGCATCGCCGATCGCGTCGGTATGCTGCGCATTCCACAGCAAGGCCCCCACTGCGAACGCCGCCATCGAAACGCTCGAGGCACGGTTCGCAAATCCCGATGGCAACTTCCACGCGACCAAGACCGCCGCGACAAGCAAGGCGAACGGCGCGATCCATCCGGGGAAAATACCAACGCTGGCGGCGCCCAAGCCCGCCACAAAGGCCGCTGCCACCCAGACCATAGGCCGTTTCACGAGAAGCGCCCCGGATTACGTTACATCGTCCGCCATGATATGGCCCACGCAAACGCAAAGCAAGACGACGAGTCGCAGTGCCTAACGCTCGTTTTCTTGGGAACATGGATGGACACGGACTTGCACGGACGTAAAGGACGATTCGAGATCCGAGATCTCGGATTTGAGAAAGGAGCAGGTAATAGAACGGTTCGGTGTTGGGTTGGTTTTGGCGCTTCTCTTACACACAAGGGTCATACTGTGTCGCGCAGTATGATAAAGAACGCCCCTCTTATCAAAGGGTGTAGCTCTGCCATTACCGCAACGTTCAATAACCTGTTCGCAAGTTTTGGGGCATTTTCACAGTCTTGAAATCCATTCCGTTTCTGTAGAGGCGGCAGGTGACGGAAAGCCGTCTAAATTTTGGAGTGCGGCGGCAACGACGCCGCTTTGGATGACTGCTATGCCGGCGCGAAGACCGAGGCAAAGCGGCGTCGTTGCCGCCGCACTCCAAAATTGGGCCCTTCTGAAATTGTATTGCCCGAATCGGTAATACGAGAACTGCACCCTTATCAAACGACGCGCGAAAAAATATAGCTTTGTAGTGGTCTACAGGCGAACGAAAATGCGTTTCCGGTACAGGGCATACAGACCCAGCCACAACAGGCCAAACACGAGTAGCGCGAATGGAAACGCATACATCGGCGGCCAGTTGCGTGCGCCTTCGCCAAACAGGAAGGTCGCGATGCCGCGTGCGCTGACGAGGCCCTCGGCGAAGTAGGCGAGCAACGCATTCGCGCCGATCACGGCAAACAGGAACGCCCATTTCTTGAACTGCAGCACGTCGATGACGGTGTAGAACGCCGCGAGGAGCAGGTAGCTCAGGCCCGCCGCAAACAGCACGAATGAACTGGTCCAGATGTGTTTAATGATCGGGAACCACAGGCCCCAAATCAGCCCGCCGACAATTAGCGCGACGCCGAGTCCCGCCAAATACAACGCCTTGCGTCCTTGCGTCGTCCGCTTCGATTGCAGGATGTGGCCACCGAATACGCCGAGCAATACCGTGCCCGCGAAGCCCATGCTGCTGAGGATCCACGTGTAATGGGTGCCGTCGCGGAACCGGCGCAGGAGGGCCTCGTCGATGAACATGGCGAGGTTGCCTTCCGGCGTCAGCACGCCGACGCCGTGCCCCGGCACGGGAACGAATATCATCAGCAGCCAGAACCCGACCAACAACGCCGCGCAGAGCACGACTTGCCACGCGACGCGCAGATGCAGCATGGCGATGGTCGCGATGAGGTATCCGGCGGCGATGGCTTGCAGCGTGTTGCAGTACAGATGAATCTTGGCCGGATTGAAGGACAGCAGGTTTCCTTGGACGATCATGCCGAGAATGAACAACAGGATCACGCGCTTCGCCGTATGGCGATAAATCTGGCCCACGGACTCGCCCTGTTCGATGCGGCGGCCGAGTGCCAGCGGCATCGCCACGCCCACGATGAACAGAAACAACGGCATGATCAAATCCCACGCGGCGAAACCGCTCCACTCGATGTGCTCGAACTGGTTTTCGAGCGCTTCGGGCATCGGATTGGCGAAGAGGCGAATAAATTGCTTGACCACTTCTCCGCCGCCCATGATCCAGAACATGTCGAATCCACGCAATGCGTCGACGGACATAATCCGGGGACGGACTTCTTTCACGAACGTCGTTGCTTCCACAATATGTCTCCTACAGCCTCATTTCATGTACTCGACTTCATAGGGCGATTCTTGCGACTGTTCGTTGTTGCTTTGCGCGGCTTTGAGACGCCGCTCATACCAGTCCTGCCAGTCCGAAGGCAGATCGCCTGCGTCATCGCCCGTCAGTTGGCGCAACGCTTGTACGGCGCTACGCCGGGCCGCCACGTTCTTGCGCATCACTTCAATGAGCAGCGGAATCGCCGCCTCCATTTTCATTGCCCCCAACGCCAGCACCGCTTCCCGCGCCGCGTCCTCGTTGTCCGACGGCGTCAGGGCCAACTGGCCCAGCGCGGCGAGGGCCTCGGGGCCGCCCACGTCAATCAATCCGTCAACCGCCGCTTTGCGCACGGACGGCAAGGTGTGCGCGGCGAGATCGACGAGGCGTCGGATAACCACCGGGTCGCGCACTTCGAGCAATGCCGTCACGCAGGCCAACGCGATCGGTTCATCTGCGTTCCACGCACACTCCGCCAACGCGGGAACCGCCGCGACGCTATTCATCCGTCCCAGGCAGTATGCGGCAATCCGTTTGCGAGCGGGCGACTCGTCCGGCGTCGAAAGTACCTGTAACAGACGCGGTTCGAATCCGGCCCGCAAGAGAGGAATGGCCACATCGAGCCGCGCCAATCCCTCGGCGCCGCCCCGCGCCAACAGGTTCATAAATTGGTCGAAGACCTGTCCGGCATCCTGACGCGCCAGGAAACCCGCGGCCAAATCCCGGATCTCCGGCACGGGATCCGTCAACGCCCGCAGAAAACGATCCAGATGCTCGATTCCGTTCGAGTCCGCAAGCGCCTCCAATGCGTGCAAGCGCGTTTCCGGATCCTCGGCTTGCGCCGTCTCTTCGAGGACGGGCGTCGCCGTTTGGGCACGCGAGGACGGCGTCGCGCGCGTCGGGCGAGTTACCAACGTCGAGTTCCAATCCACCGAACCGGTCCGCATGAGATCCGACGCGCGCGCGACCGCGCGCCGGTGCGCATCCGCGTCATCCGGCGCGGATATTCCAGGCTGCACACACAAAATCGCACACAAGATCCAGTACATCGCAACTTCCTGCTCCAAGGTGCAATCTTGATGCCGTGCGCGGTGAAAGTCAAATGTCGGATGCTTTGAACGTGGATAACGGATCTAAGGAACAGCCCAATAATGCGACGCCTCGATTTTTCTCGATATGATATTGAATTTGGCTCTGCGGAGTCTTAGGCATACAATCGAACGTAGAACCCTTACATGGAGATGAATGAAACATGCGATTCGAAGGTCGTATTTACCGGCCCCCCAGCGAGGCGCGAAGTGTGCTTATCCAACTTACGGTTGGATGCAGCCACAACCGGTGCACGTTCTGCGCGATGTACCGCGACAAAAGTTATCGGGTTCGGCCCCTTGACGATGTCTTTGAGGACGTGGATATGGCGGCGGTGGCCGTGCCCAATGCGCGACGCATCTTTGTTTGCGATGGCGACGCCTTGAGTGCCGGGGTTGAGGCCTTCGCGGCCTTATGCCGACACGTTGGATCGCGTTTCCCGAAGCTGGAACGTATTTCCTCGTATGTTAATGCGCGAGACATCCTGAAACTATCCGAGGATGAGCTACGAACTCTTCGCGCCCTCAAGTTCTCCCTCGGTTACCTTGGATTGGAGAGCGGCGGCGCACATGTCCTAAGATCGGTTCATAAGGGGGCCACGCCTGACAACATGGTTGAAATGGCCGACAAGGCCCGCCGGGCCGATATTGCGCTGTCGGTCATCGTCCTTCTTGGCGCGGGAGGACGCGCCTTGTCGGAAGACCACATGCGCGGCACCATCGAGGTTGTCAACAGAATGCAGCCAAAGTTCCTGTCGTTCCTCACCGCCATGATTGTGCCTACGACGCCTCTGATGACGCATATGCAAGAGGGACAGTTTGAGCCATTGACGGACAGAGCCATTCTCCAGGAAGCGCGGGATATGCTTGGAGGACTCGAGTTGACCGACACCTTATTCCGAATGAATCACGTTTCCAACCTCATCGCCCTCGACGGCCGCCTGCCCGGCGACAAGGCGATCCTGCTCAGCCGATTGGATTCGCTCATACCAAGGGCCAATGAAATGATATCGTGCGTTTGTACCGGGGCGGAAGGTTTGATGCTCTGAGACGGATTGTCGTTGGAAACGTCGTGCTAC
This sequence comes from Candidatus Hydrogenedentota bacterium, assembly GCA_903925285.1. Lineage (GTDB taxonomy): Bacteria > Hydrogenedentota > Hydrogenedentia > Hydrogenedentales > SLHB01 > DSVR01. The sequence goes on along the minus strand of CAIYET010000262.1, from coordinate 18,849 downwards.
TTCGCGGCATTTGCCGTTTTTTTCTTGCGGTCCCTTACTGCGGTGGCGACGGGGTTGGCGCTCTTGGAGCTAGGAGGTTTGGCTTGGACCAGAGGATTCGCGCGACGAAGACGGAGCCGTTGGCGCCGCGCTTCTCGCATTCGGGCGAGTACATGCATTCGCCGACTGTAACCCATGTCTCGTTTTCGGTGATCGCGCCTACGCCGAAATTGCCGAGGCTGGCGCCGCGCTCGGGGACGAGTACGCGCTCGGTCGCGCGGAGCACGCACAACCGGGCCGGATCGACTTGCGCGATGAACAGTGGCGCACGGTTGCGAATGACGTGATCGTTGTTGGCGCCGCGCCGGGTATACACAAGGAACAACGCCTCGCCGTGCGTGACCCAATGCTGCATCGTATTGTAGCTACCTAGTTCTATGCCGTCGTCGAAGGTCCACGGTTTCGGCGTCTCGAAGTCCTGGCCGTTGGCACTCGAGGTCGCGTAGCCGCGGATGTCGTTGCGCAGAGTCAGGTAGTATTTGCCTTGGAACTTCGTTAGCGAAGGCTCGCAGTATCCGCGCGGGACATCGTGTTCGAGTTCGTCGCCGTGGTTCACGTATGCCAGGCGCTCGCCGTCGAAACGACAGCGTAGCACGGTTGCCGAGTAACACTCCGTCTTGTCGGATGATCGCGACTTGTAATACACGGGCAACAGAATTGTGCCGTCGGATTCGGCGACCCATTGGCACATGCCCGAGCCGGAATTGTAGAACGTATCGCCTTCCGGCATTTCCAATTGCCGCCACGGTGTCCATGCGCGCGTCTTCGGGTCGAACGACGCGTACGCCGTGCTTCGCCGATACGGGACCGATGCGAGGCGGCCGTTTGCATACTCGACGGTATGGCCGGTGATGAGCAGCTTGCCCGTGGGCGTGTGCCACCCGGACACGAAGTCGCACATCCCGGTAATCGTGTCGTCCGGACGACGATGCGGTTCGAGTTCCGCGTGCGGTTCCGGCCCCACCCATGTCGCGCCCAGATCGACGCTGGAAATGGTATTGACGCCGAGGTAGAAATCGCTGCTCTTATTGTCTTCCTTCTGCGTCGTGATCAGGACAAGCGGATTCGCGTTGCGTCCCGCGCCCGGAATTGCGCCCGCCCACACCTGCGCCCAATCGTAGCGCCCGTCCCACGACGCGAGGACCGTGTCGAGTTTGACGTCGAACTGCAATGCTTCGCCGCTGCGGTCCTGAGCGCCCGCCATCGAGCATGCAGCGCCGAGGACCGCGATGACTGCATATTTCAACATTGATTTCCGCCTTTCGTTCACGTCGCCGTGTTTCGTTGCGCGGACATGATCGCACGGGCCGCCGCCATCACTTGCATGGACAGCGGCAGAGGCGTGCCGCCTTCGACGCAGGCATAACGGTCGAAATCCGTGTAGCCGACTTCGCGCAAGAATTCTTCGTCGATTAGCGCGCGTCCATTCGAGAGTTCGGGGTGTTCGAGGATTTCCCACACGGCATCGGCAAGGATATCGGCCTTGCGCCACATTCGGTTGTCGCCCATGCCGAAATTGATCGTCGCGTAGGACTCGATAATCGTCTTCGGCCAGAGCGCGGTGCCGCAGATGTTGAATTCGCGCATTTCCTCGGCGATCCCCATCGCGATGAGCGTCATGCCGAATTTGCTGATGAAATAGGCGATCTGGCCCGGCGCCATGGCCGGATCTACCGGCGGCGACATCGTAATCACGTGTCCGCTACGTTGCGCCTTCATCGTGGGCAGAAACGCCTCCGTGACCGCGTAGGTACCGCGCACGTTCACGCCCACCACGGTGTCGAAGCGCTTGAGCGGCGTCTCATCCATCGTCCGCCACCAGAGCGCGCCCGCGTTGTTGATCACGGCGTCCACGCGTCCAAACCGTTCGAGCGTAGCGCGCGCGGCTTCCTGTACCTGCGCATCGTCGCGGACGTTGCACGGAACGGGCAACACGTCCGTGCCGTATTGGCGGATTTCCTCGGCAGCGGCATGAATCGTGCCGGGCAACCTTGGATTTTCTTCGACCGACCGCGCCGCCACGACGATATCCCAGCCTTCGCGCGCCAACCGTAACGCGCACGCCTTGCCGATACCGCGCGTCGCGCCCGTAATAAATGCCACCTTACGCATGTCTACATTCCTTCCTGTTCAAGAGTCATATAAGAGGCTTCAGACCTCAGGCTTCAGACCTCAGGCTTCAGGGTACGTCGCACTTCCTGAAGCCTGAAGCCTGAAGCCTGAAGCCTGCGTCACGCCAGCGTCCACGGTTTGCGATACTTGTAATGCAAAAGGTCGTTGGCCTTCTGGTTGTTTGTGATGCGCTCCTTGTCGGCGTCCCACTCGATTACCGAACGCGTGGCAAACGCGATGTTCGCCAAATGCGAGAACGTGGTCGACCGGTGTCCGATCTCGACGTCTGCGGCTGGCAACGCGCGGCTCTTGACGCAATCGAGGAAGTTGCGGATGTGTTGCACCGTCAAATCGCCGTCCGCGCTCTTCACGTCGACCGGTTCCATACGCGGCGCGGGATCCTGAAACTGACCGCCGCGTTCGGGCAGGATCTCATAGCCTGCATCGTCGATGTACAGCGTACCCTTCGTACCGCGAAGTTCGACATATCCGCGCTTCATCGCATCCGCGCCGCTGGCCTCGTACTGTCCGAAGATCGCCAGCGCGCCGGAAGGCAACTCGTAGGTGACTTCCATCGTATCGGGTATGTCGCGGTCGTCGTCCACGGCAAACTTCCCGCCCAGCGCTGCCACCGCGCTCGGCCCGGTCTCTTCGAGCATCCACCGAATGACATCGAGGAAGTGGACACCCCAATTCGCAACCTGCGAACTGTAGGCCTGCCACCATCGAAACTTGTACGGCGCAATCGTCTCGCGGAACGCGCGCTTCGGTCTTGGGCCGAGCCACATATCCCAATCGAGGTCCGCCGGCGCATCGCCGTCCGCAGCCTTGCCGATACCGTTGGGCCACATGTTCTCGAGCCGGTAGCACCGCGCCACGGTGACCTTGCCGATGAGGCCGTCGCGCAGACGTTGTGCGAGTTCCGCATACATCTTGCCCGAACGCCGCTGAGTGCCTACCTGGACGATTCGCTGCGTACGACGCGCGGCCTCGACCATTTTCCGGCCCTCGTGAATGGTGATCGAGAGCGGTTTTTCGACGTACACGTCCTTTCCCGCGTCGCACGCCATGACGGTATGCAGCGCGTGCCAATGGTCCGGCGACGCGACCAAGACAGCGTCGATATCCTTCTGCTCGAGTAGCTCGCGGAAGTCGCGGTATTGTTTCACGCCACCGCCGATCTTCTCGGCCCACTTCTTCAGATGCGGTTGATAGACATCGCACAACGCCACGATTTGCGCGTCCGCATGAGGTTGCGCCGCCTCGATCAGTTGTCCGCCCCGATTGCCCGCGCCGATGACGCCGAGCCTGATTTTGTCGTTGGCCCCATGCGCGCGCCCCGCCGCCAATCCCGCCGCGACACTTACTGCCGCTGCCTTCACGAAAGTCCGTCTGCTCATGCCAGTCGTCATGTTCATTCTCCCTCATCCGTATTGACATGAATCTACGCCATATGCCTCCGTAACTCAATATTGGATTTTCCAACGACTAAGAGCATATGATTGCCACATGTGAAGCATTATTGCAGCAGGGACTACAATCACGCATTCGTTGTCTTGAAGATTACAGCGAGGATATTTGTTATGCGTGTTAGAGGGTTCACGCGCGAGCGTACCCTTAGTAATGTCGCGGGCTGTGACACAACGGGAGAAATCATGAGGTGACCGAGAGGTGGTATTCAGCGGACGGCACGATGTCCAGGCGCGAATACCTGGGCCGCGCGGGAATGTTGGGGTCCAGCGCGATCCTCGCCGCGTTCTTGCCACTGACGGTCGGGTGTTCCCGCAGCCCGGCTGCCGCGTTGAAAAAGGTTTCAATTGGGGTATCGCCTTCCCTCACCGCCACGCTGGAGTACGTCGCGCAAGAGTGTGGCTTCTTTGTAGAACAAGGACTTGACGTCGAGATTCGACCCCTTAGTTCAGGGATTGCGGGTGTAGCGGAGATGCTGGACGGCAAAGTGACCGCAGCTTCTTCGACGGCACTTCCTGTAATGATGCAAGGTTTTGCGCGAACCGATTTTCGGATTGTCGCCACCGTGGCTTCAATGGCCAATGACAATTGGCTGGTGACTCGCCGGGATTGCGGTATTAGCGCGATTGGCGACCTCAAAGGGAAACGCGTCGGTTCACTGAAGGGCGGCATGCCGCAATTCGTGCTGGACCTTCTCCTGATGAAGAACAACATGACGTGCACGGACATAGTTCCTAGCTTTGCCAGTCCCAGCCAGCTCATAGAAGCTCTGGTCCAAGGGAATGTCGAAGCCGTCGTTCTCTTCGGCAAATACCTCGATGAGATTCGGGAACGATTGGGAGACAACGCCGTCTTCTTCGGCGATAAATTGCTCACGCAACTGACCTCTTTTCTGACAATGAGAGACGATGAAGTCCGCAAGAACCCAGAAACCGTGGAAAAATTGCTGCGTGCATATATTCGAGCGGAGCGCTTTGTCGACAACCATCCGGATAAGGCTATGTCGATAGTGGCAAAGGCCATCGATATGGATATTTCCAAGGTGCGGCAGGCATGGCCGGACTGTGTCTTTTACGTGAGTCTCCACCAACACCAGCTAAGCGAACTGGAGGACAAGGCGGCGTGGGCTGTTACGCGTGGCATTACCCCGGCTGCGCGTATTCCCAATTTCTTGAATTTCTTTTACTGTGAGGCCCTCGAACGCATTGAACCTTCGAGAGCCTCCGTCATTCATGCGGAGGTTCTATGAAAATCCGGACCAAACTGTACGCGAGTATCTGGATATCCAGTCTTACCACCATAATCATTGCCGCCGGTATCATTGTCGAGCTGATCCGCACGGACTCCGTAGCGAAAGACAACATCTTCCTAAACGACGTGACAAAGCAAATCGTCTCACTGCAATTCCTGACTTATGATTACATCCAACGCCCCTTGGATCGGAAAGAAGCCCAGTGGCATGAAACCTACGACGGTTTGAACCGGTACTTTCAGAAGATCCGGTCCGCTAGAGTGGGTAGAACTCTTATTCCAGACGAAGTCTTGACTGCCTACCAGAGTGTTCGGGATGCCTTTGAGCAACTTGCTGAGAATATGAGACGTTTGCCGGAGAAAAAGTCCACCGATGTTACCCTCATACCGGACATCCAGAACCATCTGTCGTTTCTTCTCATCACGAAGAACCAGGAACTGTACGATTGGATCTTGCAGGCATGTCGCAGGTCCAATGATCGGCTCTTGACGACCATGTATTGGAATACAGCCATTTTCCTAGTGCTGCTGGGTGGCTTGGCTGTTTCGCTCGGAAGCTTACTTTACATTGTCAGCCGGGGATTATTGTGGTCGCTAGTACACTTACAGAAGGGCGTTGACGCCATTTCTCGTAGCGACTTGAACTATCGCATTCCTATCCTGGCCCAGGACGAACTGGGTGAATTGTCGGTGACCTTTAACCGTATGACAGACGAGCTGCAAAAACTTTATACCACTTTGCAGGAAAGCGAGACCAATTTCCGCACCTTCTTCGAAACCATGACCGACATGATCATAGTGGGCACTCCGAACGGATGCATCCTCTTCACCAACGCCGCCGTCACGCAAACGCTGGGCTACACTCCGGACGATCTCAAAGGGATGCATCTGCTGGATGTGCATCCGGCGGACAAGCGAGTGGAAGTCGGGGAAATCTTCGCAGCCATGTTTCGCGGTGAGCGCGAATACTGCCCCCTGCCGCTGGCCGCAAAGAGCGGGGCACTCATTCCGGTCGAGACCCGCGTCTGGTTCGGCAAGTGGGATGGTGCTGACTGCGTCTTCGGCATATGCAAGAACCTGATTGCCGAGCAGGAAGCGCAGCAGCGTTTCGAACGTCTGTTCCGCCACAACCCGGCCTCGATGGCGCTCTCCACGCTGCCGGACGGGCGGTTCATGGATGTCAACGACGCATTCCTGAAGGTGTCCGGCTATACTAGAGACGAGGTCATTGGCAACACCACCGCCGAACTCGGTTTTTTCCCAGACTCACAACGGCAGGCCGCAGTGGCGGAAAACTTGCGCGTGGATGGGCGCATCTCGAACGTCGAACTGCCGATCCGGTGCAAGGACGGGGCAATCATCGATGGCATCTTCTCGGGCGAGGCGATCAGCAGCCAGGGGCAGCAATACTTCCTCACCGTGATGATTGACATCACCGACCGCAAGCAGGGCGAGGAAGAACTGCGGTTCAAGAACCTTCTTTTGTCCACACAACAGGAAGTCTCAATCGACGGAATCCTGGTAGTGGACGAAGATGCCAAGATTCTCTCGTACAACCAACGGTTTATCGAGATGTGGGGTGTCCCGGCCAAACTCGTCGAAGATGAAATCGATGAGCCGGTCCTCCAGTTCGTGACGGCACAAATGGCGGATCCCCGGACATTTCTCCAGCTCGTTCAATACCTTTATGAGAACAGGCACGAAACCAGCCAAGACGAACTTGTCTTGGTTGACGGTAGGGTCTTTGACCGCTACTCGGCGCCGATGTTTGGGCCGGACGAGCGATACTACGGTCGCATCTGGTATTTCCGGGACATTACCGAGCGCAAGCGTGTCGTCGCGGAGAAGGAGCGGTTGGCATTGGCCATCGAGCAGGCTGCGGAGACGATTGTCATCACGAATGCCGAGGGGACGATTCAATACGTAAATCCGGCCTTCGAGCGAACAACAGGCTACACGCCTGCAGAGGCGATCGGCCAGAACCCCCGGATTCTCAAGAGCGGCAAACAGGATGATGCCTTCTACAAAATGATGTGGGACACGCTGGTGCGTGGCGAAATCTGGTCCGGCCACTTGGTCAACATGAAGAAGAACGGCGAGCTATATACCGAGAACGCGACGATCTCACCCGTGCGCGATGCCTCGGGCAATACGATCAACTATGTCGCAGTCAAGCGCGACATCACTAACGAGCTTACACTCGATGAGCAGTTTCGGCAGGTGCAGAAGATGGAGGCCGTGGGGCGCTTGGCGGGCGGCGTGGCACATGATTTCAATAATATGCTGGGGGTGATCCTCGGGTATATCGAAATGGCCATGCTCAAGGTAGATCCATCCCAGCCACTTCATGCCGACCTCGATGAAATCCGCAAGGCGGCTGCCCGCTCCGTCGACCTCGTCCGGCAACTGCTGGCCTTTGCCCGCAAGCAGATCGTCGCGCCCAAAGTGCTCGATCTGAACGAGGCTATCGCGGACATGCTCAAGATGCTGCAACGACTTATCGGCGAAGACATCAATCTCAGTTGGCAACCAGGGGCGAATCTGTGGCTAGTCAAGATTGACCCGTCACAGATCGACCAGATCCTGGCTAATTTGTGCATCAACGCCCGCGACGCCATTACTGACGTCGGCAAGGTCGCCATCATGACGGCAAACAGCACCTTCGACGAGGACTACTGCGCGGAACACGCGGGGTTCGTACCCGGCGAGTATGTGCGGCTCGCCGTGAGCGACAACGGCTGCGGTATGGACAAGGAAACGCTGGCCCTGATCTTCGAGCCGTTTTTCACGACCAAAGATGTCGGTAAAGGAACCGGCCTCGGCCTAGCCTCGATATACGGCGCCGTCAAACAGAACAACGGCTTCATCAATGCCTATAGCGAGCCGGGCTTGGGCACAACGTTCACGATCTATCTGCCCCGGCATTCCGGCAATACTTTGCAGGCGCGGACGGAAGACGTTGCGGAACCAGTCCTGCGCGGCCACGAGACCATCCTGCTGGCGGAAGACGAACCGGCCATCCTAAGACTGATCACTGTGTTGCTCGAAAAGCAGGGCTATACCGTGGTGGCCGCGAGCACTCCGGACGAAGCCATCCGCCTGGCCCGCGAATATCCCGGCGAGATCCACCTGCTCATAACCGACGTGATCATGCCCGAAATGAACGGCTGTGACCTCGCCAAGAACCTGCTGTCCGGCCATCCACACCTCAAGCGCCTCTTCATGTCCGGGTATACAGCCGACGCCATCGCCCACCATAGCTTATTGGATGAAGGGGTGTACTTCATCCAGAAGCCCTTCTCCATAAAAGACCTGGCCGCCAAAGTCAGGGAGGCGCTGGAATGACCGTAATGGTTTTGTGGATATTTATCTAAGAGTTAGGAGTTGGAATGACTCCTGCCTTCTATTTCCTTGCCGCATAAATGAGCGTGCGTACGATGGCGATGATGGTAAAAAGGCACAACGGCCACACGGTCAAAAGCGGCGACGTCAGCGCCCCCGTTATGGGGCTTCCGGACGCATTTACGAGAAGGAGACTGCCAATACTCGCCGCAATCATGCCCAATGACCCCAGGATCATTTGTTTGCCGCCATACGCGTTGATGTCGTACCACAGTTCATCTGACATAAACGCCTTCTTGATTCGGAAGCCGTACCAGATATTCATTGGGACCTTCCGCAGGACCAGAGGCACCGATATGGCAATGGATAGCAGTGCGCACCCACAATTGGCAAGTACGAAATTCAGTGCGCGATCACGCTCCGAGAAATCGCCGACTTCTCCCCGTCCCGACACATTATTCGAGGGCGTATCCGCCGACTCCCCGCGGAATTTCCCCCGTTCCAACACATAGTATGAGGGCTTGTCCCCGCGAACGATCACATCGTCGTTAATCCACTCCAAGAACAGGTATTGTCCGCGATCGCTAAACTCATACTTTCCGACGTTCTTTTCCTTATTGTCCCACACGTAACCCTTGCTCCAACGCCACGAGCCTGAGCCAATACCATCACGAAAGAAGACAATGCCCTCCAAATACAGATCGCCCTTCCATTTTTTCTGCCCTGGAATGAACTGATCGATTGACGAAACAAAGTCCACGCTGCGCCACGAGCCGATGACGGCCGGATCATCCACAAAGGGCGGTACCGGGATTCTTTCGGACGCCGTGGCGCTTTGTTGCAGACCGATGCTCCAAAGGCAGGCCATAACGACGAGCAGTCCCATCAACACGCTACGAAAACGCAACCATTGCTCGCGCATCTGATTCTCCCTGTACTCTGTCCGCATTGTTCCGTTATTATATACACCATAAGTGCGTATTGCGCAACGGTTTTTCACGGTAATTGGAGAGAAAGTCAGCCATTTCGCGCCATGCCTGGGCGTGAAGCGGTTCACGTTAATCATGAGTTCCGATACAAGCACGTCTTCCTCCGGTCTTCAAGGCGTCGACCTGACGACCGGCAGCGTTTTGCGGCATCTGATCCGGTTCGCCCTTCCGATGCTGATGGGCAGCGCATTTCATACCGCGTACAGCATCATCAATGCGGCATGGGTGGGCAACGGTCTGGGCGCCGAATCCATGGCGGCGCTGACGGTCAGTTTTCCGATCCTGTTTCTTCTGATGGCGGTGGCCGGCGGCCTCACGCTGGCGTCGAACATCCTGGTATCGCAGGCGTACGGCGCGAAGAACTTCGACCGGCTCCATCAGGTAGTCCAAAATTCGCTCGTACTGACGGGCATTGTCGGCATCGTATGCGTGGCCGTAGGCCATTTCGCGGCGGACGCGATCGTGTACGGGATGAGCACGCCGCCCGAGGTCGCCCCGCTCGCGGTGAATTACCTGCGGCTGTTCCTGTGGACGACCCCGTTCATGTTCGGCGTGTTTTTTCTGGCGAGCGTCATGCGCGGCGTGGGCGACTCGAAGACGCCGCTGTATTTTCAGGCTGGCTCGCTGTTGCTGACGGCGGTCCTCGATCCGATCCTGATGTTTGGTTGGCTGGGTTTTCCGCGCATGGGACTCAACGGGACGGCCGCCGCCACCGTGTTCGCGCAGGCGTGCGCGTTCACATCCCTGGCGTATTACCTGCATCGGAAAAAACACATCGTATCGCCGCACTGGCGTCGTCTGCGGCTCGATGGCCCGATGACGCTGCTGACACTCAAGATTGGCGTGCCGTCCATGGTACAACAGGCGCTCGTGGCGCTCGGCTCTTTGTTCGTCGTCAGCATCGTCAACCGATTCGGCACACACAGCGCCGCCGCGTTCGGCATCGCGATGCGCATCGACCAATTGGCCTTCATGCCCGCGATGACCATCGGCATGGCCGTCTCGACCTTGGCGGGACAGAACATCGGCGCGAAACGCCTCGAACGCGTGCGCGAGACATTCCGTTGCGGCGTGGCGCTCAGCATCGGCATCACGCTCGTGGCGTCGATCCTCGCCTTCTCGGCCCCGGCCTGGCTGACCGGCCTCTTCACGCACGACGCCGACGTGATCGCCACCGGCGCGTCATACCTGCGAACCATCGCGTTGGGCTACCTGATGTTCGCGGTCATGTTTACGAGCAACGGCGTTGTCAACGGCTCCGGTCACACGGGCGCGACCTTCGTCTTCACGCTGATTACCTTCTGGGTGGTACGCGTGCCCCTCGCGATGTGGCTATCCGCGCACATGGGCCGCGTCGAAGGCGTCTGGTACGCCATTGTCATCAGCCTCGCCGTCGGCGCCCTCGTCAGCCTCGGCTACTACTTCTCAGGCCGCTGGATGAAGCCAATCGAAAGACATCAAGGATGAAGGATGAAGGATGAAGGATGAACCTATCAGTGCGCTTCGTTTTTCATCCTTCATCCTTCATCCTTCATCCTTTCCGGCTTCGAGGCAATCATACACGCGCCGACCGCGCCTGCCGCGATCAGCCACCAGATTTTCTGTTGCAGCGCGTGCAGGAAGACGCCGCACAACAGGAAAGACACCATGCTCACCTGAAGCGTGGCCGCCAGCGTACGCCACTCCTCCTCGCCGTCCGTCTTGAAGCGCAATTCGGCGAGATGGATACGCCGCATCAGCACCACCACGAAGGCGAGAAAGACCCCCAACCCGACCAGCCCCGTCTCGCATCCAACCTGGAGATACAGGTTGTGTACGCCGATGAAAAGTGGATTCCAGTCGTAAAAGTCGACCACGAGCTTCATGATACGGCCCGCTTCGTTGGGTTCGTCTTTCATGCGGAATCCGAACCCGCCGACACCTACGCCCTTGATCGGATGTTCCATCATGTACTTCCAGGCAGCGCCCTGCAACTCCGCGCGCGTCTGCACGGATTTGGACCCCGTGTATTGGTGGAACGTCAGCACGCGTTCCTTATAGGCAGAGGGCAGTACCATCCACCCCAGCACTGCGGCGAGCGCCAACCCCACGAATCGATATGGAGACGCCTTGACTTGCCGCTTGATCGCCAGCAAAACGATCACGGCAAATCCAACCACAAAACCCGTTCGCGTAAACGTGAGGATTAGCGCCGCCAACTCGATCAGCGTGGCGCCTATCACAAACGTCTTCATCAACCAACGCTCCGAGACGCTCAACCAGTAGACGTTCAGCGGCAACACGAGCAGGAGCATGAAGGCGAGCCAATTCGAGTGCTGGGCGCGACCGGATACGCGAATGGCCGCCTCGCCCACGAGCGATTCCGGGTCCACGATCGCGCCGCCCGTTTCTTGGAACGTGGCACGGCCTTCGACGCCCTCGATATACGTGCTGGGCATGAAATACTGCGCCACGGCGGACGCCGCCGAAAGGAACGCGCAGAAGCAAATGACGATGATGTAATAACGCAACCGCTTCTTGGCCGTTTCCCCGCCCGCCAGGAGATCGGCGCCCATCACAAAGAATCCAACAACCGTACCCAACCGGAGCCATTCGGGAAGCTGCTCCGAGCGATTGTCCGAAAACACCGCCCCGACCAGGCTCCACAACAGAAACACAATCGCCAGGACGACTTCCCACCCGAAGTTCCACCGTTGATGGCGCGTGAGTAGGTTGACAACCCATGCCGCCAGCGCAGCGGCCCCGCACAGCTTCGCAAGCGTCAACGGAATGGCCACGTGAATGCCGCCCGCGCCGATCACGCCACCCGTCCCGGAAAGCAGTAAGAGTATCACAGTCGCGTACAGACCCAGCACAGGAAAACGCAGGAAGAAACAGAATCCAATAAGACCCAGAAGCCCGGCAACCGCAAGTTTGTCGAAAGCGACGATTGCCACCCCCAACACCGCCGCCAAGACCAAGATAACCAACGCGCCCACCGGATTCCACCGGTCCCTCAACGCTGCATTCACGGCATCCACGCTCCCTTGTCCATGCACAATTATGAATTATGAATTATGAATTATGAATTCATAACACAGGTGTCCAGATTAGATTCACCACAGAGACACGGAGGCTTACAAGAAGTCAACAAAACACTGAGTAACCGGTTGCGGATTGAATGTTCAGAAGAGAGGTTCGCAGATGAAAAAGCGCTCATTAGACCTCGTTTCTCCACGTTTCTCTGTGTCTCTGTTGTGAATTGCCTAAACCTAACATGGACAAGAATGTTCATAATTCATAATTCATAATTCATAATTCAGAACCGCTAACCCGCGATGGACTCCATCGCCCGAATTCGCCGCAACTCGTGGTGCGCGGCCACATAGGTGAGCAGCGCTATTGTACCCCGAACCACACTCATCGTCCAAGCCATGCCCACCACCCCGTAACGGGGCGCCACCCAGATCCCGATGGCCAGCGAGGCCACAAGCCGGACGCCCTCGAGGATGGCCACCACACGCGGCGCGCCCATCGCGAATACCGCCGCAACCGCCGGTGCAGCCGCCAGCGACGTCACGGCGCCCGCGAACAGGATCGCAAACAGGTGGCCGGTCAACACATACGCCGGCCCAAACGCGATCCGCGCCAACGGTTCCGCGAAAACCACGCCCGATGCCATAACCAGACTCGCAAGCAGCGATGGAAACCAGAACCGTTTCAGAAAACGCATCATCTCCGTCGCCGTCTTGATTTGGCTGGCGCGCGGCAGCATCACGTGCAACACCGTCAACACGAAAAGATCGCCGAGCAGCGCCAGGCTCACCGCGGCCCCGTAATTCCCTACCAGGTTCCGCGCAACTCCGAAATGGCCCAGCAACAGGATATCGAGCCGCTGGACAAGCGTCGTGAATACCCCCGCCAGCATGACCCACTTCGCAAAATGGAAAAAGGCCCGTCCCGCACCGCTCGGCATCTCCACGCGGAACAAATCGCGCGGCAGGCTGCTCCACCCCGTGATCATCACGACAAACAGCGCCGCAACGTACGCCCCGAACACGACCATCACGCTACGCGTCCCAATCGCGAGAAGCACGACGACGAATATGAGGCGCAGCAAAGAACTCGTCAATTCGAAGCGCCCGTAACGCACGAAGTTCTGATGGGCCTGATAGTAGGCTTGCGCGAAGCTCCAGAACGTGATGATGACGCCGCCCACGAACGCTAGAAACATCCCATACGGCGGCGCCGACTGGACGACGCCCTTCGCGGAGACGCCGGACTCGAGCAGCATCTTCGTCAAAGGCCGTGCGAAAACAAGGCCCAGCGCGAGAGTCGCCACACCGGCCCAACATTTCAAATGAAAAACGAAGCGAAAGTACGGACGCGAGTCGTCGCGGTCGCCGGAAATGTACCGCGCCGCGAAACGCACCAGGCTCATATCGAGCGGAGGTCCGGCCAAGCCCGACACGACCATCATCACGGCAAACAGGATCGCAAACGGCGCAAACGACTCAGGCCCCAAACATCGGGCAACCAATACATTGCTCAAGAAGGCCAACGCCGCCGCCCCGCCCCGAAAAAACAGCACCGAACTCACGGCAGCGATCAACGGCCGACTATGAAACCTCGAAACAAGCCACTCTATTCGCGCGCTCGGCGTCAAGACGAAAGACCACTCCTTCACGAGTATAAACGACCTGCATGATGGGACTTTCGATAGGAACGGTTCAAGAAACCGAAGGATGAAGGATGAATTGACGGCGTTAGGTATAGTTCTTCACCTGAGAGTACCGTGTTCTCGGCCTAATCGTGGTCGGCCTGAGTTGTCTTGAGTTTACACAACTCGATGGCGAGAGTCACCCATTCCTGGGTCAATTCCTTGAACTTGCGATAGCTGGCCTGTTGGCGTTTGACTTGCGCGACGCGTTGCTGGGGGATGTATTGGGTGTGGCCTTTGCCGAGGTGGGTGTAGCTCGACTGGCGGTATCTTGGCGATGGTGCGCGCCGTTGCGCAAGGCGTGCGCGAGGATCTGCGGGGCGCGACCAGCCTCATGCACGCGCTATGACCGGCCCCTATTTGCCGGAGGCTGACGAAATAGGTATATTTGTGGATGGAGAAACGGCACAGACAGGAGTTAGGTGCGTTGAATGATCAGTACTAATCTCGATGGCGAACTCAGTAAACTGCGGATCGGCAAGGAGCGCAAACGCGTGCGCCGAGGCCGGGGCCGATGGGTGTGGGCGGTCCTCATCGTAGTCGGCGTCTGCGCGGGCGGCTTCGTCGCGTACGGCAGACTGACTGCACCCATGGTGGTCAAGGCGACTCATGTCGTGGCGGAGACGGCGACGGACGGACGCGGGCCTGCGGTGGTTACGGCGAGCGGCTATGTGGTCCCGCGGCACAGGATCGAGGTCAGTTCCAAGATCATCGGGCGAATCAAGGAAATCGCAGTGAAACGGGGCGACAAGGTCAAGCAAGGCGATGTGTTGCTGACGATCGACGATGACGAATACAGGGCGCGATTACAGGCGGCCGAGGCGCAAGTGGCCACGCTGAAAGCCCGGCTGGCGGAACTCAAAGCAGGCTCGCGCCCACAGGAAATCGGAGTCTCTGCGGCAGCGGTAACGTCCTCGGAAGCGACGTTGCACAACGCCGAACTCGATCTGGGCCGCTTCGAGTCGCTGGAAAAGCAGCGTGCGATATCGCGGCAAGATGTGGACCGGGCACGGGCCGCGCGCGATGTGGCACGGGCGCGGCTGGACGCGGATCGGAAGAACGCCGAATTGGTGAAAATAGGTCCCCGGCGCGAGGTGATCGACGCGGCGGAAGCGCAGTTGCAGCAGGTGGACGCCAATGTCGTGGCCGCGAAGACGGAACTCGATTACACGATCATGAAAGCGCCTATCGACGGCACGATCCTCGAAAAATTGGCGGAGCAGGGCGAGTTGGTAACGAACATGAATTTCGGAGGGACGCGCGGCGCCAAGAACTCGGTGGTTACCATGGCGGACCTAAGCGATCTGCAAGTCGAGGCGGACCTGAACGAGAGCGAGATATCGAAAGTGAAACTGGGGCAGAAGGCGGAGATCCGGCTCGATTCGAATCCGGGCCATACGTTCAACGGAGAGGTCGACGAGATTTCGCCGCAGGCGGACCGACAGAAAGGCACCGTGCAAATCAAAGTCCGCGTCACGGATCCGAACGACACGATAAAGACCGAATTCAACGCACGAGTAACGTTCCTGGGCGACTCGCAAGCGGCCACTCCGAATGCGAAGACAGGCCCGCGTTTGTGGGTGCCAAAGACCGCCGTGATTGAGCGCGACAATGTGTCCGCCGTGTATGTTTTGTCCGAAGGCCGGGCGAAAGCCACGTCCGTCAAGACCGGACTGGAAGGGGAAAACGGCATCGAGATCGCGGAAGGGCTATCGGGCGCGGAAACGGTCATCCTCGGGCCAATGGACAAACTTACGGACGGCGCTCGCGTGGTGGCCGCAGACAAATGAGCACCGTAGAGGAAGCCCGCCAGCCCATCGTCCAAATCCGCAATCTGCGCAAGGTGTTTGCCCACGGCGGCGCGGAAGTGGTCGCTCTGGACAACGTCGACCTCGATGTCCAAGCGGGAGAATTCCTGTCGTTGATGGGGCCTTCGGGATCGGGGAAATCGACGTTGCTGCACATCCTCGCCGGAATCGACCGTCCAACGAGCGGCGAATGCTGGGTGCTGGGCCGCGACCTCTGCGACTTGAGCGAAGACGAGTTGTCGGCGTGGCGGAGCGAGCACATCGGTTTCATATTTCAATCGTTCAATCTCATTCCTGTGCTGACCGCGTTCGAGAATGTCGAGATGCCTTTGCTGCTGACGAACCTTTCCCGAAAAGAGCGCGCGGAACATGCGCGGACCGTTCTCGAAATCGTTGGGCTTGGCGACCGGATGACGCATTACCCCCGGCAGCTTTCCGGCGGACAGGAGCAACGCGTGGCGATTGCGCGCGCGCTCGTTACCGATCCGGACATGATTTTCGCGGACGAGCCGACCGGCGATCTCGATGCCCGTTCCGCCGAGGACGCCCTGGGGATCCTGCGCAAGCTCAACCGCGACTTCGGCAAGACCGTGATCATGGTAACGCACGATCCCAAGGCGTCGACCTACGCAACGGTCACGCGGCATTTAGACAAGGGGGAAATGCTGCCTTAACTTATTTCCCTGGGTATTGTAGCGCTGCTTTCGGCGGAAGGACATTTCTGTGGCAGGACAAGTGATTGGCGACTACGAGATCATCGCCGAGTTGGGGCGGGGCGATGCGCGGTTTGAAATCGAAGACGGTGACTGAATGGAGGATGGAAGATGAGTCTTGACCGGCGGTCGTTGCGATGGAATGGATGGGGGTTGGTGGATGCGCCGGATCTTTTGGGCGATAAGGCGGAGACGTTTTGGGCTTGGGCAGGCCGGTCGTTTGGGATGGACCCGTTGCCGCGTACGCCGGCTAAGGAGTTGTCGGAGATCGTTTTGCCGGCTTGGCGTCTTGCTTCGCGATATGCCGAGGACCTGGCGGGTATCGTTGGGACGGAGCGTATCAAGTCGGATGTATATGAGCGGGCTTGGCATGCGCGGGGGCGTAGCTATCATGACTTGCTTCTTTTGCGTGCGGGCCTTATCGACGCTGCGCCGGATGTGGTGGTCTATCCGGAAAATGAGGGGCAGGTGCTGGAATTGGTTCGTTTCGCAGCGCGCGAGAACATCGCGCTGGTCCCGTTCGGGGGTGGTTCGAGTGTGGTCGGGGGCGTGACGGCTTTGGCGTTGGCGGGCCAGGCGGGCGTGATCACGGTTGACATGACGCTGATGGACCAACTACTCGATATCGATGAGGAGGCGCTCGTCGCGCGGATTCAGCCGGGGATGTATGGTCCGGCACTCGAGGAGGCTTTGCAGGCGCGTGGGTTCACGCTGGGCCATTATCCGCAGTCGTTCGAGTATTCGACGTTGGGCGGCTGGATCGCGGCGCGTAGTGCGGGCCACCAATCGAACAAGTATGGCAAGGCGGAGGAGTGGTTCGCTTCGGCGCGATTGGCCACGCCGCATGGGATCTGGATCACGGAAGGGTTTCCCGGTTCGGCGGCGGGACCGCAACTGAGGAATCTGGTGCCGGGATCGGAAGGCACGCTGGGGATCATCACGGAGGCAACGGTCCGTATTCATCGTGTGCCCGAGATGAAGGATTATCGCGGCTATCTGTTTCCGAGTTTCGAGGCGGGTGTCGCAGCGACGCGCGAGATGATGCAGAGCGAAATCCCGACCGCGATGATCCGGTTGTCGGACTTGACGGAGACGTTTTTCTATAACGCGCTCGACACGGGCGGGGCGGGCGCGGATTCGCCGGCGGTGTTCTGCGTCATGCTGGTGGGTCTCGAGGGCGGCGTATCGACGGTCGTGACGGCGCGAGAACAAACGAAGGCGGTCATCCAGAAACACGGGGGCTTTCCTATCGGCGAAACGGTGGGCAAGACGTGGTACATGGGACGTTTTTTCACGCCGTATTTGCGCGACCCGTTGCTGGATCGGGGCCTTGGCGTGGACACGTTGGAGACGGCGGCGCGCTGGACGGATTTGTTGCCGCTTTACAGGGCGACGATCGCGGCCATGGAGCGAGCGCTCGAAGAAAACGCGCCGACGCCTGGGCTGCGCAATGTGGTCATGGCGCACGTCAGCCATTCGTATCGCGATGGGGCGAGTCTGTATTTTACGTTTGTGTTTGCGCGTGCGTTGGACCGCGAAGTGGAGCAATGGCTCGCCGTCAAGCGCGCCGCGTCGGAGGCGATCATCGCCAATGGCGGTACGATCAGCCACCATCACGGCATAGGCATGGATCACCTTCCGTGGCTGGCGCGCGAGAAGGGTCCGTTTAATATGGACCTTTTGCGGGCGGTCAAGCATGTCGCCGATCCCGAGGGCGTCCTGAATCCCGGCAAGCTGTTCGAATAGCGTCGTGGTCGGCGTCGCGCATGTTGAATGCCTGTCTGCCGTATATGGCGCCCGCAGCGCGCTTGACTTTAGCGGAAAACGTTTGCTATCGTACTGGCTTGTCGCGTGAATACGATTTGACTTACCGAGCACCGGCTGGCGTAGCTCAGCAGGTAGAGCAACGGATTTGTAATCCGTAGGTCGGGGGTTCGATTCCCTTCGCCAGCTCCATGAGTGTGGCGGTGGGCATGGTTGTTGTGTGGTAATTCTCGTGGTGAGATGCCCGAGCGGTTAAAGGGAACGGGCTGTAAACCCGTCGGTGTATGCCTACGAAGGTTCGAATCCTTCTCTCACCACCATTTGGTTTAGAAGGGCGCTGTCCCGAATGGGATTGCGCGAAGTATTGGCACGATGAGCGGGAATAGCTCAGTTGGCTAGAGCGTCAGCCTTCCAAGCTGAGGGTCGCGGGTTCGAACCCCGTTTCCCGCTCCAGATTATATTATGGGCCCGCGTAGCTCAGTCGGTAGAGCACTTCCATGGTAAGGAAGGGGTCATCAGTTCGATTCTGATCGTGGGCTCCATTTTAACATTGGTTGGACAGGTCGGCGTAATGCAGTGAAGACGGTGCGCAAGGAGGTATGACGGGTCATGGCGAAGGCAAAGTATGCGCGGACAAAGCCGCACGTAAACGTAGGCACGAT
>CAIYET010000261.1 GCA_903925285.1 Candidatus Hydrogenedentota bacterium | reverse complement strand
TAAACATTTGTGCCCGTTGGTTGTCACCCACGGCTATTCATGTTCCTCCCCTTCGGGGAAATTCAGTTGAGGCGACAACTTTCCCAAAGAGTGGAAGCTCTCTTATAAAGTACGCTAAATCCGGATGAGCCAAGTTTTGTGTGTCGCGATCAAGGCTTGACCCCTAAAATCTGTTTCCTACTCTTTCCAATATTTTCCTACAGCTTTTTCATCCTTGCTGGCTCATTGCTTCATCCCGTTGTTGTGCGGTATCGTGTCGCCAACATGGACAAACAACAGGAGCCTACGCTGTGACCTCTCGTGAACGTGTTCTTAAGGCGATAGCATTCGAGGAGACGGATCGCGTCCCGATGGATTTGGCCGGTATGCCTTCGACGGGCGTGAGTTGTTTTGCGTACCCGGATCTCGTCGCGGCGTTGGGATTGCCGTACCGGCCGCCGCGCGTTTACGACACCGGCCAGATGCTGGCGTTGCCGGAACCGGACGTGCTCGATGCGCTCGAAATCGACGTTGTCACATTGTCGATGGACTATACCAACGCGTTCGCCGAGCCGGAGAAATGGCTTCCGTACGATTTCGGCGGACGCCTCGCCGCGCTAGTCCGCGATCCGGGCATGTTTCAGGCGCTTCCGGACGGCACGGTGATCCAACCGCGTGGCGGCAGCAGGATGCCGCCTGCGTCGCATGTGTTCGAGTCCGAGCACGGCGGTCAGCCGGTTGATTTTGCGGGCGATTTACCGAAGCCCGACTTGCGCGAGGTCGAGGCCAACAACAAAAACTGGCGCTTCACGAACGAGCAAATCGATGCGACCGCGCGATACTTCGAGCGCGTCCGCAACGCGACGGACCGCGCAATCCTCTTTTGCGGACCGGGCGCGGGGCTTGGCATCGGCGCGTACTACGGGATCGCCATGTTCCCGATGCTCTGCCTCGCCGAGCCGGAATTCGTTGCGAAATTGCACGAAATCACAATCCATTACTCGATCGAACGCGTCCAGTCGCTGCTCGAGGTCATCCATCCTTTCATCGACGTATACCAATGTTCGAGCGACGACTGGGGCACGCAGAATCAGACCTTCGCGTCACCCGATATGTTCGACCGGTTGTTCAAGCCGTATTATCGGCGTTTCACGGATGCGCTTCACGCTGCTGGTCCGAACGTGAAGACATTTCTGCATTCGTGCGGCGCGATTTACGACCTCCTCGACATGATCGTCGAGAGCGGCTTCGACATCCTTAACCCCGTCCAATGGAGCGCCGGCGGGCATTCCTATCGCGAGTGGAAAGACAAGGCGCGCAACCGTATCGCGCTGTGGGGCGGCGGCGTCAACACGCAAGCCACGTTGCCGCTGGGCACGGTCGAAGACGTCGAACGCGAAGTCCGCGCCGTCGCCGACTATATGCGACGCGACGGTGGCTTCGTGTTCTGCGCGATTCACAATATCTTGGCCGAAATCCCCGGCGAGAAGATCGTCGCGATGTACCGCGCGTGCCGCAAATTAGGAATTTCCTGAAGAACACGGCTACGCCGCCCGACACCTCGATCATCGTCAACGTCCGCCGAGCCAATCGCCAGCGACACGCCTAATCCCCGCCGTCGTCAAAGGGGCTTGCTTTTTGTTCCGCGCTTTGTTATTTTATAATATCATCGGAAAGTAAAATAGCAATCGGCGTTGTTTTAGGTTCGAGGTATCGGCGCATGAAGCGAACACTCCAGGGGCGTTACGAGACGGTATCTACCGCGGGCGAGAAGGTGCTGGCCTTCGTGCCGTCGCCACTTCCGCCGAAACCACCCATCGATTGGACACCAGACCTGCGGAGCAAATTCGACCAAGCCCTGTTGGCGCTTGGCAGGTTGGACAGCGTCTCCACTTTGCTGCCGGATACATCGCTTTTTCTGTACATGTATGTGCGCAAAGAAGCGGTGCTGTCTTCCATGATCGAGGGAACGCAGTCCTCGTTATCCGATCTGCTCCTGTTCGAGCTTGACCGGGAACCAGGCGTGCCCTTGGGCGATGTCCAGGAGGTAAGCAACTACGTCGCCGCCCTCGACCACGGACTGAGGCGGTTGGCGGAAGGGTTCCCCTTATCCCTTCGACTCATCAAAGAAGTTCATGGCATCTTGTTGGCCCGAGGACGTGGCGCCCATCACACGCCAGGCGAATTCCGGCGCTCGCAGAACTGGATCGGGGGCACCCGGCCCGGCAACGCTGCCTTTGTGCCGCCTCCGCCCGGCCTGGTGCTCGAGTGCATGGGCAAGATCGAGCGTTTCCTGCACGATCAACCCGTAGCGACTCCCACGCTGCTCAAGGCGGCGCTGGCTCATGTGCAGTTCGAGACGATCCACCCATTCCTCGACGGCAACGGACGGCTTGGACGGCTCTTGATAACGCTTCTGTTGTGCGATGGGAAGGTCTTGCAGAAGCCGGTGCTCTACCTGAGCCTCTATTTCAAGACGCACCGCCAGTACTACTATGACTTGCTGAACAACGTCCGCCTGACGGGCGATTGGGAATCGTGGCTCGCATTTTTCGCCGAGGCGGTCGCCGCCACCGCCCTCCAAGCCATGGAAACCGTCCTGCGGATAGTCGAACTTTCAACCGAAGATCGCGGCAAGATAAACGCGCTTGGCCGCGCTGCGGAGTCCACGCGCCAGATCCATCGGGCACTGCTCGAACATCCCATCGCCACCGCTCGCTGGCTGACGGAAAAGACAGGCATCACCCCTGCCACGGTGAACAAATCCATCGCCCTTCTCGAACACCTGGGTATCGTGCGCGAATTGACCGGACGCAGGCGAAACCGCCTTTTCAGCTATACGAGATATATGGAGATTTTGAACCAGGGTATGGAACCGGCTCAGCAAGCTGTTACCAGACGGTCCTCACGAGGCCGCTTGCGATGATTTCGGCATCCTTGGTGATGACGGGTACTTCTTCCTTCAGCGCGTCGCAGAGCAGCAATGCGGTGGCCACAATGATACCGTCATGAATATTGAGGACACCCGGCAACCGCTCCACGACGACCTCGTCTAGCGGGAAGATCCTCGCGTCGGGTGCAGCCGTAATATGTGCCAAGGCCATCGCAGGATTGACGCGGATGCGCTTCCGTTGAGACAGAAAGCTTATTTCTGCGAGGACGATTACCGGAACAACATGCTCTTCCGCGTTCGAGCAGAGTGCGCTTCGCGCATCAGTTCCCAAACGAGGGTCTCCCTCCAGCAGCCAAACCAACGCGTGCGTATCCACGACGTAGGTCATGGCGCATCCTCTGTTCGCGGCCAGTCCAAGTCATCGATACTGTATTGTGCGCGGTCGATATCCTCCTCGCTGGAGCTATCGGTGCCGCGAAAAATGCCATACAGTTCTCCAAGATACTTCGCCGACGGGTTGCTCCCTTCGACAATACCCAGGCGCGCTTTGAGTACCATCAATTGGAGTTCTATACTCTTGATTTGAGAAGCAACACTTGCATCGACCATGGCTCTTATACCTTTGCTCGTATCTCACCTTACCTCGATGGTACACGGAGATTCAATCGGTTGCAAATGGCCAAATGGCATCGAACGCTGCTAGCCATTCTTCGGAAGGCGCTTCAGGGTGAACAGCGGCTCGTTTTTCTTAAAGGCATCGGGACTCTTTGCGATCTTCTTGATGAATCGCTGGAGGTGCTTTGGCGTGTCGGTCAGCAATACCGGAATGTCATATTCGGGCTTTCCCGATGGGTCTTTCGTGGAATAACGCTGTATTGGTTCACGCAAGATGTGGCGGATGGCACAGGAATGTTTCTGCAAATACCCGGACGCGAATTCGGGGTCAAGCATGAAGACCCGCATCACCGAATCATCGAGTACGAGCAGGAGAAAGAGGTGCGTCGGCGCCCAGAAAGGTGCTGTGCAGTCGCTTGAGTCGGCGACCTCGGGAAACTTCTCCGTATAAACGTCGGCAAAATAGTGGCCGCCCAGTTTAACCAAGTGCACCGACAAATCCGGAGAAACGCTTGGTTTGTCCTCCTTGATCCCGTGCGCCCGAACGATGTAGCCGTTGTCCTTTCCCTGAGCCCATTCGAGCATTCCCTCCCCATCTTCAGGGGTCCACGTGCCCAGCAGTTCGGGAAGGAAAACCGTATCCGCATCACGATACAACGGGTAGACGGATTGCACCGGGGGCGAACACCCGTTCAAGACCAGGAGCGCTCCCGCAAGAATCCATGCGTACTTCATGTCTCACTCCCTTCGACGCCATGCCGTTATACCCTTACTCACACTTGACCTTCTCGCGATGGTACACCGACATTCAGTCGGTTGCAATTGGTCGAATGCCTCAATAACTCCGCGCCAGCGCCTTGCGGTATCCATCGAGGGCGGCTTTCCCCATGTTTTCTACGGGATAGCGGCTGGCCCATCGTGGGCCGTTTTCGGATTCTCGCGGTAAGGATTGCCGATGACGTAGCCCTGAAAATCATCGCATAGCTTCAACTCAAAGCATTCCGATATGCGAATCTCGACCTGCTTCTTCAGGAGCGCTCTCTGTTGGTTCAGACATTCAGGCGGCCCGTTTCGCGGTATGCCTGCTTAAGCGAATCAAGCGTCTCGATTTCCCCGAGCTTTGACTTGCGATACTCTCGGACGAAGTTCCTGCCTGCTTCAGGCCAGTCAACGTTCGTGGCTTCCTTCTTGTAGAGCGTAACCTCATCAACTCGCGTTCCCGTCAAGTGCAGTCCCCAAGTCTCGACATGGTGCTTGGGAATCCAGTAAACGATACGCTCATCCGGATGGCGGGGCGGTCTGCCAGCGGCAGCGATTCGATCGTCAAGCTCTTGTGTGCGTTCACCAACGGATTGCTCATCCGCTTCGGTGCCAAGGAGTAATGCGACGTTCTCTCGGCTCTTTTGGCGAAACGTGACGATCTCTTGGCAGTACCGGTCTTCCACATACTGCTTTCCAGAACCCGCTCCCCGTCGTGGGTAGTCCTCCCGAATGTCCACCTTGCCGGCGCTGAAACCGAATGATTTCAGCGTGTGCCATACGAACCGGTCCAAAGAACGATCTTCAACGACGGCGACGATGCGTACGCTCTGCTTTCTGGCCATTACGCCTCCCATCCGCGGGCAACGATTTCAGCAGGACAAACACCATCCGCGTCCCAGTCGAAGGGTTTGGTTCTAGCGGCTCCGTTGGAATCGCGGTACATGCTGAATCCGTTTTCAGCCGCTAGCCGGTTGATTAGTTCGGGGTGATGCGAAATAAGAATGCACTGCTTGCCGTTCTCTGCAACCACATCTTCGAGAGTCCTGATAAGAGGTTGTATCTCCCGCAAAGACACATAGTTGTCCGGTTCATCCCAGAACAGACTGACATCCTGACTCTGAAGGACTTGGAGGCTGCTGTACAGCGCGGCGAGACAACGTTGGCCATCGCTAAGGCGCTGAAAGGGCACATCAAACGACCCTTTGTGTATTTCGCTGCCACTATAGTTGAAAGTAAACCGAAGCTCTTTGACCGACTCCCCAATTGTGGCGAACTTGATCCCCTCGAAACCATCAAGAACCTCTCCGAGCGACTTCATCAGTCGCAGTGACCATTTCGGATCGTTGTTGAGATGGCGGAGCCAGGAAACGTAGTTGCGAAGACTTCGGTCGGGCCGTAAGACCTCCTCGGCCGTTGAACCTTGCATCAGCGATGGTATGGCGGACAAGCCATAGATGCGCTCCATGCGTTCCCGGAACCAAGTCAACCGCGTGTTATCGCGACGGTCGGGGATTGTCCCTATCGCGGATCTACTCCACTCGAACGGGAATGAGATCCCTTCGCTGCCGTCATCGCGAAACAGGTGCGCTTCTTTGTCTTCGTACCGATAGAGCAGTATCTCGTCGAACGAAAGCGTTTCCACTTGTATGCGGTTCTTCAAGCGGTCGGGCGCATGCTCAATCACAAGCCTATAGACATATTGGCCGCCATTGCCCAAAATACCCAACTCGAACGTCTGTTCTGGACGGTCTTCCCAGGCAGTCAGAGTCTCTGTTGGAAACGCAACCCTCGAATCGAAAGGATTCGTCACAAAATTCCGGAGCGTCTCCAGAAGGTCCAGAATACTGCTCTTACCTGTGCCATTGTCGCCCAAGAGGAGCGATAATGCCGTGGGCTTCCATTCGAATTCCGAGAAACATCGGAAGTTGTCAATGTAAAGATGATTTATCATCTGTCAGCCTTTCTGAGTCGCACCGTCCGAGGCGTCGGTCGTTGCCTTACACCACTGATTCGAGCAGCAACATCCGTTTCGAATATGCCTGTTATACCTTTGCTCGCATTTGACCTTCGCTCGATGGTACACGGAGATTCAATCGGTTGCAACTGGTCGAATGCCTCAATAACTCCGCGCCAGCGCCTTGCGGTATCCTTCCAAGGCCGCTTTCCCCATGTTTTCGAGCGAGTACCGGCTGGCCCATTTCGGACCTTCTTCGCGTGAACGTTGGCGGAACGCGTCGTCGGTCAATGCGGTAACAAGCCCGGCTTCGATGGCTTCGACGCTCAGCGGATCGCAGGCGACGGCCAGGCCGCCGGAGACCTCGATCATCGTCGGATCGGTCGAGGTAACCGTTGGCGTCCCACAGGCCAGCGCCTCGACTACCGGAATACCGAATCCTTCGTATAGCGAAACGTAGGCAAACGCGCTTGCCGCACACATGAGCCTTGGCAGGTCTTCCGTTTCGACGTATCCGGTGAATATCAACCGGTCGCCGAGTTGGAGCGATTCGAGGGCTTCGGCAATAGGACCGAAAAAGGTCTGTTTGCCCGTAAACACGAGTTTGTGTGGCAGTCCGCGGTCTTTCAGGCGCGCGAAGGCTTGCGCGAGACGAACGAGGTTCTTGCGGGGCTGCAATGCGCCGACGTATAGAATGAATTCGGACGGAAGGCCGTATTTGGCGCGTGCTTTGGCCAATTCCTCGTGGTCGTCGATGGGATGGTAGAGGGCGTCGACGGCGGGCGATACGACGTCGATTTTCTCGGGCGGCACGCCGTAGAATTCTTGGGCCTCGCGTTTCATCGCTTCGGTCAAAACGAAAATGCGCCGCGCATGTTTGACTGTCCCCTTTCCGAGCCACGCGAGCCGGTAACGGTCGATGACGGGAAGCGTTTCCGGGAAACGTATCCAGACCATGTCGTGCAGCGCGACGATATACGGGCAGGGACTATAGGGCGGCGCGCTGTATTGGACTTGGAGCAGATCGAGCTTCTCCTTGCGTGCAATCCACGGCAATACGAAGGGTACGCGGAGCCACGACGAACGCACGGGCAGCGGGTATGTCGGGAATCCCTCCCCCACGCCCGGTTTGCCGTGTTCTTCCGGATTGACCAACGCGAGCACCTCCGCATCGGGCGCGACCAGGTACAGTCCGCGCAACAGTTGGCGGATGTAGGTTTCGTTGCCGCCGATTTGCGTGCCAAGGGCGTGCGCGTCGATGCCGATTCTCATATGCGACGTTTCTGGATACGAAGAGAGAAATTCGGAATACAGGAGTCAGGAGTCAGAATGAGCGGAGGCGGCAGCACCATTCTAAATTCTGACTCCTGACTCCTGAATTCCTTTTCCGTTCTCATACGCGCCGTTTCTGGTAAACGTCCCACGCTTCGAGGTACGTGTCCTTCACTTTGCGGACCATGTCCTCGAGCGTGAACGAACGCTCGATCCACTCGCGTGCCGCGCGGCCCATGGTACGGCGGCGTTCGGGGTCGTTTGCGAGCACTGCCAACGCGCCAGCGAGCGCGGAAGCGTCCTTTGGAGGCACGAGCAGGCCCGTCTTGCCCACATCGAGCGTTTCGTGCGTGCCGCCGATATGCGACGCCACGACGGGCAGCCCCGCGACCTGCGCTTCCAGAACCGACGTCGGGAATCCCTCTTCGAGAATCGACGGTTGCGCGAACACATCCATCGCACGCAACGCGCCCGGCAAGTCCTCGTAGAATCCCGTGAAAATGACCTTGTCGCGCACGCCGATTTCCTCGGCATAATCTTCGAGCGGCTGCCGCATGTCGCCCGTACCAACGATCATCACGCGCAGGTGTGGCGCGTCGTTGCGCTCGAGTCTCAATGCGTCGAGCAGATACTTGTGGCCCTTCTCCGCGAACAGGCGGCTCACGGTACCGACCACGCAATCGCCCGCAGCGATCCCGAGCGCCTTGCGTACGTCTTCGCGCGACGCCCCGGTATCGAACTTCGAGAGATCGAGGCCGGTGTTGATAACGCGGATCTTCTCGACCGGCGTACGACCACGGAGGATCTTCGCCTTCATGTCGTTGGACACGGTGATGACGCGGTCCATGTTCGGCAATCCCAGATTGCGCTCGGCCCAATGATTGGCGTGCGCGCGAAGATGGAACTTCGGCTGCCACCAGCCGTAAGGACTGCCCACGAGCGCGCATGGCCACCGTTTGCGGCCAACGCCGGTCAACACGATCGAATGCGTGTCATGCGCATGGATCAGATCGATCTCGTATTTCTCGATCAGTTCGGCAACCTTGTTGCGCGCGTCGAACCATGCCATGCGCGACCGCCACGGAATGCGGTCTTCGGCAACTGTGAACCCTTCCTTTTCCGCCGCCGTGATAAACTGCTGATCGGCGCCCGTCCACGTGTCGTACGGCACGACCGTAATATCGAACAGATCCTTCGGCAGATGTTTCAGCAGGAGCAGAATAATCGTGTGCGAACCGCCAAAGGCCCATGTGCGAATCAGATACAGTACGTTCAGTTTTTTCACGAGGTTTTCCTTGATAAAGTTCAGGCTTCAGACTGGCCTAGATTTTGGATTTTGGAGTGTAGAAATCCAAAATCCAAAATCCAAAATCCAAAATCTCTTCACTTGCCGCTCCCTGCTTTAATCGTAACAGACGCCGTGTCCCGTTCCTTGATATGCGCGCTCGCCGCGGCGGTCTTGCCGCCCGGCAAGGTCGCGCTAATATCGTAGTCGCCGCCGAAGCCATCGAGCGAAGCCGTCCCGGAGGCATCCGTCTCGGCGTCCGCTTCGGTGGTCCACGCCGCCATGCGCTGCTGAATGCGTTCGAGCACCGGTTTGGGCTTATTCGCCTTGTCGTACAGCGAGCCGGTCTCGACGTCGGGTTTCAACGCGGACACGCCCCACCACGTCACCGAATGAACGCTCGGATGGGCAAACGCGAGCGCATAGACCATATCGGCGTACTCGGCCTGCGTTTTCGGACTCCACTTGTCGCGCCAGTAGCCGCATTTCCACGTTGGCCCGTAATACGACGGCAGCGCGAATTCGGTGATATGGATCGGTTTGCCGAATGCCTTCGCATAGCGGTCGAGCATATCGAGTATCCACGACGGCGTGAACGCCGGACCTTCGAGTCCGCCGAACATCGCGCTCAGGTGCGTGCCGGGATAGAGTTGCATCCCGATGATATCGACGTCATCGAGCGCGCCCGCCTGTTGCGCCAGCTTGAGAAACTCGTAATAGGTGATTGCGTAGTCGTCCCACGGTTTGCCGTCGGTATCGTAGATCATGAATTTCGATCCGAAATTGATGTCGTGCGCACTGTTGATGAGCGTGGGTTTGCCGGTCAGTTTCTTGACGTTGCGCGCGGATGCCTTGAGCATCTCGATGACGTCGTTGCGCGGCAGTTTCACGACGTTCGTGTAGCCCGGCTCGTTGATCGCTTCCCAAATGTCGATCTGCTTGCCGACCGCGCCCTCGAACAACACCTTCTGGTGATCGAGGATGGCCTTCGGCAAGTCGGCAACCTTCATCGTCTTCGCTTCGGGCGGCATGATGCCATAGTCTTGCAGAAAGATGACGCCGTGCCCCTTGACGGTATAGCCCAGCTTCTTCAACGCGCTCACGCCAAAAGTCTGGTCGATGCCGCTCCAATCGTCGCCAACCGGTTTCGTCCAATTCCATCCCAAGAGCACCGTGGCCAAATCGAACCCGGCTTGCCGGGCCATTTCGTACGCCTTCGCGTTGTACGGACTACCCTCGAGCACGCCGAACGAAAAATCGCGGCTTTTCTGTTTGACATGGACTTTGCACTTGGCAACCGGCGCGCCCTTCGCATCGGTGACAAGGATTTGCAGCTTGCCCATGCGCACCGTCGGAATGGCCGCTTCCGCCGCCGCGAGTTCGAGGTCGTCGCGCAGTCTCAACGCCGCCGCCAAGACGCCGTTCGCCGCCGCCGCGCGTTCCGGTTCGGCTGACTTCGCGAGCGCATCGGCAAGACGGCCCTTGATATCGTCGAACTTTGATTTCGCGTCTGCGGGATACGCATCCGCACGCTTGACGAGATCGTCCACCGCCGTCCGCGCCAGTTCGACGGCGACCTGGAAAATGGCAGGTTCGCCCGCCGCACCGACTGCGAACCCCTGCCCGCCATTGTCGGCACGCAACAGCAGTTTGCCGTAGCCGGGGACCTCCCAGAAAAGCATCTGGACGACGAAGCGCGCCTCCGGCGCGATCATGAAGGCAGGCAGACCTTTCTCGCGCTTCGCTCCGAACCCGCCCGACTCGCGGTCATGCACCCACCAGCAACACGGCGGACGCAACTCGCCCTCGATACTGGTCAAATAACAGAATTGGCCCGCAAACTCGCCCTTCTTCGTGTAATCCTCATACCGCATCAATTTCCCGGTCGCGTCGTACCCGCGAAGAATCAGACACCCAGCCGCCGGCAGCGTAAACGTCGCCTTCGCAGAATCGCCCATCCGGTAAATACGCGGTTCGAGGCTGAAAAGTTCCAGCCCTTCGGCGTTCTTGACCGTCGGCGGCTGACAGATGATCAGATCCGCCTTGGCCGCGCCGTCCAAAGAGAACGTGCCATCCGTGCCCGTATTCGTATACGTTTTCGACTGCCACTGCGGCGTCATCAGCATCAGAAACACCGCGTTCGCAGGTTTGCCCTGCGCATCCACGACATTGCCCTTCAACCCCGCGCCATGCGCCGCGCCCGCCAACGCCAACATGACCAGCAACGCCCAGCACACCAAATGTTTCGCCATGCGCCGTCCTCCTCTTCGTTGCCCATGCCATTCATCCTAGCGATCTTACACCGTGGTATCATGAACATCCACTTGTCGTTTATTTGAACAGGTCGGCGTGAGACCCCGTGCGCTCGAAAACAACGGCGTCGTCTTCGAGTTTGTAGACGATCAACCAGTCGGACTCGATATGGCACTCCCGGCGGTTTGCAAAGTCTCCGATCAGTCCGTGGTCGCGATGAATCGGGTCCAGTTTTTCGCAGGCAATGAGACTACGAACAATCAGCTTCAGCTTCTCCGGATTCTTGCCCCGTTTCCCAGCCAGCTTCACGTCTTTGAGAAACTGCTTCGTATAGGCCGGGACGCGCATCAGATGCCCAGCTTTTCAAACATGTCTTCCGCATCGCGACAGACAGTGACGTCACGCCCAGCATCCGTGGCCTCGAAAGTCTTTCGCGTCGTGGCGTTTGGAATGACTACATCGAACGGAATCCCTTTGCGCAAGAGCACTTGGCTGTAAAACATCGTGAGCGCCTGCGTCGTCGAAACGCCGAGCCGCCGGAAAATGCTCTCGGCCTGCGCTTTGAGTTTCGGCTCAATCCGGGCGCGAATCATCGCGTCTTTACCCATAGGACAACTCCTTTCTCCATCAAAGGTGTAGCACAAATGGGATACATCCGTCAACCGCATTGCCGTGTGGCGCGGCGAGCTTGTCGGCGGCCACGCCGCTATCGTAGACTTACGGCATGTCTTGTTGCTGCGAATGGAGTCGAAAAGTTGCGCCTTGGACCGACCGGGC
Source organism: Candidatus Hydrogenedentota bacterium (assembly GCA_903925285.1). Taxonomy (GTDB): domain Bacteria; phylum Hydrogenedentota; class Hydrogenedentia; order Hydrogenedentales; family SLHB01; genus DSVR01. The sequence continues at coordinate 3,195 of CAIYET010000261.1, read as the reverse complement.
GCTGGGGCTTGTATTCCTTGCGGGTGCGGTTCTCAAGGCGCTCGATATCAACTTGTTCACGGTCCAGATCGCGCATTACGGCGTGATTCGCGATCCCAAGCTTGTTGCATTGGCGGCCATCATGACGCTGGCCATCGAAACGGTGTTGGGCATTCTTCTGCTGACACGGATCGATATTCTTGGATTAGTTCATCTCGTGGTCCTGCTGGTTCTTGCGAAGTTTACGTTCCTCATCGCGTATGGTTGGGTGTTTTCGGGACTGAAGGATTGCGGCTGTTTCGGGCCAATCGAGATGTCGCCCGCCGTTTCGATCCTTAAGAATATCGTACTCGCGGCCCTGGCCGTCATCGGGTTGCGCGGACGCCGCGACAGGCCGCCGGGCCAAGCCATTATCCTGGTTGGCGCCGCGTTGGCCACGTTGCTGGCCGTGGCCATGACGACTTACGCGTTCGCGCGGCTTCAACCCACGAAACCCGTCGAACGGCCATTCGCGCAATTCGCGTTCGAGATCGAGGGCCAGAAATGGGACCTCGGTCACGGGACCTATCTCGTGGCCATGTTGAGCATGACATGCGAACACTGCATGGCGTCCGTGCCGGCGTTGAACAACCTCGCGCAGGAGAAGACGTGCCCATCTGTTATAGCCCTGTGTTACGAAGAAAAACCGGATGCGCTCGATACGTTTCGCGACCAAACGCAGCCCACGTTTCCCCTCTACTCGATCAAAGACCAAATCCGTTTGTTCTACAGTTTCCTAGGCGACGCCCCGCCGCGTTTCTACCTGGTCCGCGACGGCGTCGAACTCGCGTACTGGGATGAATCGCCGCCCAGTCTCGACGAAATTAGAAATTAGGAATTAGGAATGTCGAGCGGCAAAGGATCTTCGCCGAATTCATAATTCATAATTCATAATTCATAATTCATAATTATCCTGAATTGACTGTATCATGCACGTTTGCTATCATCAAGCGTCGTAACCGTTGCGATTGGGTAATTGAACACTTCCCCGTGTGGATAGCTGAGACGGCGGGGACGAAAGGCTTATGTCCGTGTCCGTAGTGATTCGAACTCAAAATCTAACGAAGACGTACGAGGCGGCCTTCCGTGGCCAGGATGTTCTCGCCCTGAAGGATTTGAATCTCACGATTCAATCGGGCGAGATCTTCGGGTATCTCGGACCGAACGGCTCGGGTAAGACGACGACGATCAAGTTGTTGCTCGGCCTCATCTTTCCGACGTCGGGGAGCATGGAGATTCTGGGCAACAAGGACATCGGTTCCGCCGAGGTCCGCCGCCAGATCGGCTATCTGCCGGAAGGGGCCTATTACCCCGACTTCCTCAAGGGCGAGGAGGTACTCAAATTCTACGGCCAACTCTACGGTCTTCGCGGGGCCGATTTGCGCAAGCGAATCGATGAAACGCTCGAAGTCGTCGGGATGACGCGCGCGCGCAAACGGCTCGTCCGCGGCTATTCGAAGGGCATGCGCCAGCGCATCGGCCTTGCCCAAGCCCTTTTGAGCGATCCGCAAATCCTGATTCTCGACGAACCGACGACGGGCCTCGACCCGATCGCGCGCAAGGAAATCCGCGATATCCTGGCCAATCTCCGCGACCAGGGTAAGACGCTGCTGATCTCGTCGCACGAGCTTCTCGAAGTCGAATTGATCAGCGACCGCGTGGGCATTCTATTCGAGGGCGTGTTACAGACGCTGGGCACGATCGACGAACTTCTCGTCAACCGCGAGGTCGTCGTTCACGTCACCGGCGCGACGCCTGCGGTACTCGAGCAATTCCGCGGCAAGGGGTTGGAAGTCGAAGACGTCGTCGGAAACCGGGCCGCGCTTCGCGTGCCGGATACCATGTCCGTTTATCAGGCACTCGATGCATGCCAGAGCACGGGCGTGACGCTTCAGGCCATCGCGCCGAGGCGGGAAACCCTGGAAGAATTGTTCGTCCGCGTGGTCGGCGGCGCCAAGAACGCGCAGAGAGGTTCCTGATGGGCAAAGCTATCGAATTCATGAGAGGTCCATGGACCATCGCCATCTACACATGGCGCGAGGGTATGCGCAAGAAGACCCTGATCGGTTTTCTGATCCTGAGCATCATGGTCATCGTCGGTTCGAGCTTCATGACCGCCTTCCTGACGCAGATCGCCATCGGAGATGCACAGACGGACGCCGAGGCGAAAATGGTCAAGGATATCTGCGTAACCGCCATCGCCATCTTCGGCGTCTTGATTACCATCTTCATCAGCGCGTCGGTCGTGCCAACCGAAGTCGAGAACAAAGTCATCTATACGGTGCTCTCGAAACCCGTCCGCCGCTTCCAATACCTGTTGGGCAAGTTCATCGGCGTGCAACTCATCGTGATCATCAACCTCGTGCTGATGGGCGCGCTCTTCTTCATTGCGCTGTACATGCGCCAGCACATTTTGCCAACGCTGCTGCTCTGGTCGATTTTCCTGACCTATTTCCAGTTTCTGATCGTGTCCGCTTTCACGTTTGCAGTGTCGTGCACCGCGACGTCGGCCGTGCTGCCAACCATCGCGGGCCTGTTCATCTACATCACGGGAAACTTGACCGAATACCTCAAGGATGTCGCCGTTCGGGCCGGCCAAACCGGGCAGTACTTCGACTCGTTGGTCGGCAAACTCGCGTACGGCCTGTATCAGATCCTGCCGAACTTACAGAACTTCAGCCTCAAGGACCAAATCCTCTACTTGCAGCCGAACGACCCACCGCGAGACATCATGATTTTGAACCTGGTCGCATATGGCCTCGTCTATGCCGTTGCCGGTTTCCTCATCGCAAACTGGGTCTTCCGCCGGAAGGAATTGTAATCGCTTCATGAAGAAGTCCTCGAACATCCCGCTTGCGATACTGGTCGCACTCGTGCTCGCGCTCGGCGCGTATCAGGGCAGGCGTGTCGGTTTCCTCCGCGAGTCCGAAATGTTCTACCGCTGGATCCTCGCCGAGGCCACCCAAACGCGCATGTTCGCAAAAACCGGCGAAATGGACCCCGAAGCCGCGCGCATGAAGGACCAGGAACTCTTCGAACGTGTCCAGAAGGCCGTAGCCCCGCATATCTCGGAAAAAGTGGATGCCGTGAACGAAAACGGAAAGCCGCTTTCACCCCTGGTCGCTTTGACCAAAGACGAGTCGAAGGACAATATCGTCTGGGATCTGGCCCGAAGCC
>CAIYET010000260.1 GCA_903925285.1 Candidatus Hydrogenedentota bacterium | reverse complement strand
TTTGCCTTGGGATCCATGATCGGCATGATCAAGCTGAAGTGCGTATCGAGCGCTTCACGGGCGATGATCAGCTCCATGATCTGCGAGGTGCCTTCGAGAATGCGCGCCACGCGCGAGTCGCGCATCGTGCGCTCGCACAGCACGGGCTCATCGCCGCGATCCGCCAGCGAAGACATGGATTCATATCCGCGCCCGCTTCGCACTTGCATGAAATCGTCGCCGACGCGCCACGCCGCTTCCGTGGCGAAATATTTGCACATGGCGGCTTCGAGCCGGATATCCACGCCGCCCTTGTCCGCCAATGCGCAGGCCAGCCAGTTCATCGATTCCATGGCGAACGTTTCGGCCGCCATGCGGGAGGTCATGTTGGCGACGGCCTGGTGTTTGCCGATGGGCGCGCCCCACTGAATGCGTTTATTGATCCATTTTTCCGTGTAGTACAATGCTTGCTTCGATGCGGAACCGGCAATCGCGGGAACCGTCAGACGACCCGTGTTCAGCGTCATCAGGGCGATCTTCAAGCCTTCGCCGAGCTTTCCGATGATGTTCTCCGCGGGAACTTTCATGTCTTTGAAGCGAAGCAAACCGTTTGAGATTCCGTGCAAACCCAGGAACCGGCATCGGAAGGCCACCTCGAAACCTTTGGCGGTTTCGGGATCTTTGCGGTCGACGACAAAGGCCGAGATCTGCGGGCGCATCTTCGGTTTGCCGGCCTTGTCAAGCACCGGCTGTTTGTTCTTGTCGAGCACCGGCTTCGGCGGCGTCTGCGCCATGACGATCAGAATCTCCGCGTCCGGGCCATTGGTGATCCACAGCTTCTCGCCATTGATGAGGTAATAGGTGCCATCCGGGGAAGGCTTCGCTTCGGTCTTCATGGCCGCCGGATCGGATCCCACGCCGGGTTCCGTCAGCGCGAACGCCGACACGGCGCCCGCCGCCAGACGTGGCAAATATTCTTTCTTCTGCTTTTCCGTGCCCATCACCTTCAGGGGCTGCGGAACGCCGATACTCTGGTGGGCTGAAAGCCAGGTCGCCGTGCTTTGACAATAGGTCCCAACATAGGCCACCACACGGCTGTAGTTGGTTTGCGATAGCCCGAGCCCGCCATACTCCTTGCCGATCTTCATCCCATAGAAGCCCGCCGCTGCCATCGACTTGACCGCCTCTTCCGGATATACATACTCGCGGTCGATCTTGTCGGGGTCGATGTTCTTCTCCATTACTTCTTTGGCTTTGAGAATCAACTCATCGCCGATCTTCTTGTCCGCCGGGTCTTGAAGCGGATACGGATGGACCAAGTCCCAACGAAAGGTCCCTTTGAAGAGTTCCGCGATAAAGCTTGGGTAAATCCACTCTTTTTCACGGGAGTCCTCAGCCAAATCCATCGACTTCTGTTTCTCTTTGTCTACTTGCATGGCATTATCCTCTTTCGTTGCAGTTCCAGCACTAAGCCACATTACTTCCACGCGCCGTCCAGCATACCGGATCGCGGCGCAAATGTCAAAAGAAACGATTCTGTTAAAACATCAAAATAGTGCCCGTCCGCATATACCACTACCGGGTATCCGTATCTGCGGATTTTGGAAGATTCATTTCGCGCAGCTTGCGTTTGAGCAATTTCCCCGTGGGACCTTTGGGCAAGGTGGGCAGAATCTCGATAAAGCGCGGGACTTTGTATCGCGCCATACGTTCCTGGCAATACGCTTTGAGTTCCTCGGGGGTTGTCTTGGCTGCCTTTCTGAGGGCTGCGTAGGCTTTCACTTCTTCTCCTCGAGCCGGATCGGGCACGCCGATGACGCACACTTCGACAACGTCGGGGTGGCCATAAAGCACTTCCTCGATCTCGCGCGGATAGATGTTCATGCCGCCGCGGATAATTAAGTCCTTCTTGCGATCGACGATGAAGAAGTAACCGTCCTCATCCTTGCGGGCGAGGTCGCCGGTGTGGAACCAGCCATTGAGGATGACGTCCTCGGTGGCGCCGGGACGTTTGTAATACCCCTTCATAAGGTTGTGTCCGCGCAGGACAATTTCGCCGACCTCGCCGAGGTCTGCGAAGGTTCCGTCTTCGCGCATGATTCTCATATCGCAGCCCCAGATGGGCGTTCCGATCGAGCCGGGCTTCGAGGGTTTATCGGGCATGTTGAACGAGGCGATGGGGCTGGTCTCGGTAAGCCCATAGCCTTCGAGAATGCGCACGCCAAACCGTTCCTCGAACTTGCTCAGGACTTCGACGGGCAGCGCGGAACCGCCCGAGACCGCCATGCGCAAGGTCGATAAATCGTATTGCCCCGTGTTCTCGGCGTTGAGCATCCAGAAGAACATCGTAGGCACGGCGGCGAGGAACGTGACCTTGTCGCGATGCACGATTTCGAGCGTTTTTTG
>CAIYET010000259.1 GCA_903925285.1 Candidatus Hydrogenedentota bacterium | reverse complement strand
GGTAATACGAGATCTGCACCCTTAACAAAAGAACGATGCCATTCTTCTCAGAAACCAACAAGCCTCTTTTGCTGACGCAGGCCCTCGACAATAGATCGCTTGTCCTGCCATCCCTGAGATGAGGCCGACAATGATGCCGTCTCCCGCCCCAGGTTACAGCCCTGCCAGTTCGACGATCTTGAGCCATGCTATGCTGAAGGGGAACTGGCTGGGATATTTGATGAACTCGACGTGCCCGTCCATGTAGAGGACGTTGCCGCCGCCGGGGACATGGCTAAAATCCTTCGTTTTCCGCGACATGAAATCGGTGAAGTAGCCGATCTGGCTTTGTGCCGCAGCCATGACCGAGGGATTGTTGATATCGGTGACGAGGAAACGTTCGACGCCTTCCTTGAGCCGATACGCGATCACTTCGCCGTAGACCTCGTGCGTGTACTTGATGTCCTTATCGTACACAGTGTAATCGCCGGTGGACGCTTTGAGCAGCGTCATGGCCAGTGCCGAGATGAAGTTCGGGGAGATGTTCTCGATGATGTGATCGATATCGAGGTTGTTTTCGGTGCCCGATATAATATAGTCGCGCTCGCCGCGGAACGCCCAGGAAATGTAAATGTAGGACAGGGGTCCAACTTTGCACAGATCGAACTGCTTGGCGGGATCGTTGTCCTTGTTCCATGCGCCTTTGCGAAAGTCGCTCGCATTGGAATCGGACGGGCAGACCAGGACGGCCAAGTCCGAAAGAAACTCGGGATACATGCTCTTGGCGTCAAAAAAGAACTCTGGCGACGGCACCCCATTGGGACGGTAACATCCGCCGTCGGGGCGTTCGCACCCGTTGTTCGGATCGTACAGGCAGTGTTTCACCGACGGAAACAGTGCGTCGCTCGTTTCGCCTGCATACATCTTGACGCTCAGGCCGATCTGCTTAAGGTTGTTCGCGCAACTCATGCGGCGGGCCGCTTCGCGCGCACGCGCCAATGCCGGCAACAGGATAGCCGCGAGCACGCCGATAATGGCGATGACCACGAGCAGTTCAATCAAGGTAAAACCGTGTCTTTTCATGATTCCTTGCTCCTCTTGCTCGAATAAAGGCTTTAGGCTTTAGGCAGCACACCGTGTTACCTACAGCCTAAAGCCTACAGCCTAAAGCCTACAGCCTAGAATGATGTCCATTATATCATCGAACGTCTCGCAATAGTACTGGCACAAGCCGCGCGTGCCGCTCTCGACGATATTGCCGCCCGCGTACCCAATGACGGGGAATCCCGCCAGCCGTATCGCGCACACGCCCGCGCCGCTGTCTTCGATGCCAACCACCTGATTGCGCTGGTCGAACGGAATACCCAGTCCGACGCGCGCCGTCTCGGCATACAACCAAGGGTGCGGCTTGGGCGACAGTTCGCCCAGCGTACCGGGTTGGCCGTGCCGAATCGCGAAACCGGCCGTCACGATGGCGTCGTAAAATGTGGCCGGCTCGCCCATATCGAGTGTCTCGAACGCCGAGACAACCTCGGGCCACGCCTTTTCGTACAGTCCCGATGTCACCAGTCCAATGCGCACGCCCCGCGCTTTCAAGGCCAGTAGGAACGGCTTAAGCCCCGGCGACGGCGTAAATGCGTCGCGGCGTCCACATCCTTCCACAATGGCTTTCAACTCGCGACCGGTGTGCTCGAAGTAATAACAGCGCGCCTCCTCGACTGTCTTTCCGGAACAATACTTTTCGATACAGTATTGGAGATGTTCCGACACGCTGTGGCCAGACACATGCGGCAGGTCGGCCTCTTCGAGTTCGAAGCGCGGGTTGCCGAGTAGGCTGGCCGTCGTCATCTGGATGATCCAGATCCAGAACGATTCGCTGCGGACGCTCGTGCCGTCCAGATCCATCAACACGGCTTTGACCGGCTTGCACAACTCGACCGGATGGACGGGGTAATAGGCCGGATAACCCATCGACGAACGCACGTACGCGAGCGTGTGACTCGCGAAGGCAATAAATTCAACTTTCCGGTCGCCTGTGGCCGTAATGGTCACGACGCCGTTCTGTCCCACGGCGAACAGGCCGTCGCCGTTCCTTTCGAGCGGAACAACGCCGGACGCCGTGGATATTTCCCCGATATGGGGAATGAAAACGCACGTGGCCATCGCGACTCCCAGCTAGAACTGCTTTCGGAATTATAAACGACCCACGCGCGGCGTGTCTAATCTGCAATTATCCGTGAAAGCGAAGATAGAGTACGCTCAATACGGAAGAGCCACGAATGACACTCGCCGCCGTTCCACTTGGAGCGTTACCCAGAGATCGCCTAAACGCGTAGTCGACAAGTCGGGCGCGACCGTCGGCACAGTCCGAGCCGGTCCTGCCGCGCACGCGATGGGGACTATTGAGATTACCTGAGGTAAATCGTGAGTTTGCAGACCTGCCAGTTGTTTTCGACATCTTGACCCATACGGATTTCGCGGATGGTTTCGAGGGCTTTGTCGAGCGGCACTTCGACTTCGGGTGGCACGCCGCCGCCCAGGCCGGCCATCGGCTTGACGATATCGCTGATCAGGGCCGACTTGAGCAACAAGGTGCCGTAGACGGGCGCAGCGGGGTCCATGGGCGGTTCCAGCGACGGCAAGAAATTGGTCGGTTTCTTGGCCTTGAGCGCCGAGATGACCTCCTTAAAGCGGTCGAGATCGTTGGCGACCATCATGGTGTCTTCGGGGAACGCGATATAAAGCGGGATGGGTAGCGGCACGGCCACAATTGAGATGTCCACGTCATCCTGCTTGGTGGCGGGGGTCATGGGCGCGAACATCTGAATCAGGGCCTTGACTTGGTCCGGCTGGGCGAGGCTGGCCATCAAAAATGCCTGGGGCACGCCGCCGTTGGCCGCCGCGATGCCGAAGGTGATTTCGTCGCCGATGAGTCCAACGGCTTGATTGACGTACATCGAGGCTTGGGCCAAGCCAGCGTCTTTCTGGACTTCCGGCGGCAACGCATTGAGCCAGCCGTCGCGGAACGACTCTTTGGTCTTTTCGTTAAAGCGCAGGCTCAGCAGGGCCAAGGTGGCGTCCGGCAGCAGGGGCGCTAGACGCAGTGGTTTCACCTCGCCGCACAGTTCCGCGTAGGCCGGATGCTTGGCGTTGTCGATCTGGGATCTCAGTTCGACCTTCTTATCGGTCCAGATGAGAGTTGTGACGCCGGGATCGTCGCCTGCCATGGCGTTGAGCGACTTTTCGAGCGACGGGAGAGGGGTCTCTGCGAATTTGGCCGTTTGCTTGTTCATGGCCAGAACGGCGGGCAGCAAATCTTTGACTAGCGGGGCGATCTTATCGAAGCGCGACAGTAGCACGAGTTCGTCGGGCACTTCGGCAGGGCATTCGACGGAGCCGTATCGGACAAGGGCGGGCGCTGCCACACGTGCCAACACCTGTTTGAGGAGGTCCAGCGAATTGGAGGCGAATACTTTGCCGTCCGCAATCGCATAGGCAAATTTTGCGGGGTCGAAACACTTGACTTGGACTCCGTTGACATCGACGTTCTCGATCTTATTTGGATCGATGTTTCCGCCGGGTATCGAGAGCAGGTCCTTGATGGTGGTTTCGACCTTGGCCGGGTCGGCGCACCCAAGCACGAGCGCTATCGAGGGCAGCTTGACGGTGGCGAGGGCCTTGTCGAAATCGGGTAATGCAGGCGGCGCCGGGACGGCATCCTTGTTCTCGCCCTCCTTTTTTTCGCCTTCCTTGGGCGCGGCGGCGACCTTCTGCGCTTCGAGCGCCGGGGCGATCGCCACGAAGGCTTCCTTGGCGCTGACGGCCGTCGGCGTCAGGTCGACGAAGATCCCGATCGGCGCGTCGGGTTGTATGCCTTTGGCAACTGCGATGTCGGGGAAGGTCTTGGCGTCTGGTGTGCCAATGTCCTTGCCGATGTCGGAGATGGCCTTGCCCACTTCTTCGTCGACATTGAAGTCGGCCGGCGCGATGCGTTTGGCAAGGGCCAACGCCTTGTCGACGATACCGTTCAGCGGCGGAATGGCCAATGCGAACATGGCCGATTCCGGCATCAATCTCAGCATCGGCAACGTTAGCGGCGCCACGGCGCCAGTGGCAGGTTGTGCCACAGGCGCGGGGACCGGTTCGGCGGCTTTTGGCGCCGGCGGCTCGGTAACGGGCGGCATAGGCTCGACCTTCTGCGGGGGCGGCGCCGGGGCCTCCTTCGCTCCGCAACCGGCGAAGGCCAGCAGGCACACAACGGCCAGTAGCCCACAAGCGTGCATGAACAGGGAATAGCGTTTCATCGTACGTTCCTCCATACGGATTGTTCCATTTGACCCAAAGGATCTCCCCGCACCACGGCGGGGCAAGCTTCAAGAGTACCAGATCGTCCCAAACGATACAATATCCATACCTCTCGGAACGGAGCCGACAGCGTCTTTCGCCGACCCCGCTTTTCCGTAGGCTTATGCGCCGAACTCTGCGGCGGTTTCGCGCGGGGCGTTGACTTCGACGATGTCATGGGCCTTTTCGCCGAGTTCCGTCATCGCCAGAATCTTGGGTTCGAGCCGGGCGATGACGTCTTCCTGCCTTTGCCGGATTTCGTCTTCTTCGGCGCGAACGGTGTCCATATCCAGCGTAAGACTGGATATGGCCTTGTCGAAAGCCATGCGGACATTCTCTGCGAAGGTGGTCCGGCATTGAGCCATGCCGTCGCGGAGTTGATCGCGTGCCGACAGAAACGCCGTACCGACTTCGCTCTTGCCGCCGTGCGACAGGAGTTGGCTGACTTTCTCGCGGACGATGCGCGAAAGTTTCTCGCGCCGTACTCCGGTGCTGGTCATGCCACGCAGGAGAAGTCCGAGGATGCCCCCGAGGACGGCGCCCGCGCCCGCGCCGAGCCGCGCATCGAGGAACTGCAAGCATTGAGGCGCTCGATCCAACATGATCTGCACGTCGGGCCGCGCGATCAGTACGCTCCAGACCACCGCGCCCGCGACCGCGCCGAGAACTGCGCCGGATGCCAGGAATGCGAAATAGGAGCCGGCCATCCCGGCGCGTATGGCGCCGATTGGCCCGCGCGACACGCGTGCCAAGTCTTCCGGAACGGGCGAGACGTCCTCTGCGAGCACGCCCATGGCCTCAAGCGTGCGCAGTTGGGCCGAATGGGCCTCTCCCAGAAGCCGGTCCAGGGTCCGCTGCACGAACGCGTCTACCACGCGCTGGATTTCCGAGGCCAATGGCGCATACGACGCGCGTTTGGCTTTGTTGATGTTGTCTTTGCTGGCAAGCCACTGCCGCAATGGCTTCAGTACCTGTTCCTCGATGGCTTTGTCGTCGAATGCATCTGCCACGAGTCGCTCGTATCCGGCGCAATCGACGTCTCCCCACGAACCGCCTGCCGACAGGATCTGGAACATCTCCTGGATGTTCCGGGCCTGTGAACGCAGATCGTTCAGGCGTTCCGTCAAGTCTTCGCGCGTACGCGTGAGTTCGTCCAGACGCGGGTTGTCGCGAACCATGTCCAGCTTCATCTGGAGTGGGCGTGCGTAGGCCCACGCGCGCGCGGAAACCACGCGGCAGACCGATTCGAGGATGGCCCCTTCGCGATTTTCCTTGTAAAGGTAATCGAGCAGACGGGTCTTGAGAGCGGCGAGGTTGCTCTGAATCATGAGGTAGCTTGCCACGCCTTTGGTGGGTTCCTCGCATTGCAGCAGTTCGCTCTGGACGGCCCAGGGGATTTTGATCTTGTTGTTATATTCGATATCCGGCAGTTGCAGGTGGTAGTTGGACAACTGGGCCGATACCAGCGCGTACAGCGCCGACACGAAAAAGATATCGGGACTGTCGACAATGCCTTCGAGGCTGCGCAGCAGATCCTTGGCGGGTCCGCGATGGCCGAGCGGGTCGATTTCGTCCTTGTTGAGTTGGTCGGACTTGTTGATGACGAAGAAGATCTTGCGGTGGCGGTGCTTGACGATCTGCTCGATGAACTCGCGATTTTGTTCGTTGCCGGCGTTCTGGCTTTCGATCATGCAGACGATCAGATGGCTGTCTGGGATAATTTCGTGCGCGATCTTCTCGTTGGTTTCGGCGATGCTGTGTACGCCGGGCGAGTCGACCAGGGCGATATCCTCTTCGAGCAGGCTCGTGGGCAGATATACGTAAATCTCGTCGACCTTGCCCCGTAGCGACTTGAGCATCGGATAATCCTCGTCGGCACTGATCGTAACCAACGGGCGCAGGCTCTTGAGAAGATCCTTGGCGGCACTCGATGCATAGGCGATGACCAGATCGTTGCCCGTTTCGCCGCGCGCGACGGTCGCGCCCATGTTGCACGCGTCGATGAGGCCGCTCAAGGCGCGGAACTCGTCGTCCGTGGCCGACACGGACAGGCCGAGAACGGCCTTCATGGCTTCCGCTTGTACGATGTGCGTGATCTTGGTCGTACACTCTTCGAGTACTGTGGGGAGGTATTCGTCGCCCAGGAACGCATTGATCAGGGCGCTCTTGCCTACGTTGAATGCGCCCAGGAATACCACGCGATACTTGTTGTCGCGCAGTTCCTTCCACTTGCGTTCGAGCGAGAGTTGTTCCTCCTCGATGTCGCCCTCGAAATCGCAATCGTTCAAGAACGCCTGCAATTCCTCGATGGCGCGAAAAGCCCACGCGCGGTTTTCGGCATGTTGCGTCGTGCTCATAAACGTCTCCTTACTGTCTGTCGGTCCGTTGCGGCGTACGCATTGACGATGTTCAGCCCAATGACGCCGGTGATTCTACTCGTAGCGCGCGGCGGCTTCAATCTGGCG
>CAIYET010000258.1 GCA_903925285.1 Candidatus Hydrogenedentota bacterium | reverse complement strand
GGCACGCCGGACACTGACATTTGTGTATAGTTGCGTCATGCATAGTGTTCAGAGTCATTCCGTTGACTCAGAACCCCTATCGGCGCATCCGCGAGAATCTGCTAAGTTATTTTTGCACGGGTTCTTACCGCTGCGGGCGACAACACCGTCAAGGCGATATTCAAACTCTTGGGCGATCCTAACATTGGTCAACAGTTCCAGGACAAGAAAGTCGTCTTCGGTGTGTCCACGGTTTCCGTTACTCCCGGTTGGCGCACGACAAAGGGATATGCTGCCACCGCCGCGATGAGTGTCAGTATGGAGTGGCAGCCCGCGAGCAAGGCGCTCCTGCGCCGCCTCCTTCAAGACACGACGATTGACCCGGCAACGCGGGCTATGATTGCCGTGGAACACAACATAAAGATCCCCGACGACATAAGAATAGAAGATCTCCCCAAGGACTTGCGACCTTTCCTCGGAGAGCTCAAGGAGACACGCGGCGATTTGCAGGTTTCAGCCCAAGACAAGAAGATGATTCAGATAAGGCAGGACTTCAACGAGCATCCAGACACGAAGGCACAATTGCTCATGAACCTGAAGACGCAAATCCCGTTGCGGATGCGATTCAAGAAGTTGCTCGTACAGGAAGGTGAAGACTCTCAGCTTGGCCAACGCCTTGAAGAAGGCCCATTGGTGGCGGCGGTGTCGCCGATGACGGATACGCAGACGCTTGATTTGCAGAGCAGTTTTCGCCAGCACCAAGAGCTCGCGCTCAGCCTGGCCGCACAGTATCTCGCGGCGGGGGCTACCGTACAAGGGCAGGCGTTTTTGAATTATGCGAAGAGTCTTCAGCAAGATTTCGCTACAGTCACGCCTGATGTCGTGGTGAGTTCGTTCAGCAGCGGCTCGGTCTTCGGGTATCAGGTTGGCCCGCGATTAAAAGCTGTTGTAGAACCTCGTGCAAACCAGGCATCAGGCCCTGCGGACGTTCTTGATCGACAGACGTTTCCAGCGCTAATCATCCTGGGTTTTGACTCCGACGACATCGCGCCAAGGATCCATGTCGAGAAACACGGCGGCACATACCACATGGTCTGTTACGAACCCGTCCTCAAATTTGAAGGCGTGAACCAGTGGATACCTGTCTATGGGCCTTTTCTGGGGGTATACGGCAAGAAGGTGCTAAGTGAAAGCGAGCGCCTGGCACTCTCTTATGAATTAAAGGATCGAGTGCAGACGTATAAAGGCCGTGACGACGCAAAAACTGACAATGACAAGAAAGATCTCCACAAGTTTATGGTGGGGCGGGTCGACGCGCGTGCCGATGCCCTCACGGCCAAGGTTCTGGGCAGTAGTGCGGCCGTGTCCCTGCCGCTGGAGGTCATTGTACGTACCCTGGCCCCCCACATCGCCGCCGCGAAACCAGACGAAGTGACTGTTGGAAAAGACACGCCCGTGCTTCTCTACGGATCTGACTTAAATGCCATCGACCTTGCCAGAATAACTGTTGTGCAAGGCGACGGCAACGTGGTCAACAATAGCCCGCAGCTCATTGACAGTAGTACCTTACAAGTCACGGTCCACGCCAACAAGGATCTTTCTCCGCTCATCCTTCAACTGCTGACGACAACAGGCGATCGCTTCTATTCTCCGCCACTCGTCGTCAAATCCGCGCCGAAGCCGCTGCCGTTGGTGAGCGTGATTTCGCCGGACACCGTAACGCTGAAGGTTGATAAGGCTGGTGCCGCACAACCTCTGGGGGTCAGAATCCTCTTGGTGGGCGAGGGACTGGACCAGGTCGATCTAGATAGACTTGACTTGGCACAAAGTAAAGACACGGCATCCATCGACAGAAGTACTGCGGACGTCAAGCCGCAATTGCTCGGCAAAACGGGAACGATTGTGCTCAACATTAAGGTCACAAAGGCGAGTGGTGCGATCGTCTTCAACCTGCCGATTAAGAATCAGACCGATTCCGTACTCAGTCTCCCCCTAATCGTGAAGACATCGGAGCCGACTGCGACAGCGCCGGCAAGATCTCTTGCTGAAATAACCTCTCCTGCAAAGACGATTCGAAGCGCGCCCGACGGCACAGGCCAGGTCTTAGTGAGCGCCTCTGCAAAGGCAGGATCAATTGTCCTTAAGATAACGGGAGCCCAGATTCAAACCGCGTTGATCAGGGGGGATAAGCCGCCGACAATCAGCGCCGAGGTCGGGAAATGGACGATATCGGAATCGGCCGATGTCGACCTAAAACTTGCGAATTTGGACCCCGCCACGCCCGTGACGATTTCTGCGAGTTCGGCTAATGACGCGGAAGGGACACCGCCGGCCACTGTGACGATCCCGGTCTCACCGCCAATCCTGCCCGAGAAGTAGTGCCGCAAGGTGTCGGCGACAGAAACGGTCCCAGGAATGGTTCCAGGGATCGTTGATCTGGTCGAGCAAGACGCGTCATGTGGACGCTGAAGGTGAAAGATGATCAAGTTTCTCCTCGCGGCGACTATTGTCTGGTCAAGCGGGTGTGCGTCGTTGAAGTACGCGGCAACTCCGACGGGAACATTCGGAGGCAAAGTGCGGTTGATCTGGGTGGGACCAGATCAATTTGTGTTCGAGAAAGATCCGAACGACCCGCTCTATTTTCAGCGATCGAATGGCGAGCGTATTGTACCGGAGACCATCTACACCGATGGCGGCTCGATTCCGCGGCCGATGTGGGTCTTCCGGAACTATTCGCCGTGGGGGTATGGCCCTGCCTTCGTGATTCATGATTGGTTATTCAGTACCCACTACTGCCGGACACCGGGGTATGAGAAGTACACGGTTAAAGCGGCCGCCGAAGTGATGGCCGAATGCCAGAAAACACTCATGGAGACTGGCAAGGCGCCAAAATCACCGATGGCGATGTACTTGATGTATCTGGCGGTGAGTTCGCCCGTCGCAGAACGGGCTTGGGAGACCGGTACATGCACGCTTCCGCCGCACGTTCCCCGTGCGTTGTTGAGTGATGGCAGCAGTCGCGTTGTTGTTTGGGATTTGGACGCCGACCCGCCGCCTGAGCATCCACCGAAATAGCATTGAGTCCCCGCACGGGATGCCTTCACCCTCGTTCCATCCGCCGATACTTGATCCGGTGCGGCCGATCGGCATCCGTCCCCATGCCGGGCCTCTTCGTAGGCTTGGTAGTTGCCCTCGAACCAGACGACCTCGCTGTCGCCCTTGAACGCCATGATGTGTGTCGTCACGCGGTCGAGGAGCCAGCGGTCGTGGGTGATGATCACCGCGCAGCCGGCGAGAAATTCCAACGCCTCCTCCACGGCCCGGATCGTGTTCACGTCCAAGTCGTATGTCGGCTCGTCCAGCAGGATGACAGAGTCACGTTGGCTTCGCGCTTGAGCATTCGGGCCGGGAGGACAGGTTCCGCTCGCCGCCCGACGGTGTCCCTGAAACCGTTGCCCAACGATTGAACTGGACGAATCGCTTCCACACGCCAATGATTGAACGACCCGGGCGGAATTCGCCGTCCGAGGCCGCTGGCAACTAACAACTGGC
>CAIYET010000257.1 GCA_903925285.1 Candidatus Hydrogenedentota bacterium | reverse complement strand
GATGAAGGATGAAGGATGAAGGATGAAGGATGAAGGATGAAGGATGAAGGATGAAGGATGAAGGATGAAGGATGAATTGGCGATTGCGGATTGTAGATTGTGGATTATTGCTGAAGCCTGAAGCCTGAAGCCTGAAACCTGAAGCCTTTCAATGTGGCGGCCCAACCGTAAGACTGATCGGCAGCAGCTTGTTGATCATCGTGCCGCCGAGGCCATGCACGATCCCCAGGGCCAGCAGATTCCTGCATTGCAGCGCATAGACGGAACCCAGGAAACCACCGATCCACGTGACCACGCTGAGCCAGAAGTTCGGAACGTGAACCAATCCAAACAAAGCCGCCGAGAACAGGCACGCGAGAAATAGGTGAAGCCGCGACCGGCCAATGTCGAAGGCGCGGCACAGTTGCGTCGAGAAGATCCCCATGAACAGAAGCTGTTGGAGGAAACCCCAGAACCAGTAGCCGGCCCATTGTCCGCCGACCGCGAATACGTCGAGGCTGTGCAGGCGTTCGATGGCCGTCGGGCCGCGCAGACTCATGGCGGGACTGTCTTTCATCCATTCGCGCAACGTCGGTTCGTCGATGCTGAACAGCAAATTGCCAATGACCGCGATCAGCACGACCCAGACGAGCACGATCGACATGTACTTGAGGCTCGTCGTGAAGTTGTCGAGACGCAGAATGAACGGGAACGCGACGAACACGAGCGCCAGATCGATTCGCGCCACGAGCCAGAACCGGAAGAAAATCGCCTGGCCAGGCGTCGCCATCTGGGCCGCGTAACGTTCGCCAATTTCCTTGTTGAACGTGATGAGCGCGCTTGCGAACAGCAGGTTGATGAAGATTAAGACGCCCAGAACGGTCTTCCAATACTTAATGATATACGCCGGTTCGCCGTACATGGGGAAATAGTAACGGATCGGATTGCCCAGTCCGCGGCACTCGAAGAAGTAGAACGCGAATCCCCACCGTTGTTGTTCCAGCGTGAGGAAAAGGCGCTTTTCGAAGGGGTAGTGGACGATGGGAGAGAGGATCAGCGCCCATGCGCATAGCACGACCGCGCTCGGGAGAAACCACCACACGTGCTTATCCATCCCGCTGATCCAAACGGCCGCCATCATCAACCCAAACACGAGATACGGCTCGATGAAGTTCCACACGCGCACGCGCCGGATATACGCGTCCGACGCGCCGCAATCTGGCTGCAACAGCAGGCCGCTGCCCGTATCGATGCGCACGGTCGTCAGTGTCCGTTTGAGTTCGTCCATCCAATACGACATGCCAATCGTCTCCTTCATGAAGAAGCGGAAAACGCGACGCCGCATTCCTAAGGCTTTAGGCTTTAGGCTGTAGGAAGGAAGCCTAAAGCCTAAAGCCCAAAGCCTAAAGCCTAAAGCCTAGCTTCCCACCTCGATTACCCGCAACCCGCCGTCGATTAAACGATCTTTTGGGCCTTGTAACCGCCGGTCGCAACATCGCTCAGGTAGAGCGCGCCAAATACGATGACGAGAAGCACCGCCAAGGCGGATACCCATCGGAACGATGTGCGTCCGCCGAACAATTCCGCCGGATCGAGCGTCGCTTTGGCGAGCTTGCCGATGGCGGAATCGGGCACGCACTTGATTGCGCCGCGCAATACATTGGCCGTGTCCTTGCACGGCAGCGCGCCGCTTTGCGCCTTCGCCAGCACGCCGTTGGCAAGCGACACGGTTTCATCGATAGCCGTCCGCAACTCGGCGTCTTTGGCGTTGGCCTTGAGTCCGGGCAACTGGTCGGCGACCTGCTGAATCACGGCTCGCGTCTCATTCACGGCGAACTTCTCATGCCCGTAGTAGTCCGCGACGGTGCCCATCATCGGAATCGTTACAAGGCCGACCGCGATGTTGCCCGCCGCGCCCAACAGCGCCAAGGCCAGTTCGCCGCCCTTCGGAACGCGTTCTGCGGCCACGCCCAGCATCGTCGGCCAGAAGTAGCAGATGCCGACCGCGAAGACGGTATCCGCCACAAAGATCATGACGCCGCCTTGGGCATAGCTCAACCACAGAAGGCCAAGGCCCGACAATATCGCGGATCCCAACAGGATGCCCGTGGGGGCAAGTCGCGCGACAACCTTACCCGCCGACTGGCGCATGATGGCCATCAAGACACTCGTCCAAACCAACACCAGCATGCCCGAAACGCCTCCCGCATCGAGCACGGACGGAATCCAGCGGTTGGGACCGAGTTCCACGGACGCGGTCAGCATCATGCAGAGGAACAGCAACAGGAACAGGGGACGGAACAAGGTTTCCTTGAACATTCCCGAGAACGAGACGCCGGATTGCGCGCGTTCGGTGACGGGAAATGTCTCTCGCAACATGATCGCAGCGTAGGCCAGCACCGGGAGTAGGATCATGCAGAGTTTCAACTGCCATGAGGCCAGTCCCGCAAAGTGCGTAACGCCGTTTGTGTCCATAAAAAAGCAGACAAGGCCGCCGATCACGATGCCGCCCGGAAACCAGACGTGAAAGCCGTTCAACTTCTCGACCTTGCGGTCGGGGAAGAGGGTGGCCACTAACGGATTGCAGGCGCCTTCGACCAGGCCGTTGGCGAATGCGATCGTCAGCGCGCCGAAGAACAGCATCCAGAAATCCTTCGCGAGGACCATGAGCAGTACGCCGCCCACGAAGAAGACACATGCCAAGCGCAACAGAAAACGCATGCCCAATACCGAGCAGAGCGGTCCGAAGATCAGGATCGACAGGGGGAAACCCCAAAGCGCAGCGCCGCCGATAAACCCCGCCTGTTCATTGGTGAGCAGGAACTGCTCCTTGAGCGGGGTCATGATCGAGCCCAGCACGGCAAACGTCATCGCCGTCGCGATGAGCGCGGTGCAACTTCCCCGGAACAGCTTGTCCCGCTTGATGACTTCCATGCCGCCGCCTGCTACATTGCTAGCCATGATGATCGTTCCCTCCTTTTCGCGTAATGACCGGTTCCAAAATCGAAGGCTTTAAGGCTTTAGGCTTTAGGCTGTAGGCATATTTCCTACAGCCTAAAGCCTAAAGTCTACAGCCTATACCACCCCAAGAGCTTACACGGACTATCGCGCCGTGTCAAAAAGGGGGTTTGGGGTTTGGGGTT
>CAIYET010000256.1 GCA_903925285.1 Candidatus Hydrogenedentota bacterium | reverse complement strand
GCGTTGCCTGCCTTGTCCACCGCCGCGCCCGCCGCGACGGTAATGCCCAGCGTGCCGTTGCCGGTGATACTGTTGACGGTAACGGTGAAGGGATTGGCGCCGGTCACGCTGCTTATGGTACCGGTCACGCCACCGGTCGTGTTTAGTGAAACTTGGCCTACGATCAATGAGGGTGAAACGACAAGGCCGCTGCCGCCCGTGTCGGCATACGTGACTTGGAAGCCAACGGTATTGGTGACGAAGGACAGGCTGGGTGCGCCGATGGAAACCGTGGGACGGATGGTGTCCCCCGTCGAGGTCAGCGAGAAAGTTCCCGAGCCTGACACGCGTTTAACGATAAGCAATGCCGTCATATTGGAGCCGGGTGTGTAATTGATGGATTCGGCAACGCCTGCTCCCGCATTGGTGCTCGATGCCAGAATCGCAGGGGTGCCGTAGGTCGAGGGCGTGTTGCTGTAGAGGTACAAATCGAAATCGCCTGTACCCGGAACGGTGAGAGCGGGATTGAACGTCCACCCGGTGTATAGATTAACCTTGCGTGCCCAAGCACGGCGATCCGTGGCAAGGGGACCCAGCGCGATGCCGACCGTAGCCCCTTGTGCGTAGGTCAGGGAAACCGCCTCGATGGCGGCATCGGGATTGAGTATTCCGTATCCTTCGTACATGTCCTTGGCGGCGGGAAAACCGGTTCCGTCGCCGGGTGCGGCTGCCCGGGTCAGCAGTGGGTTTTGCACATTGGTTTCACGGATGATGTTAGTTTCCGTGGCGGTGGCGCACAGCACCATTTTCACCTGGCGGGGATTTTGGCTTGAAGCAAAACTCCACGTCACGCCCGCCTGTTGCATGGCGTCGATGACCAACGCGGCACATCCCGCAGTAAAGGGGCTTGCCATCGAGGTGCCCTGCATGGTGGTGTAGTCGTTCGCGCGCTGATCGGCAAGCCCTATGCCGTCGTTGCCGTTGCTGTCCACGGAGAGAATACCCGTCTGGTAATTCGTCGAGCCACCGGGCGCCATCAGGTCCGGTTTGTAGTCCTCTTCTTGGCCCGCAGTGGACCCTGGGGTGGGTAATCCCTCACTCGAATAGCTTGTGAGTGCGTTCACATCATTGGAGGAGGCTACCGTCAGCGCCATGGCCGCACGGCCTGGATCATCCACTTGGCGCGCGGCTGGGGTGGCGCCAGTTCCGTCGTTTCCGGCAGAGCAACACACCATGATGCCGTTGTTCACCGCCGTATTGGTTTTCTGCCGTGTGGTGGTGCTCAGCCCCGGGTCGCCGATGGCGCCAAGGCTCATATTGAGCACTTTGATGTTGTTTGCCACCCGGTTTGCCACGAGATCGTCTAACGCGGCATCCGTCCAAGTCATCACACCGGATCCGGCACTGGTAAATACCTTGGCGCCGGCCCAGTTGCACGCGGGCGCGACGCCCCGGAGCTTGTTGAAGCCGTCGCCCACCGCAGGATAGCTTGGAATTGTGCTTGTAACAGCGTACTGCTTTACGGTGCCGCCATTGCTGAGCAGGCCCGGGGTGTAGTCATTGGTCGCGACACCTGTCCAGGTGTTGGGTTCCGTGATGGGCGAAACGCCGGTAGTGGCGGTGGACATGGTTAACCATCCGCCCGTAACACCTTTAGTATGATATAATTGGTATAGCGATGTCGATCCCCCGCCGAGCCATATCGCAGTCGAACTGTACGCGATGGCCACGGTGGGCAAATCGAGCGGCGAGGGGAAGAAACTTCCACTGGAAACAGCGGTAAGGTCGCCGGTGTCCGTGCAATAGAGCGTGCCCGTTGCAACGCCGCTC
The DNA here is from genome assembly GCA_903925285.1 of Candidatus Hydrogenedentota bacterium. Classification (GTDB taxonomy): domain Bacteria; phylum Hydrogenedentota; class Hydrogenedentia; order Hydrogenedentales; family SLHB01; genus DSVR01. The sequence goes on along the minus strand of CAIYET010000256.1, from coordinate 2,103 downwards.
GAAGCGCCCGTGCCCAGCGCTATCCCGCTGACGTGCGAGCCGTGTCCGACCAGATCCACGGGGCTGCCATTGGCGTCTGTCGAAAAATCATGCCAATACTGTTGACGCCCGCTCAGGTCCGTATGAGAACTGTCGAGGCCGGTGTCCACGATGGCGATGGTAATTGTTGGATCGCCGTCAAACCCCGAAGCGCTTCCGGCAAATCCCGCAACCCACACCGGACGCACCCTGCCTGTCCGGGTCGCCGTGTCCAGATGAAGGACTGCCGGCTGTGCCTCTTCTACAAGCACCAAGGCTTTACCCATCGCGACGGGAACGGCCCCGATGTCTTTGAGAGGAGTGCGCCCGTTCCAGCCGTACGAGACGGCCTTGTACATGTAAGTGATCTCGCCGCCAAACGCAAGAAAATCGTCGATCTGTTGTTGTGTAACCTGGGTTTTGAACACCAACTGCACATCTGTCATCCGGTCCAATTCCGTTTGGGCCACCGCACGCTCCGCGGGTGCGGGCGATTTGCTTGCGCGCGTCTGGGCCGCGCGCATTTTATTTTCAAGCAGATCCGCGATTCCGTTTCCGTCGGCATCTTCCGAATAGGATTCGCCAATCATCGGTGGAAGATCGGGAATAGGGGGCGGCTTAGGGCTGACGCCAAAGGCCTGTATCCCCAGAAAAAGGACCGCGATGGCCAGTAGCGCGGAAAACCGTCGGCGTATGCTATTGGGTATGCTCATCGGGCCTCGTGATTGGTTCCCAATGCTGAACCGTGGTTCGACAAATCCCTTTTCCCCGCCGGATAAATCGAGGGATGAAACCGTGTCCAGCCCCAAACGAAAAGGAAACAACCCCATTAGTGGGGAGGTCAAGCATTTGCGCCCCTCTCGCCAACGTTTGTACTCAAGTTGCCTCTGCTTTCAACAACCGCTTTGGTCAATAGCAGGTCTATCTTTCGAGGGCGTTCTTGGGGAGGGGCGTGATACCCATTTTCTGTCGCGTCCGACCTTTCGCCATCGTCCGATGCGCCTGACCGGGTTATCCCTTTACCCGCCTTTTGGCACTTCGGCAAGCACCTGTCGGCGTAAATGGGGAGCCTCGCCCGGATTGCCTGCCGCCGTTTCACTCAGTATCATCAGTTTGCCATAAAGGTCTGTGGAATGCAAATCTTCATTGTTTCCAACTCGATGCCTGGCACGTTGCTTGACTTTGTCACAATTGGTATTCTTCGCTAAGATTCAGGCTTCAGGATGAGGAGTGAAGTTTTTCGCTTTTACATTGAAAGGGTAAACACATGGATATCGCAGGGAAGACTTTCTTGGTGACGGGCGGTAGTTCGGGGTTGGGCGAGGCGACGGTCCGGACATTGGTCGAAAGCGGCGGTCACGCGGTGATTGCGGATGTGGGCGTGGAGGCGGGCGAGGGCCTTGCGCGCGAACTGGGCGAGTGCGCGCGGTTTGTCGTGTGCGATGTGACGGATGCTTCGAGCGTGGAAAAGGCGGTCCGGGCGGCGTTCGATGCTTTCGGCGGGTTGCATGGCGCGATCAGTTGCGCGGGCGTGGGCGCGGCGATGAAGGTGGTTGGATCGAAGGGGCCTCATTCGGCGGATCTCTTTTCGGCGATCCTGAACGTCAATCTTGTGGGCACGTTCAACGTGATCCGTCTTGCGGCGTTCGCGATGAGCCAAACTCGGCCGACGGAAACAGGCGAGCGCGGTGTACTCATCAACACGGCGTCGGTGGCGGCATTCGACGGCCAGATCGGCCAGGCGGCCTATTCCGCGTCGAAGGGCGGGGTAATGGCGATGACGCTGCCGATTGCGCGCGAATTGGGACGTCATGGCATTCGCGTGGTGACGATCGCGCCGGGCACATTCGATACGCCGATGTTGGCGATGTTGCCGCAGGAGGTGCGCGACACGCTGGCCTTACAGGTTCCGTATCCGTCGCGATTGGGCCGTCCGAGCGAGTTTGCCGCGTTGGTCAAGCATATCATCGAGAACGAAATGATTAACGGTGAGACGATACGCCTCGATGGCGCGTTGCGGATGGGACCGAAGTAGTAAGGTTATAGGCTTTAGGCTGTAGGCTGTAGGCTGTAGGCGCACAGCCT
>CAIYET010000255.1 GCA_903925285.1 Candidatus Hydrogenedentota bacterium | reverse complement strand
TGCATCTCGGCCAGGCGCTGGGCCTGATCGATCCGAACCTCGCCGCGTTCTGCTGGATTGTCGATTTCCCGATGTTCGAGTACAACGAGGACGAAAAGAAGATCGACTTCTCGCACAATCCGTTTTCGATGCCGCAAGGCGGACTCGAGGCGCTTTTGAACAAGGACCCGCTCGAGGTGCTTGCATACCAATATGACATCATCTGCAATGGAGTCGAGTTGTCGTCGGGCGCCATCCGCAACCATCGTCCGGATATCATGCTCAAGGCGTTCGAGATCGCCGGGTACCCGGAGGAGGTCGTCACGATCAAATTTCCGGCGTTGTGGAAAGCGTTCCATTACGGGGCCCCGCCCCATGGAGGCATCGCGCCGGGACTCGACCGTATCGTGATGCTGCTGGCCGACGAGCCAAACATCCGCGAGGTCATCGCGTTCCCGCTTACGCAGAAGGCGCAGGATCTGCTCATGGGCGCGCCCGGCGAAGTCGGGCCGAGGCAGTTGAACGAATTGCATCTCCAGATCAAGTACCCGCCTAAGGCCGACAAGTAAGGGACGTCGAAAGAACAATCCGATTTGCCGTTACTCCACGCGATACACATCCCGCCTGTGGCCGACCCGCACAACGTCCTGTCGCAAAACCGCGATATCCTTGACAATAGTGCATTGACGCGACGCCCACCTCCATGTATAGTAACACCATGACTACCAAACAATGGGTTCTGCAGGCTGTCCAAGACCTTCCTGATGATGCGTCCATCGAGGAAGCGATGGAACGTCTTCTCTTTCTTGCGAAGATCGAGAAGGGACTCCATCAGGCCGACTTGGGGCAAACGCTTTCGCATGTCCACGTGAAGGACAGGATGGCGGAATGGCTGAAATAAGGTGGACGCTTCAGGCCGCGGACGACCTTGAAGATATCGCCCGCTTCATCGCACAGGATTCCGCGCATTACGCCCGCCGGTTCGTGACCGAAGCCTTGGACGCAATCGAGCAGCTTGCCGTCTTTCCACACTCAGGACGAATTGTCCCAGAAGCCGGCGATCCCGCTATCCGCGAGATCATTCTCGGGAACTACCGAATCGTGCACCGGGTTCAGCCAGAAGCGGTCGAGATTCTCGCGGTCTGGCACAGCGCCCGCCTGCTTGGCCCGAACAGGCTCGAAGGGTAAGCTCGCAGCTTACCGGAATTGCTCGACGCTGTGAAGAAACGCGCGGAATCCGACGGCGCCGACAAACGATAGGGTGAAGGGGGGGCGAGGCTGGGCGCTTTTCCCCCGCCTGACTACCGTTCACAGCGTAGCGGATTGGCTGCCAAGCGTCAAGATTCTTTCCTTCGCATGTTCCGAAGGATATCCCAATACGCGCCTCGGGCGCCGTTGCGAATCGCTTGGGCGAGGGTCGAGTTGTTGTTGTAGTTGTAGTTCGCGCCGAGTTCGGAGGGGACGGCGTGGAAGAATCGCGCGTCGCCCGCGATGAGCTTGGATACTTGTTCATGAATTCCCCCACCGATGGCTTTGTCGACATAAAAGATTGGGCGGAGCAATTCGGGATTGTCGCGCACCGCGCCGTGGAGGTGTCGGTTAGCCTCCAACGGTCCTTGCGCGCGAACCATGCGCGCCAGTCCGGTGTGCGGATACACGCGGATGCCGCATGAGAGTCCGACGCAGTCGGGATTGGCGTCTTGCGCGAACGCGATAGCCTGTTCGAGCGTTTCGGGCGTTTCGCCGGGACCGCCGAGCAGCATGTCGAACATGCAGGCAATACCGGCGTCGCGACAGGCTTGCGCGGCACGTTTCGCATCGTCCGGGGTATGCACGCGTCCCAAGCGGCGCAGTATCTCCGGGTCCGCGTGGTCCACGCCGAAATTGATGCCCTTGCACCCCGCCTTGGCCATTTGTTTGGCCATTCGGGCGTCGAAGGGCATAGGCGACGCGTAGGCGTACCAGCGGACGCGTTCGCCGAGGCCGCGATGGACGATGGCGTCGCACAACCTGCGCAAGGGTTCCGGCGGGGCGTTGCATTCGCTGTCGCAGAGGTGCAGTACGTCAATCCCTTGTTCGAGGAGGTCTTCGATCTCGAATAGTAGCGTCGAAACGCCGCGCGACCGGGCTACCGTCCCTTTTGCGAGCGGGTCGGCGCAGTACAGGCAACGTTGCGTACACCCGCGCGTGGTCTCGATGCCCGCCTGGCCGCCTTCCGCGAAGTAGCGCCGGTTGTCGACGAATCGCCGTGCGGGCGCGGGCATGCGGACGATATCGTGTCGTTCCGGCGCGACTTCGTGTACGAGGCCGGGGCCTGCCCAGTATACTGCGCCGGGCACGTCGTCGGGCGTGTGGCCGGCAAGTATCTTGTTCAGCAACCGGGGAAACGCCCATTCGCCGTCGCCGGCAATGCCATAGTTCGCGCCCGTAAACCGGAGGATTTCGCGCGGCGCAATCGAGAATCCGACGCCGCCGAGGACGATGGGCTTGTCCGTCAATGTCCGAATGTGGCGGATGATCGCGGTGGTGTTTTCGAGTATGAAATCCTGGCTTGCGAAATAGGCGTCGTCCAGATTGCGGATCGTAACGCCGATGGCATCGGGCGTTGCGTCGTCGAGCGAGGTTTTCAAATGGCTCTGCCAGTCGTCGGCAAAGGTCAGGTCGCAAAGGAGCGGCTCGAAACCGTTGTCGCGTAAGTTTGCGGCGATGTATTCGAGACCAATGGGCGCGATGGGCGGCGTCATGCGATTCGGATTGACGAGAAGAACGCGGTACATAGCAATCTACTCCGCGACAATCTCGAGTTTCACGCCGAACACGGTTTCGAAGAGTTTGCCCTTGCGCACGGCGGCGGCGATATCGGCCGGATTCGATTCAGGTTGCTTGACGCGAATTCGGACGATCGCGCGGTCCCGGTCGACGTAGAGCGTCTGCGCCGATGCCGCGTGCGAACGGTCCAGGCCGTCCGCGATGCGCAGAATCGACGCCAGCCGCGCGACCTTTTCCTGTTCCTTGGGTTTCAGATCGCGGTAGACTTTGTGATCCGGATCCGGCGCGCCGCCGCTGTGATAGCGCGCGATACAGGCGACCATCATGAGTTCGCGGATGGACATGCCGGTCAGTTTCGTGCCGAGGATCAAGTCGCGCGAAGCCTTGTTATGCTTCGGAGCGCCGGTCCCGTACCCGGTGTCGTGCATCAACGCCGCAGCGTGCAAGAGCACCCGTTCGCACGCGCCCAATCCGTGTAACTCGCGAAGAAGGTCGAACAACGCAAGGGCGCTACGGCATACCTGGCACGAATGGGCCGGATCGGGATCGTGCCCGGCGGCAAACGCCTGCGCATCCTGGATACATGCGTTGCTCTTCCTCGTGTTCATCGTACATGGCTCCCGCGTGAGGATAGTACAGCGTCACTTTGTCAGCGTCAAGCTCAGATCGATGAATTGGCCGCCGCCGGTTTGATGGCAATGGACGGCGACTAGGTTGCGCGCGCCGGGCTTGAACAGCGCCGCCTGTTCGGGCGTCAAGACGATTCGCTCGTAGTCGGTCACATGGCCCGTTTTCGACAACAGCGGCGCGCCAGCGACGAAGATTTCCGCGTCTTCGTCGTGATACAGGTCAAGGAGGAACGGTTTGCCGCGCGCGCCCTTGGGGACCGTTACATTCGTCCGCAGCCATATATCGTTCGTTTTCCATTCGGTCCCGACGCGCGCACCTGGCGTGTTCGCCGTTCCGAATCCGCTCTTGCCCTCTTTCCATGCCTTGTCGTCGAAGTCCGGCTTGTTCCACTCCGAACCCGGCTCGTCCGTCGTGTAACGCCACATGTGGCCCTTGGGTCCGCGCTGGACGATCGTCTCGAACGGCAGACCTTTCGCAGCGAGAACTTTCGCCGGTTTTTCGGGCTTTTCGGCGCCGGGGACGAGTTCGAACACGAGCGCGGGATCGGATGGGAACATGCCCATGTCGTTGCCGTACAGCGCCAAGCCGCCTTGATGCGCAGCGTCCGGTTTTACCTCGAAACGCAGCTTGACCGTATGCGTGGCGTCGAGCGCCTGCCGAAGAGCAGCCAGCGCCGGTCCTTCGATGGGGATGTCCAGGAGTTCGCCGTGCGAGCCGTGATCGTAATTCGCCGCGTGCGACAGAATCCCGCGCGCATCGGCATAGTCGTTGCCAATGGCCACGTCCTTGATCGGCATGCCGTTAATCGACAACGCGAGGTCCGTCGGCCATGCCTTGCCGTCGGTCTGCGGATAATCGTGCGTATTGCGGCGTGCGGGCCAATCGAGCCGCTCGGCGTCCGCCTTCGCACCCACTTCCGCGACCAGGCGGCAGCCTTTGATCGCGTCCGCCTTGAGGCCGCGCGGCAAGCGCAGTTGGTACTCGAAGAAGCCGGTCTTGAGACCGAAGACTTTGCCGGGACGATTCTCCGCGATGCCGAGCATATCCTGAAATCCATAAGCAGAAAACTCGTTTACGGGGAACGTGGCCGCATACTCGTTCGGACGGAACCAGTCGTCGCCGCCGCGCGCGTCGATGACGCAGTAATTGGCCGCGCGGCGTTCACCGTTGACCAGGACCTCGGCAACGACGTTCAAGATACCGTTCGCGCCGGGCAAGTTGAACTCGAACACGTTCACGGGCGTGACGGCAAACGGTTTTGCGTCGACGTCCCACTCGATGGGCTGAATGGCGTTGCTCCACGGCAGGCCGTTGACCGTCGCGCCGTCCACGGAAACGCGTATCTTGAGTCCCGTGCGCTCGGACCAATGGCTGAGCAGGACCGGGATGCTCACGCGGCTGTGCGCGTCGACGCGTTGGTACGGCGGACAATCGAGCACGGGGAATTCGTCGGCCTGCAACTGGGCGAGCGTGATGCCGGCCGGATACGCGAACTCCTTCGGCGACCGGTCGTAGTTCATGAACCCGTTATGTTCCCACTCGATATCTTCGAGTTCGGTGTAGATGTACCCGCCGATCTTGTCGTACTTGCGCAAGAGATTCGTCAGGAACAGGAACACCCACGACACGTCGCGGTCGCCGGAGCCAGCGCCCACGCCGCCATATTCGGAGTTGATGAGCGGGGCCGTGCCCTGCTTCCACCCCTTCGCGTAATTGAACTCCGAGCCGGGGACGGTTTGTTCGACGACATTGGCGATATGCTTCGCGGCGGCATCGAAACGGTCGATGTAGAAATGCCACGAGTTGATATCCGTTTCGGTGTGGTCGTAGGTGCAGGGCGAGTTATCCTCGGCGAGCCGCGTCGGGTCGAGCTCCTTCGTGAGGCGATACATGTCGCGGACCCATTGCTGGACTTCGGGCGTGTAGCCGCCATCGCGAATGCCCCATGTTTCGTTGAAGTCGCACCACGCGAAGATCGCCGGATGGTTGTAGTCGCGGTCGACGGCGGCACGGAGCATGTCTTCCCAGCGCTTGTGCGACAGCGGCGTATTTTTGTTGAAGTTGGGCATGTCGCACATAAGCAGGACGCCGAGATGGTCCGCCCAATACAGCACGCGCGGCTCGTCGATCTTGATGTGGATGCGTATGAAATTCAGTCCGAATTCCTTGGCTTTCGCGTAATCGTTTCGGATGAAGTCGTCGTTGGGGTGCGTGTAGACGCCCTTCGGATTGAACGACTGGTGCAGTGCGCCACGCAGATAAATAGGCTTGTTGTTCAGCAGAATGTATTCGTGGCCGGCGTCGCCGTACACGCCGCGCCCGATCTTGCGCATGCCGAAGTACGTATCGACTTCGTCGACAACGGTGTTGCCGCGGTTCAGCGTGATTCGCGTTTCGTACAGCGACGGCGAATCGGGCGTCCACAACGCCGGCGCGTGGACCGGCAACACGACTTGGACCTTGTTCACGCCCGGCTGGCATGGGACGGACTGCTTGGCGGCGAGATGGCGCGAGCCGAGGATGGCGTGTACGTCGAGCGTGTAGGTACCCGCGTCACGCGCCTCGATCTCGCAATCGAACGTGACCTGTTCCTTGTCGATGTCCGGCGTAATGCGCGCTTTGCGGACGTACGAGAGACCGCGATATTCGAGATAGGGCGTCTGCCAAATGCCGCCCGAGCGCGTGTACCAGCCCGTCTGTTTCCCGGTCGGCGTTTCGGGATCGGTGACGTCGTACGCGCGCACGGTGACCTTGGCCGATTGGCCCGGCTTCACCAGCGACGTGATCTCGGCCTCGAACGGTGTGTAGCCGCCTTCATGCTCGGCGACCAGCGTGTCGTTGACCCAGACCTTCGCCTGATAATCCACCGCGCCGAACACGAGGAACACTCGGCGGTTCACGAGGTCTTTCGGAACGCTAATATTGTGCTGATACCACGCGACGCCTTCGTAGTCCACGTCGTGAATGCCGGACAACTCGCTTTGCCATGGAAACGGCACGTTGATGTTTTTGCCGAACGCGTGCGACTGCTGCCAGTTTTCCTTCTCGCCCGCGTCTTGCGGATCGAAATCGAAACGCCACGGACCGTTGAGTACGGTGCAAGGGCGCGACCAATCCGGACGTGGCGGCGCATCGAGTTCCTCCGCAATCACGTCAGGACTCGCAAGGTGAAAAAATACAATTGCCATCGCCGTTGTGGAAAACATGCCGAACGTGACTCCTTTGTTAGTTTCCACGAGTGTAGCAGAGGGTTTGCGAAAGAGTCTACCGGAGGTTACGGGGAGGCGGACCTCATTATCGTATCAGGAAGTTGCGCCCGACTTCCGGCGTGCCAAGCCATAACGAGGGAATGCGGCTTTCCACGTGTCGGGAGTTACGACAACACAATCCGCGATGTACGCCTTCTTCCACGGCTCCTTGGCTTCGTGCCGAATCCGCTTGATGAGTCTGTCCTTAAAGCTCAATAAGAGCGCCTTCTCGTTCGACAGACGCTCCAACCCCAACACGACCACGAAGATGAAAGGATGCCTGTCGCGTTCCATGAGATGGAGAAAGGCGTAGCTGTCTCTGGCCTTGGGCACCAATTTCCCATTGATCAGTTCATCCCCGTGCATCGACTGTCCAAACTCGCGGCGCGCTGCCTCTTGCGCTTCCCGATCCGAAGGGTCCTTGACTTCGATCAGAAAAATCCGATTTGCCTCTTCAACGACAAAGTCCACCAGCTTCATCCCAACTGGAATTGGCACGCCCTGCTCATCGAAACGCTCAAATGATCGCGCCGCGTCAAAGTCGAATTCAAGCTCGCCTTCCTGGATCATTACTTCTCTCCTTGGCCAAGGGCCGCCGGATGTCGCAGGTCAAAAGGACTCATTCGTTAGCGATCGATGTCTGAATTCGATATGGAGACGGCGCGTTGTATGTCCCTGTCGTAAAGATCGGAGAACGTGTCGGCAATGGCATTCGGCTCGATTAGGGCATACTCATCCGTACTCGCAATCTTCACCCCTGTCGATCCTGCGTCCGCAAAGAGGGCATGGTAGCTGACCCGATCCTCCTTTTTCTTGAGCAGGTCAAACTGCTTGAGAATCACGTAGTCGTGCGTGGCCACAAACACTTGTACACCTGAGCGCTGGAGCAAGAGCAGGATTTCCACGACGGTTCGCATCATTGCAGGATTCAGGTTGGCCTCCGGTTCGTCCCAGAATAGAGTAGACCCTTCGAGCAAAGTTCCGTTCTGGACAAGAAGCCACAGGAGCGCGAGCTTGCGTATGCCTTCCGCCAGCAGTGTAAACTCGAGTTCGCCATCACGGTTCTTCAAGTGGAATTCTTGCTCGACAAGAACCACCTTACCCCCCATGACCTTCTGGATTGTCTCCAGCAGACGTTTCCGGTCTTTGGTCGCGGGGCCACGAAGCAAAGGCATATAAGCGCGGAGGATGATGTCCGCATATACTTCCTCGAAGTGAATCTCTCGGCTCGCATGCAAGGCGAGAAAACCAGGTGCGTTCGCAAGCATCTCCTTGACGGGGATAAATACCGCCGGGCCGATGGTTTCATCTGACCACCTGTTGGTCAATTTAAGGGTATCTGTTGCATGGTTCGAGAAAGATAGATGTAGTCGCTTCCCGTTTCTGACAATGCTAACCTCCGCTCCTGAGCTCCCTTTGGCGCGCCTCACGAGCCTCCCGATGCGACGCTCTCTGGGCAGGAATACGCCGATAATCTTGTCGGAGATTCGTTTCTTCTCACGCAATGCAGCGAGCACCGTGTAGAGGATCTTCAGGATGTGGGTCTTTCCTGTACCGTTTCGACCGAGAAACACGTTCACGCCGGGCGACAATTTGAGATTGATCTCTTCGAATGCGGTGAACCGCTTAAGTCGAAGCCGCTCTATCATTTTCGGTACCTCCCCGGGGACTCCTAACGCAAAAGTCACGCACTGTGATTTTCATCTTATCATTTCTGGAGTGTGAGAGAACAACCTCGCAGCCTCGCGACACCGGCGAGACGCGAATCCGCAATCCAGCTCCGCCAGTCGCATTACGCAACATGGTGCGAGCAGTAGCGAGTGCCTTGGACGCTGAACAATCGCCACAAAGGCGGGGCTCCCTGCGCGCGACGTGACTTGCAGTAACTCTTCGCAGGCGGCATCATGGTCGCATTGACGGCCGATAAACCGGAAGGGCCATTCCGTGCGGCCGCGAAGAATTTCCGACTGCTCTCCGACCCCACATACTTTTCGCGATTCTTTCCGCAGCCCGTGGCGTGCGGGCTGGGGTCCGGCTTATGACTGTTTCTTCTTGCCGGTATCGAAATCCGGTTGGACAATGGCGACGGTTAGTTTCTCGTATGCCTTTGCTCGGGCGCGCATCGCCAGCACTCCACCCAACAGAAGCGCGGCCATCAGGGTGGCGAGACCGGCGGCATCCGTTGCGGGCATGGCGCTTTGTGTGAGTTGCAAGAGGACCGGGTTGGACGTGACGGATTGGCTGCGGTCGTCTCGAATGCGGCACGTGTAACTCGCGGCAGCGTCGGACTGCGCGGAGGCTATCGTGTAGGACGGTCCGATGGCGTTGGGGATGTCGCTTCCGTTTTTGCGCCACGCGTAATGGAGTGGCAAGACGCCGCCGCTCGCTTCAACCGCGAACGTGGCGGATTGGCCGGTTTGTACGGTGAGGCTTTGCGGCTGGTTGGCGATGGTCAGTAGGGCCACGACTGTCAACGTGGCTTTCTTGGAACTGTAGGTCACGGCGTGATAGGTGGCTTCGCACCAGAATTTGCCGGATTGCGCCGTTGTGGTATCGGGCAACGTCAATGTGGGTGAGTCGAATCCGACGTCGGTGGCGACGCCTTGGCTATTTTCCCACTTCCACTGGAGGACCGCCGGGTCTGCGTGGGGCGTGAGTTCGACTGTGAACGTATACGGTTCGCCGACATAGATCTGGCCGCTTTCAGGCGGCGTGGTAAAGCCGAACGAATTGTCGATGATGCAATAGGCCGAGGCGTCGTTAACGCACTCGTTGCCCGCGACGTCTTTTACACCCGTTGGATTCACGTGAATGCCGATGTTGCCGTTTGCGCTGGAGTCGGAAAGCGTGACTTGGACTTTGAACGACGGGCTTGTTCCTGTGAATTCGGATGTCGCGATAGTGGTGAGTGAACCGAGCAGGGAGATGTTTCCTTCGTTGAAACTCACGCCTACGTCTTCGCTAAAGGTGACGCGGAATGCGACGGAGTCGGCGTCCGTTGGCGATGGATCGTCGAGCGTGACCATGACTGCGGGCGGGTTGGGGTCGTAGAGGCGCACGAACATGGGCGATGCCGAGACGCGGTTGCCTGCGGCGTCGATGGCGGCTCCGGCCAGGATCTGCGCGAAGACAGGCCCGGCGCCGGCGGGTTCGAGATCGAACCCGCAAGTGATTCCGTTGTCGGTGACGTTTTTCACGATAGCGTTCATCGGCGAAATGCCATCCACCGTCAGGCCGGTCACGGGTTCGCTGAACGTGACGGTCACCGGGATCGGCGAGACATTCGTCGCGCCTTGCGCCGTGGTCGTCATATAGACGGTCGGCGCGAAACCGACGGCGCCGCTATAATGCGTGGCCGTGCAGATGGCGCCGAGCGGGTTGCCTGCGGCGTCATGGACGCCGGCCACGACAATCGTGATGTTGCCGCGGTCGAGCATCTCGCCGGAGGTCCACGTCAGGCGGTAGGTGTTGGCGTTGATCTGCTCGGACGTATTCGGATGCGCCGTAAGCGATCCCTTGCCGGAACCGCTCACGGTATAGTTGGCCGCCACATTCGCGTCGGCGCTCATCGTAGCGCTGAAGGTGACGTCGACCATCCCCGTGAACACCACGTTGGCCGACACGACGCTGGTCCGCGCGAAGATGCGCGTGAACACGTCCACGAGGGCCACGTTGGCGTTACCGGCAGCGTCCGTCGCGACGCCTGCGGGAATGTTCGCTGTGACCAGTCCCTCCGAGACGGGGAGGAGATTGAATCCGTACGAAGCGTCCGATCCGGTAAAGTTGGTCACTGCCGCGTTCCCGGCGACGATGTCGCTTGCCGTGAAGTTGGTAACCGATTTGCTGAACGTGACTGTTACGGGTATGGGCGAGGCGCCCGTCGTCGAGGATGTGGCCGAGGCCATCGTGACTGCTGGAATACTGGCTATCGCTGCGGCGGTGGCGGTACCGAAATTTGGTGTTCCGATGGGATTGCCCGCGAGATCGGATACGCCGCTTGCCGTAATGGTGATGTTGCCGCCGGCAGTCATCTCGCCTGTGTTCCATGCCAGGCGGTAGGTGTTCAGGCCGACGAGCGTCACGGTGTTCGGCATATTGCCGAGGGTACCCTTGCCCGTTCCGGATACCACGTAGTTGCCGCTCGTGAGCGTCCCGGCACCCATGGTTTCCGTGAATAGGATGTTGACGGCGTTGGTGGCTTGCACGGAAACGCCCAGTATCGTCGGCGGCACACCGATGGCGCCACCCGTACTCGTACCTATGTTGTTCGAACTGCCGATGGGGTTGCCTGCGGTATCCTTCACGGCGGAAACGGTCACGGTAATGTTGCCGCCGTTCATCATTTCGCCGGTCGACCACGTCAGCCGGTACTTGTTGCCGCCGACGTAGACGACGCCGGACGGGTACGTAATCAGCGTGCCAAGACCGGTGCCCGTCACGATGTAATTCGTGGGAATAAGCGCGCCGTCGCCTAACGGTTCGTTGAAGGTGACGTCCATGCTCGTGCCGGACTGAATTGTCAGGGCGGGGATGACGGTCGGCGCGACGCCAATGCCGCCGCCGTAATGCGTGCCGCTGTTATTGACGCCGACGATTTGATTGCCCGCCGCATCGTAGACTCCCGAAACGGTGACGGTGACCGTCGCGCCGTTTACCATCTCGCCGGACGACCATGTGAGCCGGTACTTGCCGCTGTTCAATACGGCCGTTGTGGGGTTCGACGCGAGGGTACCCATGCCCGGACCCGACAATGCGTAGTTGGACGGCGAGATCGCGCCGGCGCCCATGGCTTCGGAGAAAGTCACGTCGATGGATTGGGCCGTCTGCGTGGCAACGGCGGTTACACGCGGCGCGGCGCCGATGGCGCCCCCTGCGTGCGTGCCGCTGTTGTACGCGACGATGGGGAATGTATAGGCGTCGAAGATGTTTGCTACGGTGATGGTAATGTCACCGCGATCGATCATCTCGCCCGCAGGCCATGTCAGGCGGTATTTGTTGCTGCCGACGAGTGCCACGGTGCCGGGTTGGTTGGCGAGCGTGCCCTTGCCGGAGCCGGACAGCGTGTAGTTCGCCGCCGTGGTGACGCCGACGCCCATGGGCCGGTTATAGGTCACCTCGACGCTCAAAGCCGACGCCACCGTAACCGATTGGATGCCGGGCGCGCCGCCGATGGCGCCGCCGGGCGCTATCGCGGTGTTGTAACCGCTCAACACGTTGCCGTACGCGTCCAGGACGTTGGCGACGGTAATGGTGATATCGCCGCCGGGCACCATTTCGCCGCTGGTCCAGGCTAGACGATACCGGTTCGGACCGACGAGTGTGACCGACGCCGGATGGTCGGCGAGTGTGCCCTTTCCGGCGCTGGACAGTGTGTAATTGACGGGCGTGGTGGCGCTGGCGCCCATGGCGCCGTTGTACAAGACGTCAACTTCCAGGCCGCTCATGACCTGGATCGACTGCAATGACGCCTGGGTGCTGACGTAGTTGGTCTTCGAGCTTGTCGCGACGGATGTCGTAACCGTGAGCGTGACTGCGAAGAAGCCGGGCGTCCCGTACACGTGCAACGGGCTTTGAGCCGGGCTGGTGCCGCTATCGCCGAAGACCCATGCCCATTGCGTGATCGGTACACAGGACGGGGTGGTCGAGGCGTCGGTGAACTGGACCGGCAGCGCTGCGGGACCGTAGAGCGGAACTGCGGAGAATTCTGCCACCGGCGCCGTCATTTCATACGCGCCAATATCGAACGCGGCGCCCTGCGGGCGTGTGATACCCGCGATATCTTTGGTGGGCGTTCCGTTGGCGGTGCCCGCATTGATGCAGGGCGAGCCGCTGCCGATTCGATAATCGTTGGTGGCGGCGGCGGCGAATACTGGATTCTGATTGAGGTTGCCCGTTCCCGTGAATCCGCCCTGGATATCAGAGTAGGTCGCGGTCACCGTGGCTGCGTTGATCGCGTAGATCTCGCCGCCGGTGTCGTAGAAGAGGATGCAATTCACCAGCGTTACGGTCGAGGCGTCGGCATAAAGGCCGGCGCCCGTCGTGGCCAGGTTGAGTGCGAACGTGCAATTGGTCAGCGCGGGCGTGCTGCTGTTGGAACTCCAGAAGCCGCCGCCGTTTGTGGCGTTATTGAGGTACAACAGGCAGTTCGTGAAGACGGGCGCTCCGCCATCGTTATAGACGCCCGCGCCGCTAAACGCGGTGTTCGAGTAGATCGTGCAACTCGTAAACGTGGCCGTCGAGGACCGATTGCCGATGCCGCCGCCCACGCTGGCGCTATTGCCTGTGACAATGCAGTTGGCCATCGTTCCACTTGTAGTGTCGCTGAAGAAGCCGCCGCCGCTGCCGTTCCATCCGCTGCCGTTGGCATTGCCGCCAGTAACAGTGAATCCGTCGATCATCGCGGTCGAGGCGCCTTTGACCACGTGGTACGCGCGCGTAGCGGCTCCGCGTCCATTGGTTCCATCGACGGTAGTAACGTGCGTGATCCAATTGCGTTGCGCGAGTTGCGTCTCGTACCCGCCAGTCGCCTTGCCGATGAACCCGCCATACACACTCACGCCGGATTTCAACACGAGCGATCCCGTCGTATCCGCTGTGCGTTGCTCGTTGTAGACGCCTTCGGCGACCCATACTCTATCGCCAGCGACCGCAGCGTCGATGCCCTGCTGAATGGTGGTAAAGGCCGTGGCCCACCCCGTGCCATTTTGCGTGCCGGCATTGTCTTTGTCCACGTACCAGATGGCGGCGGGCGCCTGCAACGCATACATCGCCACGACCAAGCCTAAGACCATACGCCTACCCGACATCCGCCGTCTCCTCAAGCCTCTCAGTACCACGTTCACGGAGCGAAAACTCGTTTTCCCCGTTTACTCACAGCCAAACGTACCGGGTATCGAACCCAAGAAACACCCCTCTTGCAGCCTATGGTAAGACTCGTTCTCCTTGAACCCATATTCCACTTCTTGTCTCGATTCTACCATATTTATCGTGCCTGCGGAAACACCGGATTAAAGAAACTGGAGGTTGTAGGTTGTAGGAAGTGCGAACTGCGGTAATTCGTCCTGTATCCGACATCCGCCTTATTAGGCGTTACTGCGTCATTTGGCGAACATATCTGCCGAACCGGCAACAAACCTCTTCTGCGTGATGGGGGCGTTACGACAGCGTCTTGCGGAAGCGCATGGCGCTGACGGATAGGAGGCCGATGCCCATGCCGAACAGGA
>CAIYET010000254.1 GCA_903925285.1 Candidatus Hydrogenedentota bacterium | reverse complement strand
TAAAGCCTAAAGCCTTTTTCTGACTGTTGACAGGCACGGTATGGGGCTTCTACAATCGTTGTAGAGGTATTGGAACCGTATGGAGAGTCCGACGAGTGACGCCGACCGTATATGTAGCGATAATGCTTGGAGTGATTGCGTTGGCGTGCGCGGTGAGCATTCCGTCGCTGTTTCGGAAGAAGTGCCGGAAGTGCGGCGCACGCAATGGGATCGAGGCGCGCGCATGCAGCCGGTGTGGCGAAGCGTTTCCCGAAGACGATTAGGATCGATTATGAACTGCAACCTCAGTAAGTGATTTCGTGGTGTTGGAAGGGTCGCGGTACTGGCCAGAAAGGGGAATGAACGTTGTGTCTCAGATGATTAGTTGTCCATTCTGCGGTAAATTAACCGACCCGAATCTTGAGAACTGTCCGCATTGCGGGGGCCGTGTCCAGCCGAAGCATATGGCGTCGTCGCCTATGAAAGGGCCTGCCGCGCTTGCGGAACGTCAGACGTGCTCGAATTGCCACGCGCTGGTGCAGGACGGCGATATCATCTGTATCGCGTGCGGCACGAATCTTCTGACCGGTCAGAAGATTGCGGGTGCGCGGAAACCGGTGGCTGTGGTCGCTGCGCCGTCTCGGGCGATGCGGTGGCTGGTCATCGGCGTGATCGCGGCCATTCTGGCGTTGTTGGTTGGAATTTTCTTTTTTTTTCTACTAACGCGTGACCCGGTAAACCAGGCCATCGAGTTGTCGCGCGCCGGTAAGGAATTGGAGGCCTCGACGGTTCTCGAAAAATATCTTGTAAAACATGACGGGGATCCGCGCGCGCATTTTGAAATGGGAAAGATCCAGTGGCGTATGGCGCAATACCCAGCGTCGGCAAGCTCGTTCGAGAAGACGACTCAATTGCAGCCGGGCAACACGGATGCGGCGTGGCTCGCGGTTATCGGCTTGTCGCAGTCGGGCGCGGGGGATGGTGCGCGTGATCGGCAGTTGGCGGTGCTCAAGCATATGACCGAGAACGATCCTCAGAATGCGCGCGCGTGGCGTTTCATTGCGCTGCTCAAGGCGGCTGCCGGCGATGCGGTAGGTGAAACGGAGGCCCTGAAACGGGTGCTCGAGATCACGCCTGGCGATCCGGGCGCTATGCTGGAATTGGGTGTTGCCAAGGCCTTGCAGGGCGAGTATGCGGGGGCCGCAAAGGACCTCGGTTCCATTCCAGCCACGACCGATAGCCAGGCGGCCTTTGGATTTCTCGCCGATATACAGGGCAACGCCGATGAAGCCATCGCTCAATTGAAGACGGCGTCGGGCGCGGATTCCGCGGTACGTAGCGACGTGTCGATGCGGCTGGGCGTGCTTCTGATCGCGCAGGGCCGTTTCGAGGAGGCAACGCCGGTGGTGAACGACGCCAGTGCGAGCGATAAGAACAACGCGGTCGCGCAGTTCTACCGGGCGTCATGTCTGCGCGCGAACGGGTTGTTGCCGGAGGCGACGGGCGAGTACGAGGCGCTTGGCCAACGTACCGGGCCGCTGGCCGCCGAGGCCCTGGTTCGTGCGGCGGACCTGTACGTCGACCAGGGCAACGTTGCGAAGGCCACGGAACTGCTCGACAAGGCCGAACATGCGGGCGCGGCAAGCGCGGCATTGCACACGGTTCGCGGCCGCCTCTTGGCGGCGGGCAACCAGCCGGATCGTGCGCTCGAGGAGTTCCGCAAGGCGCTCCAGATCGATCCCGAATATGCGCCGGCCCATCTCGAGACGGGACTGTTGTATGCCAAGAGCGAGTCGATCCACGAGTCGGTGGTGTCGCTGGAGAACTACATTAAGGCGCTTGGCGGCAGACTCGAAGGTACGCGTGCCGCCGAGATCGAAATGCTGATCGGACATCTGAAACAAGCCTCGGACCAGACAGGGGAAACCGGGAGGGCGTCGTCATGAAGCACGCGCATCTGTTTACCATAGCCGTACTGCTCACGCCGCTCATGGCCGCCGCTTGGTCGCCCAAGACGGATCAAGCCATCGTTTCGACCGCCGTCCGTCTCCTCTCGAAAAGCAACGTGATTCAACTGTCCAAACTCGACCGCGAAATCATCGAGGGCGCTGCTGCGTCCCCGGAGACCATGGCGCGGCTGTTCCCTGGACTCGCAACAGGGGCCGTCACAGCCATTCAAGCCGAGATGTATCTGCTCGACGCCGTCCGCGGGGATGCCGTGGACTCGTATCTTGCCTATCGCCTCGGTGCGCTCGGACAACTCGTGGCGCAGATCACGGCGCCGCTCGCGCGCGATGGAACTCCGTCGCGCGCTCGCTACTACGCGGATGCGGAAAAGGCGCTACCGCAGACGCGGTTGAAACCGTCCGCCAGCAAGAAGGTCGATCCCGTCGTGTACTTCGACCAGGTGCAACGCGCGGCGGATACGCGCAAGGAACTTATCCTCAAGGATTACCTGTCCGGACCGGGATTCGATGGCGTGGCCCACGCGGCGCTTTCCGAAGATATCAGCCGCTCGATCGATGCCGTCGCGGATGTGTGGTACACGATTCTGACACAGCACGTTGTCCAGGCCGGCGTCAGCGATACGCAGAAACGCAATTATGTTGTGCAGGCGATGTTGTTCTACATCGGTCGCGGCAACGAAGACGAGATCGAGTTGAACTACCGCCGCCTGACGCAGACCGTCGCCAAGACGCCGGAGATGTCGAAGAAAGTCGCCGACCTCTTGTACAACGGCGGGTTCGCCGAACGGGCGATCAAGGAATACCAGGACGTGTTGGCGGTCGAGCCGCAACGCAAGGATGTCGTCGAGCGTATTGCAACGTACTACATGGGCCAAGGCGAGCAGGCCCTTACGGCCAATCACCTCGAACAAGCCCTTGAAGCGTTCGCACAAGCGTCCAAAACCGACCCGTTGCATCCCTCCGCCGAAGGGAAGCGGCTCGATGTGGCGAAGATGATTGCCGACCGCGATGCACAGTTGGAAATGGCTCGAAACGCAATCGACGAAGGTGGACGCTTTGAGGCGGAAGCCGAGAAGTTTATGTTGCAGCAGAAACTCCCCGAGGCGTTCGATGCGTTGAAGAAAGCGCAAGCCGCCTATGACGGTGTGACGGATGAATTCCGTCAGGAAGCTCAAGCGGCTGCGGCGGGCCTCTCCAATATCAAGGCGCGACTGCGCGAGTTGAAGAACGATCTTACCGCCAACGCACTAACCTTCAGTGGTAGTGGGTTCCGGTTCGACATCGAAAAGATGGCCAGCGTCAGCGCCCGCGAAACGGATGAAAATGCGCTCCGGAAGATTACGGCCCACCAACTCAACGCCGACATGGCCAAACTGAAAGCGGAATACCAGAATCTGCTCTCCGGCAAGAAAAAGTAAGGATGAAGGCGCTTCGTATCTGAGATCTCAGATCTCAGATCTCAGATCTCAGATCTCAGATCTCAAATCTCAGATCTCAGATCTCAAATCTCAGATCTCAGATCCCAGATCTCAAATCTCAAATCTCAGATCTCGGATTTCAAACCTTGTGCGAAGGCCGCGAGATACTGTTCCATTCGTTTCCTGACCGGGTTGCTGGGGAGCGTCAATGTCGATAGTTTGTTGACGGCGTCCAATCCGGCGGTCTTGTCGCCTTTCTCGATTCGGGCCTGTGCCAGGCGCAGCCAGACTTCCGGAATGGATGCGAAACGTTGGGTCATCGCGCTCCATTCGGAGCAGCGCGCCTGGTTGTCTTTTATGGAAATATAATAGGCGTCCAGTTTGTCGCAGGCGGCGACATTGCCGGGATTCTTTCGCACGATGTCGCGCAAGACCAGCGCCCCTTGAAAGATTTCTCGTTTGCGGACCAATCCCTCGTCGACATTGGCCGTATCGGAGGCCTCGAACGCCGCCAATCCCGTCTCGGCAATTGCCCGGTCAAGGGGATTGCCTGTCTTGACGTGATATTGGACGGCCTGATTCCAGCTTGCACGAACGTACTCCGAAGGTAATACGGGCAGCTTGGCGCCGGTCCAGCGGTACGCTCCCACCAGCAATGTTCCAGGAACATTGGCCTCCAATTCGAGCGCCAGCGTCGATGCGCCCTCGAGTTCCGCGCTTTCGATGCCGGTGGCGCATGTGATGAAACTTCCCGTATCGTTGCCAGACTGATATAGCGAGTTCAGGAGTTTTCGACTGCCGACGGACTCCGCATAGACGCGCAACGGGGTGGTCAGGCGCTCGTTGTTTCCGATACCCAGTATCAACACGAGCGGCGCCGCGTCTCGAAGCGGGCGGCGAATCGTTGCGTTACCAGTATCC
>CAIYET010000253.1 GCA_903925285.1 Candidatus Hydrogenedentota bacterium | reverse complement strand
TTGAACGTCGTTGAACGCCTGTTCCAGCGCGGACACATTGCCTTCGACGACCTTTTCTTTCATGGTGGCGCCGAGTGTCTTTCTGAGCATCTGGATTAGATTTTCTTTTGTTACGATGTTTGAGGTCCGAATTACGGCGCCCAACATCGGGGTGTTGGGGAGGTTACGCCCCAGCATCTTCATGGCAATCCCCGTTGCATCCACGGTGTAGGTCTTGCCTTTGTAACCGGTGAGGGCGCGGACGTCATCCGGCGACTTGGCGGTATTGACAATCAGCGCGCCGTCCGCCTTGAGTCCCTCGGTGACGTCGATCACCTCGAGCAACGTGGGGTCCAGCACCACAACCACGTCAGGCTCGGTTACTTGGCAATACAGTTTGATCGGTTCAACGCTGATCCGCGTAAATGCCTTGATGGGGGCGCCCATCCGTTCGGCGCCATAGTCGGGCATCCCTTGAAAGTATTTGTCCTCTATCAAGGCCGTTTGCGCCAGCAGTTTGGACGCGGTGACGGCGCCCTGTCCGCCGCGCCCATGCCATCTGATCTCAATCGTCTTCTTGTCCACGTTTAGACTCCTGGATTCCCGGTTTCGCGGGAATGACGTTACGCATTCTGTTCGGCCACAAAATCATCAATGGTTAAACCATCGAAGCACACACCGTCGGTTTCCCTGGGAATTTTTGCCGTCGGACAGAGCGCAAAGCACTCCCTGCAACTCATGCAGGTGCGCGAGGCGATCTCAGGGACAAATGCGATCCGCCGCGTCACGCCACGGCCCGCGTACCCGATGGCATGCGCTTGTTTGACCTCTGCACAGTATCGCACGCAAAGGCCGCACAAAATGCAGAAGTTCTCTTCGGCTTTGAATCGCGTGCCTGTAACGCCATAGCGCGCGCCCAGATCTTCGAGCGCTTTGGTCCGCGGCGAACAGGCCATGACGAGTTCGACGAGCATCTTTCGGATCTTGATTATCCTCGGGGACTCCGTCTTCACGACGAGGCCGTCTTCGACGGGATACACGCACGAGGCGACAACCCGCGAGCGTTTGCCTTTGGCGATCTCGACGCTACACATCCGGCATCCGCCATGGGGCGCCAGTTTCTCGTGATGGCACAGCGTCGGGATGTCGATGCCCAGCGACTTGGCCGCGTCCAGAAGGGTCTTGCCCTCCTCGATGCTCACTTCTTTGCCGTCTATTTCCAACGTTACCGTTTTCATACTTATCCCTTCTGTTGTGCGACCATGGGCATCGGTTCTTGTGGCGGCGGCGGGATAACTTCTCCCGATAGCTTTGCCACGGCTGCGAACCGCTTGGGGCACACTTCAAAACAAATACCGCATTTTGTGCATTTCGCCTGGTCAATCCAGTGGATGATTTTCTTTCCGCCATTCACGGCGCCGGAGGGGCAGTTCTTGAGACACAGCCCGCAGGCCGTGCATTTGTCCGGCTCGATATAGTAGGCGATGAGCGCTTTGCAGACCTTGGCAGGGCAGCGTTTTTCGTTCACGTGCGCCTCGTACTCATCCCTGAAATACTTGATCGTGCTCAGCACGGGATTGGCGGCGGTCTGACCCAGGGCGCACAGCGAAGCGTCGCTCATCACCTCGGAAAGTTCTTCGAGCAGTTCCACGTCTCCCGCCTGGCCTTTACCTTCCGTGATATTTTTCAGAATATCCGACATCTGCCGTAGTCCCTCGCGGCACGGAATGCATTGGCCGCACGATTCCTCGCACAGGAAACTCGTGAAGTATCGGGCCACGTCCACGATGCAGGTGTCCTCGTCCATAACGATGAGGCCGCCAGACCCCATCATGGAGCCGAGTGCGCTCAACGCATCGAAATCGATGGCGGTGTCCAGATGTTGTTCGGGAATGCACCCACCGGAAGGGCCGCCTGTCTGGACGGCTTTGAATTTTTTCCCGCCGGGTATTCCTGCGCCGATGTCGTATATGATCTGGCGAAGGGTGGCGCCCATGGGGACTTCCACAAGGCCTGTGTTGTTCACCTTGCCCACCAGCGAGAAGATTTTGGTTCCTTTGCTTTCCGCAGTTCCGATGGACTTATACCACCGTGCGCCTTTGTTGATGATGAGTGGAACGTTGGCCCACGTTTCGACGTTATTCAGATTCGACGGACGCCCCCAAATGCCGCTGACGGCGGTTCGGATATACTTGGGACGCGGCTCGCCTACGCGCCCCTCGATTGCCGCCATCAAGGCGCTTGACTCGCCGGATACGAACGCGCCGGCCCCGCGATGCACCTGCACCGTGAAGTCAAATCCCGAACCCAGGATGTTCTTTCCCAGCAGTCCATAGGCTTCCGCTTGCGCGATGGCGAGCAGAATATTCTCCGTCGCCAGCGGGTATTCCTGGCGGACATAGACGAAACCTTCATGTGCCCCGATGGCGTACGCGCCGATGATCAGGCCCTCGAGAACGCTGTGCGGGTTCCCTTCCATCAGGCTTCGATCCATGAAAGCACCCGGATCGCCTTCGTCGCAGTTCACGATAACGTACTTCTTGTCGCTGGGTGCGTCGCGTGTGGTTTCCCACTTGGTTCCGGCGGGGAACCCGCCGCCGCCACGTCCGCGCAGCTTTGCCTCTTTGACCTCACTCAGGACCTTCTCGGGGGTCATTTTGGACAACGCCTTGGCCAGCGCGCTATAGCCGTCCTCGGCAATGTAATCTTCGATGCTCTTCGGATCGATGAACCGATTGTTTCCGAATATGAGCCGGGATTGGTGCTTGTAGAAAGGAATGTCGCCTTCCTTCGCGCATCGGTGGCCCGTTGCGATGTCTTCGTAGGTAAGATGCTCGACGATTTCCTTGCCGATCAACGTCTTCGATACGATCTCGGCAACGTCGTCCGGCCTGACGCCCAGGTAGCAGATTTCCTCTGGGAAAAGGATGACAACGACGCCGCGTTCACAGAAACCATGACAGCCCGTGCCACGGCTCAATACCGTGCCCGCCACGCCCTGCCGTTCCATCTCGTCTGCAAACGCTTGCATGACTTTCTGGCTTCCGTAGGCTTGGCAACCCGTTCCGCAGCACACGGTCACAACGGGTTTGCCACGATCCGCGCTGCTAAGAATCTTCTTTCGCAGTCTTTTCAAATGAGATGTCGTACCCAATAGGGTGGCCATAAGAACCTCCAATTAACTTACTGGATTCCCGTTTTCGCGGGAATGACGTTTTCACTCACATTTCTCAAAAATCCGCTGCAAATCCGCCGCCGTGGGTTTCCCGTGGTACTCTCCATCGACCACGATCACGGGGCCTAAGGCGCAGCAGCCCAGGCAGTTGACGGTATCCAAAGTAAACTTCATGTCCTTCGATGTTTGCCCCGGATTGAGATTCAGCATCTCCTTGATGCGATCCAGAAGAGTCGGTGCGCCCCGAACGTGGCATGCGGTACCAGTGCAGACAAGCACCGTGTGGCGGCCTCGGGGAACCAAACTAAAGGCCTTGTAGAACGTCCCAATGTGATAGATTCGCGTCAGCGGGACATCCAGGCGCTTGCTCACCTCGGCCAAGCCCTCCTGGGGAAGCCAGGAAAATGTGCCCTGGATGTCCAAGAGAATCTGTATTAGAGCACTCTTTTCGCCCCCATACCTGTCTATTATTTGCCCAACCTTACTTTCCGTTTCACTCATTCGTACATCTCCTTAACTTATTACAAGGGGCGGAACACCATAATTTCCGCCGCCAAACGTCGAAACGCTCTTGCCGGATGTTTCGGCAAACCAACACGCCGTTCGGCGCTTAAGCTCCAACAAGGAACACCGCGGGCCACGATTCGAACACGTGTTCCGAACTGTGTGTCGTACAGACGCCACGTGCCCCTCGCATGGCCTGCGACTCCGCAGAATAACGTGTGAGTGTACCTTTTTTTCCCGAACGAATGCAAACTCGCTACAGTTTGCGTCCTGTGGCGACGCTTTGGTAACGTATGGCCAACCCATCGAGGAGTTTATCATGGACGGTACAGAAGCGGTATTGCGCGAGTATTTCAGCGAGGATTATTACGCGGTCGAATTGGGGATCGAACTCCTCGAATTCGAGGCAGGATTTGCGCGCACGAGCATGAAGCTCGAACGCAAACACATGAACGGGCTGCGGATCGTTCACGGCGGCGCCGTATTCGGCTTGGCCGACTTCACTTTCGCAGTGGCGAGCAATGCCCACGGTACGGTCGCCGTGGCCATTCACGCCGATATCTCCTTTATCAAGGCCGCGAAGGGAAACATGTTGTACGCCGAAGCGCGCGAACAGTCGCGGTCCGCCCGTCTTGGTACCTACGACATCCGAGTGACTGACGACACCGGCGAGACCGTCGCGCTCTTCCATGGTATGGTGTACCGAAAACCAGATCTCATTGCGGACATTGTCGCGGCGCGAAAGGCCGCGCCTTCCCTGTAACTGCGACATGGCCACGTTGCCCGATATTATCGCGGTACGCCTCTCGGACCTGACGCCGGAACAAATCCGCGTCCTATTCATCGGCGCGCTTGCCGTCGGTGTGCTGTATTGTTTCCTCGGTTACTACTTCGTGCGGTTCACGGTCGTCATGACGGGATTTCTGCTCGGGGGGGGTATGGCTGCGGCGCTGACGGGCGCGATTTCCGAAGGGCGGCTGCTCTACATGGCGATTGCAGGCGTGTTGGGCGGCATGGCCGGGTCGATGGCGTTGTTTTTTTTATACAAGATTGGCCTATTTTGCGTCGGCGCGTTGGGAGGCGCCGTCGCCGCACACATGGCCCTCAACGCGCGTCCGGACGACTGGGTGCCCTCGGCAATCGTCGCCGTGGCCGTTTTTGGCGGATTAGCCGCCCTCGTATTCGAGCGCGCCGTAATGATCCTTGCTACATCCGCTATGGGCGCATGGATCGTCTGTTACGGAATGCTATGCGTATGGGCCGCCAAACAAGAAACGGTATTAACCCCAAGGGCCGCGCTTGTGCTGCTGCTGGCATGGGGTGTACTCGCCGTGGCCGGAGCCGCCACCCAGTTCGCCATCCGCCCCAAGAATCGCTGAAAGGGACAGGCTTTAGGCTTTAGGCTTTAGGCTTTAGGAGGGAAGCTTACAGCCTAAAGCCTCTTTCGTCCTTGACTTACTCCGGATGTACATATCGTCCTTGCCACCAGCGCGTCTAATGCCAGGATAACGCACCCGCCGTGAGTTGGAAGCCGTTTCTACAATCTTGTTTTTCGGGACACTGCTGTCCAAATTAGGGCCGCCATCGAACCTGCATAGTTGAATTGATTGGCATTCTGGACAGGTTTCCCCCTGTTTTCATGATCATATTGATCGGGTCTACTGGGACGTGCATTAGCCTGTCCAAATTACCGAACCTGTTGTGGAACGACTTCAGAGTCATGGAATGGCCTGAAGACGGGCCTTTACGAGGGCCTGTTGCCTTACGACGGGTGTCAGCAACAGGAATAAGCCTGTCCAAGAAAAGCTAATTTGGACAAGAGTGATTTGAGATCTGAGATCTGAGATCTGAGATCTGAGATTTGAGATCTGAGATTTGAGATCTGAGATTTGAGATCTGAGATTTGAGATCTGAGATTTGAGATCTGAG
>CAIYET010000252.1 GCA_903925285.1 Candidatus Hydrogenedentota bacterium | reverse complement strand
GGGAAGGATGGGAAGGATGGGAAGGATGGGAAGGATGGGAAGGATGGGAAGGATGGGAAGGATGGGAAGGATGGGAAGGATGGGAAGGATGGGAAGGATGGGACATCTTGACTGCACACCCTTATCATACTGCGTGGCACAGTATGACCCTGTGGGTGAGAGCCTCGTTTGTTACATAAGTCCAATTCTTTAGGCGATGTTCTCCTATGTCAACTGCCGTTCCTGGGGTTATACGTGATGGAAGTAGTTGCGGTGTAGTACCTGGAATTGGGATCGTTCTGTGATTGAGGCCGTTCTCAGTTCCGGGGTGGGAAGTTTGTCTTCAACTTTTGAAAGGAGCATGGATATGCGCAGAAGGGGCTTTACACTCATTGAACTGCTGGTCGTTATCGCCATCATTGGAATCCTTGCCGCGATCCTGTTGCCGGCGCTTGCGCGCGCACGCGAATCTGCGCGGCGGGCCAGTTGCCAGAACAACCTCAAGCAGTGGGGCATCGTAATGAAGATGTACGCGAACGAGGCGGTTGGCCGGTTCCCCGCGCTTCAGGCTGGCGGATTCCCGGAGAAGGACGGCACCCGCATCCCGGTCGTGGATTTCGGCCCGAATACGTTCAGTTTGTATCCGGAATACCTGACCGACCCGATGATCGTGTTCTGTCCGTCCAGCGCGAAACGTAGCGAAGATATCAGAGAGGCCCATTATGAAGACAAGCCGGAAGAGTGGTGCTTCGGTGTGGCGGACGTAAACGGCGAGTTGTGTGCGCGCACCATCGACGCCTCTTACTGTTACTTGGGCTGGATCTTCGACAAGGCCAACTACACGGATCCCAGTGCACCGCTCAACAGCTTCGGGATCTTGGCCCTGCTTCCGTCCGTGCTGAATCCGGACGAAATGCCCGACCCGGCAGAACTAGAACTGGAGGTCCCGACGCAGGTGGCGCGCGGCATTGAATCTATGGTTAACGGTGTCAGCGGTATATTTGGTCTTCTGCACAGCTATACCAGCAATCAGCCCGGGTTGTGGCCCATCGTCGACTCGGACCTCAAGATCGAGGCCGGCCTCGGCAACGGTGGTTCCGACACGATTTACCGCCTGCGCGAAGGCGTGGAGCGGTTTCTCGTCACCGACATCAACAACCCGGCGGCCACCGCACTCGCGCAAAGCGGCGTCTTTATCATGTGGGATAGTCTTGCAACGAAGGCGGCGAATTTCAATCACGTGCCCGGCGGCTCGAACGTCCTCTACTTCGACGGCCATGTCGAGTTCATGAGGTACGAACAGGAAGGCAAGGCGCCGTGCAATGAACGGCTCGCTGTGATCATCGGCATGATGACGTGAACCTGGATCCCACTGCCGTTTCTAGGATGGAACATGTCGATTCAGTTTTCCGATTCGTAATGAACCCATGTTCGCGAGATGCGCAATTGGATAATCGTCAGGACGAGGACGATGGCGAAGAGAAACCATGCCATGGCGGAGGCGTAGCCCATCTTCATGTAACGGAAGGCGTTGTTGAAGAGGTGGTAGGCGTAGAAGAGGGTCGAATCGAGTGGGCCGCCTTGCGTCATGATGAAGGCCTGCGTGAAGACCTGGAACGTGCCGATGATGCCCATGATTAGGTTGAACAGGATATAGGGGCTGAGCATGGGAAGCGTGACGTGGAGGAACTGGCGGAACCGGCTCGCGCCATCGAGTTCTGCGGCTTCGTAGAGGTGGCGCGGGATGCCTTTGAGTCCGGCGAGCCACACAATCATGCCTGAACCCGCGCCCCAGAGTCCCATAAGGATCAGTCCGGGTTTGGACCAGTATTGATTCTGCAACCACGCGGGGCCTTTAATGCCGATGCGCGCGAGCAATGCATTCAAAATGCCTGCGTCGGGGTTGAAGATCCAAATCCACAATATCGACGCGGCAACGGCGGGCATGATTGCGGGCAGGTAGAAAAAGGTGCGGTAGACGGCCATGCCTTTAATCTCATAGTTGAGCAGCATCGCGATGCCGAGGCTCAACGTCATGCCTAACGGAATGCCGAGCGCCATGAACAGCGTATTCGAGAGCGATTTGTAGAAGAGCGGATCGCCGGCGAGCATCGTGGCGTAGTTGTCGAGTCCGACGAATTTCGGCGGCGTCAGCACGTCGTATTGGCAGAAGCTCATCAGCAGCGAAAAACAAATGGGACCGCCGCCGAACAAAATGAAGCCCGCGAACCACGGCAGCGCGAAAAGGTACCCGGCGCGGTGTTCGCGGCGGAAATAGCCCCGCGCACGTTCGCGGCGTCCGAAATGCCAATACCCGAAAGGCAGTCCGACCGCGACGAGCGCCGCATAGGCCCAGATGAGCGGCGTCCAACTCACTTCGGGATACGGTTTCGGTTTATAGAAGCGGTCGAGTTCTGCCTGGACCATCGCCGTGTTCCGATCGAGCGCGATTTGCGCGTTGCGGCGGATATCGGCCTTGTCGTAGCGCTTGAAGATGCCGCTATCGAGCGCGCGCACCTGCGCGGTCCACAGCAGTTGGCCGACGGGCGTGATCGGCAGATGTTCCGAGAACGACATGCCGTCGAGGAAGACCCGCATGGCGTCCTTGAACTTCGCATCAATGGTCGAGTCGTCGAACAGGTAATGCCCGAGTGCCCATTCGGTGACGTCGCGCCGCGCGCTGAACCACGGGATGAAAATGTTGCCTGCGGCATGCGCGGCCTGTTTGCGCGCTTCGGCGCGGATCTCGTATGCGCGACGCGATGCGAGGTGTTTGACCAACTCCCACGCCTCGACTGGATGGCGCGCGCCTTTGGGTATGGCCCACGACCAGCCCGCCGACCAGCCGAGCGCCTTCTTGCCCGCGGGCGGCGGCGTGAGCACGACGCCGAAACGCATGTCGCGTCGTTGATTGGCGATGTAGTTGAGGAATCCGTCGCCGTCGACGCGCATGGCGATCTTGCCCGAAAGGAACGGGTCGATGTCCCCGCCTTGCATCGAAGTCTGAAACACGCTGACCGCTTCCGCGCCACCCATGAGGTCGTATATCTCGGTCATATATACGAGCGCTTCGGCGGTCTCGCGCCCGTTGAGCGTACACGTGCGTCCGTCGGGGCTGAGAAAGCGCCCGCCATTCAGCCAACTGTACAGGTACAGCCACGAATTGCCGAAGTTCGGGATGAATCCGACGCGGCCCAAGCGTCCTTGGTCGTCGCGTTCGGTCAGAATTTCCGCGCATCGTTCGAGCTGCGTCCAATCGCGCGGCGGTCCCGGTTTCGTCGGGTCGCTCGTATCGACGCAACCGGCGGCGACGAGCGCGCCGGCGTGTTTGTCGAAAAGGTCCTTGTTGTAATACAGCGCGCGGTTGTCCGTGTCGGCAGGGATTGCGAAGAGCCGCCCTTCGACCATCACGTCCGACCAGCACGCGGGGAAGAACTGTTCCTCATGCAACGTCATGGGATCGCCCGGACGTTCGGCCAAGTCGCGGTCGAAGAACGGCTGCAACGATTCGAACGCGCCGCGCGACGCCATCCCGCCCACGGCGTACCGGTTGAACCAGACCACATCCGGCGGATCGCCGCCCGCGATGGCCGTCATGAGCCGTTGCGGGTCGTCGACGTTGTTGATGCAAGCCGTCTGGCCCATGATTACTTTGATGGTGGGGCGTCCGTCATGCCCGTCGTGACGCGACTCGAAATCCTGGATCGAATCGAGCGCGAGCGTGTCCCATTCGCTGCCCCAGAAAAAGATCGTGACCGGTTCGGCGGCCCGCGCGCATACGCCCGCCAAGATCATCGTCAACCCGATAGCAACCCGAATGCCTTTGCCCATGCGATTGATAAGAGCATAGATACCGGCGTCCACGCAAACAGGAGCCGATTTGCGTTTTGGCTTTCCCTTCTCATGTGATAAGCTGCCGCTACGTCAAGCAGGGACCCCGCAGTGTTCCGACAAAGAAACGAGCGTGTGATGAGATCGATATCGGCGTCATACAGGCCTGGATTGTCCCGCTATCTTTGGGTATGTGGGATCGCGATGGCGTTGGGATGGGGGATTCGCGGGCAGATCGGCCATGAACGCGGTGCGATGCTGGCGGGGGTATTGGGTGCGCTGGCCGTTGTTCTCGTTACGCCGGACCGTTGCAAAAGACGGCGGCTCGCATGGTTGTGCTTGGGTGGCGGGATCGGGCTTGCCATCGGCGGGTCGATGAGCTATGGCACCGTCGCCGGTTCGCTTGGGAAACCGGGTTGCGCTCTACTGTGTACGGCGTTGTTGTTGTTGAAAGGCGCGATCTGGGGCGCAATCGGCGGCGGCGGATTGGGCATGGCGCTGAGCGACGTCCGTTACCGCGCGCGCGATGCGTTCTGGCTGATTTTTGCGGTTGCTATTTACGTGCCGGCCAGTTGGTGGCACCCCGACGGGGAATGGTCGCATTACGACAACACATGGGGCCTGTTGGCGGTTGCGCTGGCGTTCATGGTGTGGCTGCGCGTGGTCAAGCGCGACCGCGTAGCGTTTCTCGCGGCGGTGGCGAGCGCCGTCGGATTCGGCATTGGCTTTCCACTGGGCAGTTGGTTCTGCGTGTTCGGCGAACGCACGGGCATTCCGATCGATTGGTGGAAGGTTGCCGAGATGACATGGGGACTGTGCGGCGGGTTGTCGTGGGGCGTCGCGGCCTATGTGGTCGACGAAGACGCGGTCTCGCTGCCGGAACCAAAATGGGCATGGCCGGCTGCGCTGGGCGTCGTGTACGTCGCATGGTTCGTCCCCGTGTGGAACGGCCTCAATACTTTCACGTATTGGAGCTTCGAGCGCCACGTAATGCCGGAAGGAATCGTTGTGGTGTACGGCGTAACCGTTGCCGCGCTATTGGCGGGTCTGATTTTCTGGATGCAGTTGTCGGACTGGCGTCTCTGGAACCCGACGAAGACCGCCAAAGCGCTTTTGGTCTGGGTGATGCTCTCGACGTTCCTTCTCCAGTTTGCGAAGATGGCCTATCCGGGCGATATTCGTAGCGGCGGATTCTGGTTCACGCATCTCATTTTCATAACGCTGATGGCGCTACTCGTGCGCCATGTCCGCGTCGGCGTGCCAAAAGAACGCCAATCGTCGTTGCGGGGGTAAACGCGGGCTGGCGATGCTCACCCACGTCAACTGCCAAATTTAGGTTTATACTGTCCTAGACAGTTGTGTCAACATTCGTCCGAGGTTTTCCGCGTTCGAGCCGGTGTTGAGATAAGACTCGACATCTTGGGCCCAGAAATTGTGCATGCAACGCGAGTGCGCCCGGCACTCATCGGCGTTGTTCTCATAGAAGTAATCCGGCGAACGCCGAATGAGGGAATCGGGGTCATGAATAGCCGGATCGCCAGCGTGGACGAGAACGTCGTTGTCGTTTTTCAGACGGTTTCCCCGACAATTCAGCGCGTACAACTGCTCCATCCCGGTAATGTTCGCGAATGGTTGCAATATTGCGCCCACGCCCCATCCCCACTGCGGTTCCGGCACGCGCGCCTCAAAATCCGACCAGTAGCCAGGCCAGTGGGCAGGACAGAGCGGGACATTTTTGGAAATGCGTTTTCCGTCGGCGTCCAACAGTTCACGGTTGAGTAACCGGTAAATACGGACGGCCCTGTGTTTGCCATCGGAATTCTTGACGACGCGCACCGCCACGGCCTCGAACGGAATCAGATAGTCGTCGCCGAACTTGCCTGCCCAATGTACAGGCCGATCCCATTCCTGAATGAGGTCCATGGTTCGAAGCAGCCACGCGAGCGGATTGGTGCTCAACGCCACAGGCGTGCGCACGTTGCCCGCCTTCTTGGGCGAATCCGCGTCATGCAGCGCGATCGCTTCCGCTGCCAACTCCCACGCTACCGCGAAATCCAGAATGCGGTCGGCCTTCCGGTCAATGGAAAGCGCCCACTGACAACGCTCGAGCAGTGTGCGCAACGTTGAAAGCACCGTCAAAGCCGAAGCAAAACTGTGGTTCTTGACCACGCCCTTCGCCACTTCCGAAGTCAAATCCTCGGACTTTTTGTAATCCATGTGGCGACGCCGCAGTTCGCAAAAGAAAAGCGAATCCTTGACGAATTCGGTCAGTTCCGGCGAGCCGGCCCACTCCGATTTTACTTGCACCGGCATGCTGTCGTTCTTCACCTTCGACGCCTGTTCGGCGGCATGCCAAGTCGGGTACCCCAAATCGTGGCACAACCCCGTGATCATCCACGCCAGCAAGACCACGCGCTGCTGCCGGTCCCCGTCCTTCATCAGGGCATCCAAGGCCTCTTCCCATTTCTCCTTGCTATCCTTTTCCTCCGTGCAGTCCTTGTCGACCTTCTTCCTCATGGGAAGTCGATCGGGGAGATTCTTCAAGAAATCCTCGTAATTCGCCAGGCGCGCGAACGTCCGATCGGCAATCTCCTCGAGGTTGGTGGGGCAATCCAAAATCCGACGCCCGGCCAGAAACACGTAAACAGGATGCGCCAAGTGTTCACGATAAGCCTTCGGATTGGGTTTCGCGTAAAGAACGGCTTCCGTCTCCAACATCGAAAAGAAGACAGGGAAAATCTCCGGACAAAACGTCTCGAATACGTTGCGGTAAAACTCAAACGCACGGTACACCATCTCGAATGCCTCAGAAGGCGGATACGTATTCCAAAGCCAGTCAAGACGCTCGTCCACATTGAGCTTGATCACCGAATCCTGCGGGTGAGCGTCCAACAACGCCGCAAACTCGTTCAGAATGTCGGCAAAACGAGGACCAAGCGTCTGCCCAAGCGAACCATACAACATGTCCAGGCCTTCGCCTTTGGCGTATTCAATTTGCAAAGGCGAAGAAGTTTTTTTGCTAAATTGATCGGTTCCTTCCCTGAATTGGTCAGGAATGGCTCTTCCATGGAAAAGGCAATCCACCGCAAACGGAGCGTCTTTGAGCGACGACTCCCTTTTCAGCAAGAACATAGTTCTCTCCTATAAAAACTGCTTCAAATCTTTTTCAGTCAATAATTTTCCCCCGCGCACTTTCCGCACAAGCTGAGTTTTCCTATGAAGTCGTAGGAATTTACAGAATCCATTTCTGGTCGCGTTATCAGAGGCGTCCAACGCATAGAGCTCGTTCCACAAACGGGCAGCAGGGAGGTCGGGCCATTCTAGTCCGGACGTAATGCTTGCCCACGGGCGAATATTGGCTGGCGTCCAATAGACTGTGTGCCGAAGTCCGTTGTATAGCTTGGAAACAAAAGTTGCAAGGACGCCATGAAAATCAATATATGGCGCAAGGTCATGGGCAACTTTTAGCGCCAATCGAGGATTCGTGGCTGCCGCTTTACTAATATTTTCTGTGCACTTGCCAAAATTCTCACGAGTCGCCTTTTCTTTGTCTTCAATAAGAGGAAGAATACTGAGAGCTATCATCAGATCTTCGGGTATTCGTTCAGGGAGTATTGGAGTAATGAAGTCCAGAAGCTTTTGCGCTTGCGCAGGTCCGCCTACAAACGCTTCAAGATACACGTAGTTGAAGTCGTTCCATGGCTTTTCGCGCTTTTTCACAAAGTGATCCAGGTAGAAACGAGCCACTTTCGCTGGAATGATTGACTTGGCGTCAGGATCCGCCTCCGACATTGTGTATTTGTTTTCTAGCAGGAAACGCAAGTAACTTGCTACAAGTCCAAAATCCTTCATAAATTCAGCTTTACTCTGTAAAACAGAATAGAAGGCGTAGGCAACATCCAGCATGCCACAATTGGCCGCAGCCTCGGCCAATTTGACTATTTCATCAGGTTTTGCATCCTTCGGGCTTGCCTGGATATGAAAAAGGGCTTTTGGCAACTCACGCACGGCAGCAACGCCGCCAATACTTGCCGCCTCTAAGGCAGATTTCAGTGCAACCGCTCTGTCAGCGGCAGACACTTCTTTGGCAACGTTTTGCTTTTCTGCCTTTTCCGGTGCAGGAGTGTTTTCCCGATCATCCGGTGCAGGGACGACAGGCACCTTACTGTGCTTTGACTGCGGCACGTCTACGCTTTGGGGTGGCCAATAGCAGTGGCCATCCGAAAACGGCACCGGCAACTCTCCAGACAACAGCGGCTCGCCCAAGGCATCGGCAAAAATGTCCTGTTCGCACGGCGCGATCGGCCCATCCTTTTTTGGCGAAATATTGGGGAAAATAATGGGGACTTCGCGCTGGGACGTTTTGTCGTACAATCCCTGTTTTCGATATGCTTGGAGTATTCCATTATGTTGTGCCAATGCCCATGTTACATATTTCAAATCCGTGCTGGATTTGCGCTCTATATCAGTACTGCTTTGAGGTTGACTCACCATGTTGTTGTAGAGCAGCGTCGGGTGCATGGCGATGACTCCCGGCATATCGGGCTTCGGTGCAATCAGCCATTCAATTGATTGTGTAAGTATGTAGTTATCGGGCGTTGTAATCCACACGGGTTGCCATGCCGTCGTCGTCTCAGCGTTGTCGGCTTTCCAGCGCAGCCTGTCTTGGATCACGTGCATTACGGCTCGATTAGTGCGCTGCCAGCCTGCGGGACAGTCGATAAGCAGCCAGATGGGTTCGTCGGATTCTTCTGAACATGTGCTTGCTTCCGTTGTGATGAGGTCCAGCATTCGATCGACAAGCCGGTAATAGTCCGTCGGAGATGCCTCATTGAAATGCGTGATCGCATCGTTGAGAAACATTCCGAGAAAACGACCAAGACCGGCATTTTTCCCCGCTTTTTCACCCAATGCTTGCTCGTTGATCGCCCTGATCAACTCGATTGAATACTCTTCGCCAGGGTTTATAGGAGATGTATCCTTGCAGTGGATATAAGGCCCTCTTTCACTCAGTTTCCGTTCTGCGGCCTTAGACCGCGACGATAGGATATCCAACAAGGTAAAATCCCTGTTTTCCGTTTCCGAAAGTGGTTTGTAGAACATGGGGCGTCCGCCGATATCGAGATCGACAACCCACAAGCGGTTGGCGAGGTCTTTGGCGGTCATGTTTTTGTGTTTTTCGCGCAAAGAGTTCGCTAATTTCATAAACGTCAGCAGGCAGACCGTAGTTTTGCCGACGCCGCCCTTGATGGAATGGAAACTCACGATGTTGATCTTTTTCATTCAGTATATCCTTACTATGGCAAGAAGCCATGTTTTGACCTTATTGTTTTAACGTGTATATTCTACCGTGCAGGACAGATCGATTCAACTGTTTCATACTAGAATATTGTGTTTGTAGTATTCCGTCGATTCAATCGACGCTGACGTGTTCGACGCCGTGGGCGCGGAGCCATTGGGCCGCTTGCTTCAATTCGTCGCGGGATGGTGCACGGTACGTGGCGGTGGCGTCCGTACCCAGTCGCTCGCGCTTGGATTGGCCCCCGGGGTGATATCCCATTTCAAGGATGCGAGGGGCGCTCGCTTTGGCAACGAACGGTGGGGCATGATATGGTGAGTGCAAACGAAACGAACTGTCCGGAAAGCACCGGGGGTAGTTATAGGCAATGACGGGAAAGGGATCCCAAAGGGAATTCAGGGACAGGCTACGAAAGAGGAAACAGAGGCATGACTACTGATCGCACGCCAGAATATCTCATCGGCCTGGTCCATGAGTTGCGGAAGTTACCCGCCGAGACGGAGTGGGTGGAGTTCAAAGAGAACGATTCCGATCCACAGGAAATAGGCGAATACTTGTCGGCACTAGCCAACTCGGCGGCCCTGTGCGGAAAAGCCCACGCTTATGTCGTGTGGGGTATCGAGGATGCGACCCATGCCATCGTGGGGACCTCGTTTTCGCCGGCGACGGCGAAAAAGGGCAACGAGGAATTGGAAAGTTGGCTGCTGCATTTGCTTTCGCCCAAGATTCATTTCCGCTTCTTCCCCGTGACAGTGGATGGCCACCCGCTTGTGTTGTTGGAAATAGGCCACGCGTTCCGCCACCCTGTCCAGTTTCAGCATCAGGAATTCATCCGCGTTGGGTCGTACAAGAAGAGGTTGAAGGACTTCCCGGAAAAAGAGCGGGAGTTGTGGCGCATCTTCGACCAGACGCCCTTCGAGAGAATTGTCGCGGCTGAGTCGGTAAGCGTTGACGAGGCGTTGACTCTGCTCGACTATCCGGCCTATTTCGCGTTACTCGCTTTACCTCTGCCTGACAGCCGCGAGGCGATTCTGAACGCTTTAGCGGCAGACGAGTTGGTTGTCCGATCGGACAACGGAAGATGGAGCATTCGTAATCTTGGAGCCATCCTCTTCGCCAAACGGTTGGCGGATTTCAGTATGCTAAAGCGCAAAGCGGTGCGCGTGATTGTCTACAAAGGCAACAGTCGGGTGGAAACCATTCGCGAGCAAGACGGGCCGAAGGGATACGCGAACGGTTTTGAGGGCTTGATCGCGTTCATCAACGGTCTGATACCCGTCAACGAGGTCGTCCAACAGGCACTTCGCAAGACAGTCCCCATGTATCCGGAGATCGCCATCCGCGAACTGGTGGCGAATGCATTGATACATCAGGATTTCTTCGTTACCGGCTCCGGACCGATGGTGGAGATTTTCGAGGATCGTCTGGAGATCTGTAATCCGGGGTTTCCGCTGATAACGACGGATCGCTTCCTGGACTCGCCTCCTCGATCGCGCAATGAAGTACTGGCCTCTCTGCTGCGACGCATTGGCGTTTGCGAAGAACGCGGTAGCGGCGTTGACAAAATTGTGTCTCAAGCGGAGTTCTTGCAGTTGCCGGCCCCAGTTTTCGAGGTAGTCGGCGAAAGTACGCGGGCCATTCTGTTTTCCCACCGTCCGCTCACGAAGATGGACAAAGACGATCGTGTTCGGGCCTGCTATCTTCATGCCTGCCTGCGGTATGTCAACCGCGACTACATGACCAACACGTCGTTACGGGAACGGTTTGCAATTGCGCCGAAGAATAGCGCAACGGCTTCGCGGCTGATCAAGGAGGCACTCGTGGCAAAGAGGATCCGTCCGTACGATGAGAGTGTAGGGAAGAAGTTCGTCAAGTACGTGCCCTTCTGGGCTTAGTTTCGTTGATATACGTTTTGGCCGTTTTTATTTGATGACTAACTTCAGGAAGAGTCGGAATTGAGGCGCAAGAAAACGCAAGTGGCTATGGAATAACCACTTGCGTTGACAATTCTTATTTGACGGTCATTTGATGGCCAGGCACGAAAGAGATCGTCTGGCCATGACCGACGAAGAGGAATTCGACTGCGTTGAGATGAAGAACCGCATCCAGGCGGAACTCTTGCGGGAGTACCACGACTTGACTCCGGAGGAAGAGGCCGGAAACGTCTTCAATCGATGTTGACGTGTTCGATGCCGTGGGCGCGGAGCCATTGGGCTACTTGCTTCAATTCGTCGCGCGAGGGCGCGCGGTATGTGGCGGTTGCGTCGGCGCCGAGGCGTTGGCGCTTGGATTGGCCCAGGGGGTGATATCCCATTACGTGGACTTCTTGAAGGTGTTGCAACGAGTGCGCCAGGTCCGCGATCCCCTCGAGGTGATCGTCGCGGAGGTTCGCGCCGGGTATGATCGGACATCGCAGGACGATGGCCGCGCCTTGCGCGTCGAGATAGCGAAGATTGTCGATGACGCGGGCGTGGGCGTACCCCGTCGTGCGCAGGTGCCGTTCGGGGTCGGTCTCTTTGTAGTCGAACAGGAATAGGTCTGTGGCGGATACGACGGCGGCCATCCGTTCGTGCGTTGCGCATCCGCTGGTTTCAAGGGCGGTATGCAGTCCCGCTGCTTTCGCGGCGTGCAGGAGTGACGCGGCGAATTCGGGTTGTTCGAGCGGTTCGCCTCCGCTCACGGTTATGCCGCCGTTCGATGTTTCGTAAAAGACGTGGTCTCGAAGTACTTCTTGCATGACGGCTTCGACGGACATTTCGCGTCCGACGATTTCGAGCGCGCCGGATGGGCATGCTTCCGCGCAGGCAAAACACGCACGGCAGGTATCGCGCTGGAATCGGTGGATGCCGTTTTCGAGTGCATGCAGTCGGTTCGGGCACGCGCGTGCGCAAGCATTGCAGCCGATGCACAGCGCGGAGGAGTAAGCCAGTTCGCGATGGGGCGAGCGCCCTTCGGGATTGTGGCACCACGGGCATTCGAGCGGACAGCCCTTTAGGAAAACGGTCGTTCGGATGCCGGGACCGTCGTGGATGCACATCCGCTGGATGTCGAAGACTATGCCCCGGACTTCGCCCGGCGCGTCAGTCATGGGGCGGCGTGTCCCCGTCGCCGGCCGGCATGTCGCTGAAGAGGTCGGGGCGCTTCCCGCGAATGGGCGCGTAGAATGCCTGGATTACTTTCATGTCGGCTTCGATGTCGCCGGTCGGCCAGAACAGCGTGCCCAACCCGCCCGCGCGTTGCTCGTAATCCATGAAGCTCATGTTGATCGGCACTTTCGCTTCCAGCGCGATGTAGTAGAATCCGGTCTTCCATTTGCGCACCTTGCTGCGCGTGCCTTCCGGTGGCACGCAGAGGACCATTCGTTCGTTTGCGTCGAATGTCTCGACCGCTTGCGCAACCATTCCGTTGGTCTTGCTTCGGTCGACTGGAATGCCGCCGAGCCAGCGAAAGAACGAGCCGAATGGCCACCGGAAAATCGAGTCTTTCCCCAGCCAGTACATCTTCACGCGGAATGCGAAGGCCAGCGCGAGCACGAAGGGCAGGTCCCAGTTGCTTGTGTGCGGCGCGGCGATGAGCACGTATTTCGGCACGTCCGGGACTTGGCCCACGGCGCGCCAGCCGAACACGCGCAACCACAAAAGACCGACCCAGTGCATGACCAATGAAATGCCCGGCGTGTCGAACACCGTGCGATGCATCATCCCGCGCAATGCCATGTTTGCTTCTCGTTTCCTCTATACGCCCAAGTGAATTATGAATTAGGAATTAGGAATTAGGAAACGTCCTGTTTCCTGCTATTTAAGACAACCGGGCGGGCATAGCCGTTTCATAATTCATAATTCATAATTCATAATTTCGTAACATTTTAGCCGTCTGAAGCAACCATATATAGAGTTTGGGTATGATATGAACACAAGATGTTGTATGAGGCGTGAAGGCATTGGCATCGTCGACGC
>CAIYET010000251.1 GCA_903925285.1 Candidatus Hydrogenedentota bacterium | reverse complement strand
GATTGGCCGAGGGCGGAATCAAGATTCTCAACGAGCGCGACATCGAAACGCAATCGCCGGAAATGGTCGAATGGTTGCGCGAATACTTCCACGCCGAAGTCCTGCCGGCGCTCGTTCCGATCATCCTGCACAAGACCCAGACGTTTCCGAACCTAATCGACGGCGCCCTATATTTCGCCGTCCGAATGACGGGCAAGAAAACACGCTACGCCCTACTCGAGATATCGAGCGGGCTGTCCCGCTTCGTCCTCTTGCCCAACGGCAACATCATGTACATCGACGACGTCATCCGATTTTCGCTCAACGAGATGTTCTACATCTTCGACTACGAGCATATCGAAGCATTCGAATTCAAAATATCCCGCGACGCCGAACTCGATATCGACAACGATTTCTCGGAGGGCTACATCCGCAAAATGGAGCGGAGCCTCCTCAAGCGCAAAGGCGGGCGGGCGGTGCGCCTCGTGTACGACGCCAGCATGCCGCCGTCGCTGCTCGAACTACTGTTGCGCGAACTCAAGATATCGAAAGGCGACCCACTCATCGGCGGCGGCCGCTATCACAACATGAAGGACCTCATGCGCTTTCCCAGCAAGCGTCCCGACTTCATGTTCGAAAAGAGGGAATACGCCAAGCATCCCGTGCTTGACCGCGTCCGCACGCCGATGTTCGACCTGTTGCGCAAACGCGATCTCCTAGTCACGTACCCATACCAAGGTTTCGACCACCTGATCAGGCTCCTACGCGAAGCCGCCATCGATCCGCGCGTCCAGTCAATCGGCATGACACTGTACCGCGCCGCGTCGCAGTCGCAAGTCGTCAATACCCTCGTCAACGCCGCGCGCAACGGCAAAAAAGTCACAGTCTCGATCGAGTTGCAGGCCCGGTTCGACGAACAGAACAACATCAAAATTTCCGAACGCCTGCGCGAAGTCGGCGCGACCGTCGCCTATGGCCTGCCGCCGATGAAAGTCCACGCAAAACTCCTCCACATCCAACGCGAAGACATGTGCGTCGTGGGATTGTCCACCGGCAACTTCAACGAAGTTACCGGCCACCTGTACGTCGACAGCCTCCTGCTGACCACGGACGCGCGCCTGGTCAAGGAAGTCGCGGATGTCTTGGGCCTCTTACTCGATCCCTCGAAGACGCGCATCCTGCGTCCCCCGAAGTTCAAACACCTCCTCGTTTCACCGATCAACTCGCGCAAGAGCATCATGAAATTCCTTGCGCGCGAACAGAAAAAAGGGCCTGACGGGTACGTCTTTATCAAGACTAACCATCTGACCGACGAGAAGATCATCAAGAAAATAGTCGAAGCAGCCGACGCCGGCGTGCGGATGGACCTCATCGTACGCACGACCTACGCGATGCTTCCACATCCGAACATCCGCGCGATCTCCATTCTCGACCGATACCTCGAACACCAACGCATCTACATTTTCGGACGCGGCGACGACCGGCAAGTGTTCATGAGTTCCGCAGACCTCATGGAACGTAACCTCGACTGGCGCGTCGAAGTCGCCTTCCCCATCTACGACCCCGAGCTTCGACGCCAAGTCTGCGACATGATGGACCTCCAAATCGCCGACGACGTCAAAGCCCGAATCCTCAACGAAACCCAGTCCAACCCCTATGTAGGCGACGGCTCAGGCAAACACCGCGTCCAGTACGACACCTACCGCTATCTCGCGGCCCTCTTCGCAGAAGAGAAATAGCGCGTGGAGATAGAAAAAGCGGCTTGTTGCTCGTGTATAATGGACACAAGATGCACAAACGCTTTCGGAGGCCTAGACATATGGCTTTGAACGATAGGATCGAATGGAACGCTGAAGTCCTGGCAGGCAAGCCTGTCATCCGGGGTACGCGCCTCGCCGTCGAATTCATCGTCGAGTTATTGGCGCAAGGCTGGACCTACGACGATGTTCTCCAAAATTATCCGGGTATACACATCGAAGACATTCAGGCCTGCCTTCAGTACGCGAGCGATGTGTTGCATGCCGAAAAACTCTATCCAGTAGGTGTATGACGGCGTGCGCATCTACGCAGACGAGAATTTCCCGGGCGACGCCGTGGCCCAGTTGCGGGTGCGAGGACATGACGTGCGCTGGGCTCGGGTGGATAGTCCCGGCATTTCCGACTGCGAGATTGTGCGGCAAGCGCAGATGGAAAAACGGCTCATAGTGACTTTCGACAAAGACTTCGGCGAACTGGCTTTCCGACATCATCTACCTTCGGATTGCGGGGTGGTGCTTTTTCGCATGTCCATGAATTCACCTGACGACGCCGTACGCCTCATCGTAGACATATTGGACAGTCGCGACGATTGGCACGGACATTTCTCCGTGGTGGAAACGGATCGGGTACGGATGCGTCCGCTCATCCCCATTAATGCGGAGTCTCGAACTCGGAATGACTCACCGTAGGCCCATCGAGCCCCAACGCTGCTTTTCTCGCCCTGCGTCGGCTCCCCATTCGCCGTTCATTTTCCCGCATCCGGCTTCTCGAACACGCTCTTCAGCGTGGCCGCCAGACTGTCCACTTGGTAAGGCTTCTGAATGAACCCCGCGATGCCCCGGCCCACGAAGTGGTTGATCACTTCCTGTTCGTTGTATCCGCTACTCATGATAACGCGCACGCCTGGCTTGATCCGCCGCATCTCGCGAAACGTTTCCTCCCCATCCATGTGCGGCATCGTCAGATCCAACAGAACGCACTTTATCCGCTCGCGGCACTCGCGAAAGATATCCAGCCCTTGGCGCCCATCGTTCGCGACCAATACGGTAAAACCAAGACATTCGAGCATGCGCGAGGCCACCGTTCGGACAATCTCCTCATCGTCCACAAGTAGAACCGTTCCACTTCCGCGCCATAGCCCATCCGCCGACTCCGCGCACGGCGCCACCGCCGGATCGACAACGGCGGGGACCAAAATTTTGAACGAAGTGCCTTTCCCAACTTCGCTGTAGACTTTGATCCCGCCCCTATGGCCGCGGACGATCCCAAGAACTGCCGCGAGTCCGAGGCCGCGTCCCGTGAATTTCGTCGTGAAGAACGGGTCGAAGATCTTCTCCATTGTGGCCGCATCCATGCCGCATCCCGTGTCGCTCACCTCCAGATACACATGCCGCCCCGTCCGCGGTTCCCCATAAAAGCGCGTTTCCTGAAGGTACTGCCGGTCGCAATCCATTACACCCGTCGTAACGGATACCACGCCATCCTTGTCGTTCACCGCTTCGGACGCGTTGATGATCAGGTTCATGACGACCTGTCGAATCTGCGTCGCATCGGCCTCGACGGCAGGAAGGGACTTGCACAGATTGTAGCGCAACACCGTCCGC
Source organism: Candidatus Hydrogenedentota bacterium (assembly GCA_903925285.1). Taxonomy (GTDB): domain Bacteria; phylum Hydrogenedentota; class Hydrogenedentia; order Hydrogenedentales; family SLHB01; genus DSVR01. Next base: position 2,728 of record CAIYET010000251.1, on the reverse strand, counting down.
TTGGAGATAGACACTTTGAGTATCTGGCCCATCTCCTCGGCAAGCTCGGACAAATCTATGGCCTTCACGACAAAACGGCCCTTGCCCGAATACGCAAGCATCTGCCTGCACAGATCCGCGGCACGATGGGCCGCCACATCGATCTCCTCCAGCATCGGACGCAATGGCGATACCAGCGACATGTCTTGCAGCGCCAGACCCGCATTACCCAAGATGGCCATCAATATGTTGTTGAAATCGTGAGCGATACCGCCCGCCAACACACCAAGGCTTTCAAGTTTCTGCGTCTGCAACATTTGCGCCTCCGCCTTCTTGCGGTCGGAGACATCCTGGATCATCGCTATGCTGTATAGGGGATTGCTTTCCATATCGAAGAGCCACACGCCCGTCGTACGTGCCCAAACGATACTTCCGTCTTTCCGTAGATAACGCTTCTCGATGTCGACTCGCTCGATTCGGTGAGCCTTGGCTTCGGCAATCTGGCCGGAACTTGGGCCGACGTCATCCGGATGGGTGACGGACGCGATATCCAGTTTCAGCAACTCGTCCTCGCTGTAGCCCAACATTTCGCACATCGCGGGATTCACCTGAAGAAACCGCCCATCATTGGCAACGCGCACCATACCCACGGTGCCCTTCTCGAAGATGGTGCGAAAACGCTCCTCACTGGTACGAAGCGCTTCCGCTGTCCGGTCGCGTTCCGTAACGTCGCGAAAACTCCACACCCGTCCCGCCAAACGCCCCTTGCGCAAGAGCGGCTTCGAATATCGTTCGAAGACTCGCCCGTCGCAAAATCGCAACGCATCGAAGTGGTCGTCCATCGACAGGTAAAGCTCGCGGACCCGCGCCAGGAACTGGTCAGGCTCACTCAGTTGGCCGAGTACATGGGCCAGGAGCGCTTTATCGTCGTTTCGATCCAGAAGTTCCCGGGGTACGCGCCACATTTGCGCAAAATGGTCGTTGGCAAACACGACTTTGCCATTCGCGTCGATCGCCAGAATACCATCGGCCGTAGACTCGAGCGTCGCGCGGAGTTCCTCCTCGCGGCTGAGAAGCGACGTTTCCATCTGTTTGCGCTGGGTGATATCGCGACACATCGACAAGATGAACGGTTCGCCATTGTCCTGAACGACCGTAGCATTTATCTCGACGCAAATCTCACGTCCTTCACAATCAACATAGATAACCTCGAATCCCCTTATCTCTCCTTGCGAAAGACACTCGCGCACGGCTCGCTCATTTCGTTCTTGGTCGCGCTCCGCCGTCCATTCGACTACCGATTGCCCCAGTATCTGCTCCAAGGTTTCGTGTCCGCTCAATCGAACATATGTTGGATTGGCGTCCACAACCCGTCCGCTGACGTCAACAATCACAAAACCCGTATCGGTCGTTTCGACCAGCGCACGGTACTTCTCTTCCATTGGATTGAGCGCCTGCACAAGCCCGATTCCCGGTCGGCTCTTGGCGTGGGTTGTTTCGAACTCCGCAAGACGTTGGCGAAGCTCATCCAATTCGCAAATCAGGTGTGCCTTGGTCTTGGAGTTGTCTCGCCCCATACTTGACTCCTTGCCGCGACATGCGGACGTTGCAGCGCACAATACAACAGAGAAGCTAGGAGTTAGGAGTTAGAAGTTAGAAGTTAGAATGTCGAACGATCTAACTCCTAACTCCTAGCGATGATACTCCTCTCCCGGGCGGCCTGCAAGAAGAATCAGGTAGGCATGTGCTGCACGCTGTCGATCCCGCGTATCCAGAGAATTGGGGCAATGCACCCCATGGATTAGGGCGAAAGACTTGTCTGGCCTCACCTTGTTGCGCGATGGTTTGGATTCGTGCATACTGCATCATGTAAGGGCCATACCGGCCAGGAGGCGGATATGCGACTGGAAACGACGCGGTTTGGGGTTATCGAGGTTGAAGCGGATGCGGTGATCACGTTTACGCAACCGATTATCGGTTTCAACGACCTGCGGCGGTTCGTTCTTCTACCGGGACCGCCCGACACGGTGGTTAAGTGGCTTCAATCGGTCGAACGCGGCGATGTGGCGTTCATCCTCATAGACCCGCGCATGATCTATCAGGGCTACGAGGTGGACTTGCGGCCCGACGAGATGGCGGAACTCGCGGTTGGCAGCGCGACGGAACTCGATGTGTATTCACTGGTCGTTGTGCCGGCGGATCATTCGCAAGTGCGCGCGAACCTCAAAGCGCCGATCATCGTCAATCCGGTTCAACGGCTGGCGAAGCAAGCGATTCTCGAACGGAGGGATTATCCGATTCAGTTTTTCCTGGCGCGATCACAGGAGGAATCCGAAGTGCCCAAGGAGGTGGCGCATGCTCGTACTGACACGTAAGGAAAACGAGAGCATCATGATCGGCGCCGACATCGAGATCAAAGTCCTCGATTTGAAGGACAGCCAAGTCAAGTTGGGCATCGTCGCGCCACGCAGCATAGCGGTCCACCGACGCGAAGTATATCTGGCGATTCAGGCGGAAAACGCGCAGGCGGCCACGGCGGCGCATCAACTCGAGGGGATCACGAATCTGTTTCCACGGTAGAGACCGGGAATTATGAATTATGAATTATGTAACATTTTAGCCGTCTGAAGCAACCATATATAGAGTTTGGGTATGATATGAACACAAGATGTTGTATGAGGCGTGAAGGCATTGGCATCGTCGACGCGCGATATTTCTTTGGGACCGGCCCTTACCGAAGCGCAAGCTC
>CAIYET010000250.1 GCA_903925285.1 Candidatus Hydrogenedentota bacterium | reverse complement strand
TGGCGTCGTCTATTGGGGTGTTGGCAACGAAATGTACGGCGATTGGCAGTTGGGCCACATGCCGTTGGAAGAGTACGTCAAGAAGCACAACACGTATGCGGACGCGTTGCGCGCGAAAGATCCGCACGTCAAACTGATTGGTGTCGGTGCGACTGGCAAGTGGAGCGAAACCATGCTCGCCCAGTGCGGTGCTCACATGGATCTGCTCAGCGAACATTTCTATGTACAGGACAAGAAGGATCTCTTGATGCACGTGCGTCAAGTGCCGTTGCAAATCAAAGAGAAAGTGAAAATGCACCGCCAATACCATGAGAGCATCCCGGACTTGGTCGGCAAACCGGTTCCCATCTGTATGGATGAATGGAATTACTGGTATGGCCCCGATCTGTACGGTGAGATAGGAACGCGCTATTTCCTGCGCGACGCGCTGGGGATCGCCGAGGGTCTGCATGAATACTACCGGGCCAGCGATGTCGTCTTCATGGCGAATTACGCACAGACCGTGAATGTGATCGGCGCCATCAAGACGAGCAAAACGGCGGCGGCGTTCGACACGACTGGTCTGGTGTTGAAGCTGTACCGCAAAGAGTTTGGCGTCCTACCGGTCAAGGTAGAAGCGGCAGGCGGCAACGTCGATGTAATGGCCGCATGGACGGCGGATAAATCCGCCTTGACCGTCGGAGTTGTGAATCCAACGGATAAGGCACAGCAACTGGCCTTCACCGTCAACGGTGCGAGCATCACTGGCAACGGTACTCGGTGGGTCATTGCAGGGACCGATCCGATGGCCTACAACGAACCTGGAAAACCGCCTTGTGTGCAAATCCAGGAAGAACCCGTAATAGTCGGCAATATCCTCGACCTGCCCCCTCTCAGCATTTGCCTGTATCGTCTGCCTGCAAGATGACGAGAATTCTCGTTCGTAATGAGAGAATCACCGGTCAGGCGATCCAAGACCCCTGGACTGGATCGGGGAGATGCCTTGTAGAAATTGCAGTTCGCAACTCCCTTGTTTAAGATACCGGTAGGGCTAATATGCGAGAAGGAGAACAACCAATGCCAAAGAAATCGTCCGTCAAAAAACAGAAGAGAGTCTTTCGTTCAAAAGAGGAAATCCAGCGCATTCTGTCTGAGGTTTCCGCCGCCCAAGCCACCGGCTCCACATCGACATACCTTCGCAATTGAAACAATCGCATACCGGCCTGGCGAAAGCGCCTGATAGAGTCTGAGAACCAGTGAGCACGAGGGAGAGTGAATATGAAAATGATACTGATGTTGGTGTGCGCGTTCTTGTTTGTGTGTCTGGGCCGGGCCTGCGCGGCCGAGACGGATTCTCGGTGCTATGAGCTTCGAATATATTATGCGGAGCCGGGAAGACTAGACGATCTTGAATCCCGTTTTCGGGAGCATACCTGCACGCTTTTCGAGAAGCATGGTATTGCGAATGTGGGATACTGGGTTCCTCTGGACAATACGGACAACAAGCTCGTCTACATCATATCGAGTCCCAGCCGCGAGGCCCACGACAAAGCGTGGAAGGAGTTCATGGCGGACCCGGAGTGGAAGAAGGTCGTGCAGGAGACCGAGGCCAAGGGGAAGCTTGTCGCGAAAGCCGATTCGATCTTTCTCAAGGCCACGGATTTTTCCCCGGCCGTCTTGCCTTCCGGCAAGCAAACGCCGCGTTGCTTCGAATTGCGTACCTACACGGCGGCGTCGGGCAAGATGGACGCCTTGTTGTCGCGGTTCCGCGACCACACGCTGGCGCTGTTCGCAAAGCACGGCATGACCCAAATCGGTTACTGGATGCGCACGGACGAAGGGACCAGCCAACTCATCTACCTTCTGGCCCACCAGAGCAAGGATACCGGTGCGGAATCATTCAAGAGTTTCCGCGCCGATCCCGCTTGGATTGATGCAAAGAAGATATCCGAGGCAAACGGTTCGTTGACGGATAAGGTAGAATCGGTGTACATGGCGCCTCTGGATTTCTCCGCCATCAAATGAAGTCGCCAGAAGGAGCGAAGCCGTGAAGATAGCATTTTGCATGATGGTCCTGCTGACCGCCATAGCGGCGGCAGACCCGGCGCCGAGCGCGTTGGAGGCGGATTCGTCGGGCTGGGTGAACGTGATGCCGTCCGCCGGCCTGAAAGGCTGGTATCGAGTGCCGGTCCCACCGGGTGCGCCGATCGGTAAGGAGCAGTGGCACGTCGAACAGTCTGGCAAGATACTGGTTTGTGAGGGCGACGGCGGGCACGACATGCTGTTGTGCGAGCGCGAGTTCGGCGACGCCGTGTTTCACTGCGAGTTCTGCTACACCAAGGTCGAAGGAAAGGCCGGGTACAACAGCGGCGTCTACGTGCGAAATTCCAAGGATGGCGCCATCTGGCATCAGGCCCAGATCGGCGACGGTAATGGCGGCTATCTGTTCGGGGAAACGTCCGTCGCGGATGGGAAGAAAAAATTTTTCACCACGACGGGAGATGTGAAGGATGGCCGGGTGACGCCTGCGGGCGAATGGAACACAATCGAGATCACGGCGCGCGGCAGTGTCTTGACCCTGTGGGTCAACGGGGCCGTCACTTGCGAAGTCAAGGATTGCGGCAATTCGAAAGGCCTGGTGGGAGTCGAAGGCGAGGGCTACCGGATCGAGTTTCGCAATCTTAAGGTCAAGGAACTGCGGTAGGGGCTGTGGGGCTGGCAGAGTAATCGCAACGCGCATGTTGCACGCGCGGCAATAGTCTCCATGAAAGCGTCTATGCGGGTAGCGACTTGTTCGTCCGACCACGCGCGGGTGTCACTTTGATCGCCTTCAATCATATATTTCCTCTGTCCGTTAGTTCGGCGGGGTGCAAACGAGGACGCGGGCGGAATGCGGGGCTTGGTCTTTGAGTTTGATGGTTTTATTCTTGATTCGGAGGTCTTTGCCCGTCCAAAAGTCCCGGACGCGGCATCGTTCGGGAAGGGGGATATCGAGGGTCTGTGGGACTGGCGTCCAGTTGAAGACACAGACGATCTTGCGGTCGGAGCGATCTATTCTTCCGACGGTAAAGGTGTTGTCGTCGAATTTGGCGGCCACGCCAGTGGGAGGGAGGAGCTTGCGCAGGATTTCGAGGCGTTCAGGCTTGAGGGCGGGGAGGTTGTCGCCGGATAACAGCATGCCGCCGGAAGCCAGTGCCACGGTGGCGTGGAACAGGAATTCGTCGTCCGAGGCTTTGTTGCCCGAGAGCAGAACGCAGTCGGGGTCGTTCCACCACAGGACGCCGTTCTGCCAGTTTCGGCTGAAGGTTTCACGGGCAACGTGCGAGAAACTATCCCAACTCCGCTGGATGTCGTTCGAGGAACGTGCGCCGTGGATCAAGCCGAGCGAGGGCCATAGTGGATGGTTGCACCCGAGGATGAAGGCGTCGCCAGCCCCGCGCAGGACAGCTTCCATGCCGCGGCGGTAGGCTTCGACGCGAGTGGCCTTGGGATCGTGGAACGTGCCGCCATGCATCGCGCCCCAGAAGTTGGCATCGAGCTTGAAGTAGGTGCAGCCCCATTCCTGT
>CAIYET010000249.1 GCA_903925285.1 Candidatus Hydrogenedentota bacterium | reverse complement strand
ACATTTGCGCTCACCCAACACCGGCGCGGAAGCCTTGCGCGCGGCGCGGTGAATGCTTTCGCGCTTCGAATGATACCGTAACCTGTTGCCATTCTGAATTCTGACTCCTGTATTCTGAATTCCTACTGCCTTTTTTAGGATTAACAGGTGCCTTTTGGTATCGAGATTGGGGTGTTCTTCCAGGGGCTGAAGTTGGCGGTACTGCACGCCATCGATCTTTCCACAAACTCACAGTTCGATGCAAAGTCTCGGAATACAACTCGGATCAAGAAGGTTATTGAAAATGGTAGTAGTGGAAAGTTCACAGATTGGCGTCGGTAAACGGTAAGTATAAACGCGATGAGGAAAGGATAGACGACGATGAGACTTTCAAGAGTGGGAATGGTCGGTGTTTTGCTGATGTCCGCCGCGTACGCTGCGGCGGATTCCGATTTTCAATGGGCTTTCAACAACGCCGCCTTTCTTAGCTACACGATTACGGCGGTATCTTCGCCGCGCGTGTATGATGGCTCGTTGGGCGCGGGAAACCCGGGCCTAACATTGATCGTCGGCAAACGATATGAAGTGACGGTCGTCAACAGCGGTGCGCATCCGTTTCAAGTCTTGGCCAAAGGCTCGGGACCCGGCTCGGACGTCGTGCTACTGTCCATGAGTAGCACTGCCGGGACGCTCCAGACCGACCCGGATATCAACTGGACGAACGATAATGCGAGCTCGAACGGCAAAGTGGACTTCACCGTCACGCCGGCCCTCGTGACGGCTATGTTTTCCAACGGAAATTCGCCCGGATACCGCTGCTCGGTTCACACATCCACCATGCGGGGCGACTTCATGATCGTGGGCGCGCCGCTGGCCAATCCCATCCCGGGGCACATCCCCGCGGGCGAGAGTATCTCGCTCCAGACGGTGGCGACGGGCATGAGTTCGCCGATAGGCGCGGTTTGGCCGGACGACGGTACGAACCGCATGTTTGTCTACGATCAGGTCGGCCAAATTTGGATCGTGGACAACGGGACGCGTCTGGCCACGCCGTTTCTCGATGTGGCGGGCCGCATGGTTGCGGTCGGTCAGATACCTGGATTCGGAGGCTACGACGAGCGCGGCCTTATCGGTCTGGCGTTCCATCCCGATTTTGCCCATCACCCACAGATTTACACCTACACCTCGGAGCCGGTCGCGGGTGTTGCGGATTTCACTGTCCCGGTTACCACCGGCTACGCCATGAACTGTCAGTCCGTGATCGCCGAGTGGACGGTCAACGCGGCCAACGCAAACTTGATCGATCCCGCAAGCCGGCACGAATTGCTGCGGTTCGACAAGCCGTATTTCAACCACAACGGCGGCACCTTGCGCTTTGGACCTGACGGCGACCTTTACATCGCGACAGGCGACGGCGGCAACGCCGACGATCAAGGCGAAGGACATGGCACCGGCAACGGACAAAACCTGAATAGCATTTTGGGCAAGCTCCTGCGGATCAACGTCGACGGCGTCGGAAATGCGTCTGCGAACGGCAAGTACAATATCCCGACGGATAACCCGTTCGTCGCGGGCGGCGGATTGGCGGAGATCTTCGCTTACGGACTTCGCAACCCGTATGCGTACAGCTTCGACTCGGACACTGGCGACCTGTATCTGGGCGACGTGGGCCAGAACAACATCGAGGAAGTTGACAAGGTCGTCAAAGGCGGCAACTACGGCTGGAACGTTAAAGAAGGGAGCTTCTTCTTCAATCCAAACGGCGCTCTCGATGGGTTCGCCACCGACCAACCCGTCGTCGATCCGGTTCCACCGAATCTGATAGACCCAATTGCGAATTACGATCACGACGAAGGTATCGCCGTCATCGCAGGTCATGTCTATCACGGAGCGGACATTCCCGCGCTGGCAGGGCGTTTCATATTCGGCGACTTGGGAAAGACCTTCGCCCAGCCTTCGGGACGCCTGTTCTACCTCGATGCGAGTAACGTGATTCGCGAATTGCAAATCCCGGCCCCCGGCATGAACCTGTTCGTCAAAGGGTTTGGACAAGACCCACAAGGGAACATTTATGTATGCGGTTCAGGTGATATCGGGGCCATTGGGACTGCGGGTGTCGTCCTGAAAATCCTCCCCCCTGCAAGCTCGACAACGCCGCCCACGGCGGACTTGGCGGCGGACAAGACATCGGGAACCGCACCTCTAGTGGTCCAGTTCACCGATGAGTCCACTGCGGGCACATCGCCGATTACCACCTGGGCATGGACCTTTGGCGATGGCGGCACGAGCAACGCAACTAACCCGAAGCACACCTACATGGGCGCCGGAACGTATACCGTTGTCCTCACCGTGACCACCGTGGTGGGCAGCAACACGGCAACCAAGACGGGATACATCGCCGTCCAGGCGGCCCCGTCCGGATGCTTCGGCGGCACGGTCGATGGGCTTGGCGCGCCCGCGACGCCGGTACGGTTCACCGGCGATGCGGCCCTGTGGGTTGTACTGCTCATCCTGTTTGCAATGGCCTCTCGCGTCCGTATACCTGCCATGCGAACTTCCCGAAATAAGATTTCTTGCGGCCAATAGCCCCGATAACGCCAACGTGCGTTCCACGGCAGGCCCGCGACCGATTCGAGCGAACGGTCGCGGGCCAGTCATCCCTCGAATTCCAAATCTCAGATCTGAAATTTCAGATCTCAAATCACATTGCGACAACCTCCCCTCGCACTGTATAGTTCCGGTATGGCGCTTCCGGCATTGCGACAGCTCGATGCGACACCTATCGAGCATGAAGGACAGGAGTTGATCTCCCTTCACGACATGGAAGGTATCGTGGAAGGGCAACTCGTGCTGTCGCCCGTGGCCTATTTCATTGCGGTGTGCCTTGACGGTCAGTCGGACGTGATCGACATTCAGCAGGCGTTCGTCCAACACACCGGAACGAAACTCGCGGCCGAGGACATTCTGAAAGTGGTCGAGTACCTCGACGAACACGGTTTCCTCGCGACGCCTCGATTTCAGGCCATCCACGATGAAGTCGTCGGGGCTTTTCGGGCCACGGACGAACGGGCGTCGTATCTCGCGGGCAAGTCCTACCCGAACGACCCCGACGAACTGCGCGCGTTCCTCGACGACTGTCTGGCCTGCGCGCAAACGGATGCCGTGCCCGCGATGGCCCCGGTCCGCTGCCTCATCGCGCCGCATATCGACTTCGAACGCGGCGCGCGCGTTTACGGCTATGCCTACAATCGTCTCGCGTCGCAACCCGCGCCGGAGTTGGCGCTGGTGATCGGCGTCGCACACGCTGGATCCTCGTCGCCGTACATTTTGACAAAAAAACATTTCGACACGCCTTTTGGCGTGCTCGCCAACGCGACGGATATCGTCGAACGGCTGGCCGATGGTTGCACGTGGGATCCGTACGAAAGCGAACTGCTGCACAAGACCGAGCATTCCATCGAATTGCAGGCAGTCATGCTCGCGTACCTTTTCGGCCCGAAGGTGCGCATCGTGCCAATCCTCTGCGGGGCGCAGGACGCCCGGCCCGGTGCGGCGGCCTTTCTCGAACGATGCCGGTTGGTCGTCGAGGAAAACGAGGGACGCGTCGTCGTCATTGCGGGTGCGGATCTCGCTCATGTCGGGATACGCTTCGGCGACCCGTTCGTAATCGACGACGACGTTATCGAGCGTGTCCGTCAACGCGACGAGGAAGACCTCGCCCATGTCCTCGCACTCGACGCGGATGCGTTCCAACAATCCGTCTGGCGCGACGGCAACGCCCGGCGCGTTTGCGGCCTTGGATGTATCCATGCGGCGTTGAAAGCGACTGGAAACGCCGTCACGCGTGCCGAAATGCTCGCATACGACTACGCCCACGACGCCGCAGGCGGCATCGTCTCCTTCGCGGCGATAGCGTTGACGTAAACACGAGTTGTGCGCGCGCGATATTAAAGTAATTTTTCTTGACAGAAAATGTGGTGGTCGTGTAGACTGAAAATGGTATAGTTTGTCCATATGTCCGTGTTGTCGCCGAGGATTGGGAGGGGCAAGCCTTCCATACATAGGAGGTGCCGCCATGGGGCACAGTGAACGGAAGTCAGCCGTCGCAGCAGGGTTGGGACTGGCGCTTGTTATTCTTTTCCTCGCGGGATGCCCACAACAGGTGGACAATCCGCATGTGACCATTCTGCGGGAAGGGGGGCAGCAAATTGGGATTTCGCTTGCCCTTGCCGCAGGGACCAGTGTGACGCTTCAAGCCCAATCCACATCGTCTCAGGATTTGATCGTGTGGTCGAGCACTGCGCCGGATGTGGCCTCGGTGGATGCATCGGGCCGCGTAACGGCTATCGCGCCGGGAACGACGACGATTTTGGCGACCGGTTCGACCAGTCTTACCAGCGCCAGCATCGAGATCGTGGTATCGCCCGCGTCGTCGGACGGAGAGGGCGAAGGCGAAGGCGAAGGACTGGACGTTTTGGTCAAAATGACGCCCTTTTCCGGTCGTTTCGGCTATGGGCTTGAAGGGCCGTACGGGTTTGTGGGGTCGTTGACCAAACAAGAACTCACCGATCCGGCTTGGCGTCTCGAAGGCGACTTCTCCTTTCCAACGGCGGGATACGTGATTAGCAGTCCCGTCGTCACCGTTGCGGAATCCTACCCGGAACAGGTGTATGTGGCCATCAACGTGATACCGCCGTCAGGTGCGGCGCCGCAGGTCGTCACGCATGTTTCGATCACCGCCGAAATCGCTGCAAGCAACGAGGCCCAGTTCGCGATTCATGTCATTACGCAGGCCAATCCGAATCCGGGTGAAGGCGAGGGCGAGGGTGAAGGACAGTGGGAACCGATCGGGGAAACCTCATGGATCGCGGGAGAGACAAGTCCTCCCGCATGGACAATCCGGCCACTGAACCCAACGGAGGCGGACGTCATCTGTTTATCGGGGCCGACTCAGGTGTACAAGAATCTGTGCCATGCGCTGACGACGCTGGGCCAAGGCCAACTGAGCGTGGATCGTTCGAGCCACCGCATTCAACTGACCTTCTTCCCGGTTCAGACGTTCGCGGCATGCGATGACGCACGAGACCCTGTTTGCGGCATACAAGGTTCCTTCGGTCCTCTCGATAAGGGCGATTGGATTCTTTACGCCGTGCATGCCAACGACCCCGTGGCGAACTTCAACATTTCATTCCACATCGGCTCGGTGGAACCCGGTTTGGATAAACACGTCAAGCCCATTCCTGACGACCCGGATGGGAACTTCCTCACGGACGCCGAGGAACAGGCCCTCGGCGACGTTTCCGGTAACCCAGATGGAAATGGCGGAATGCCCGACGGCATCCGGCTGGCGCACCACTTGTTCGTGCGAATCGACCAGTTACCGATATGCCCGCCGCCACCCGAACTCGACGCGAACGGAACGGTTCCAGGGACCACGCCGCCTTCCGATGTGCCGCTGTGCAAAACAATGCGGGAAGCGAACTGCATCGAGCATTGCACGGTATGTGGAGAGCCATACAACTGCAGCGACATCGCCATCACGCGCCAGTGGTCTACGGACCCCATGATGGCCTCCGGTTCAGACGTGCCCGTTGAACTTCGCGTAAGCTTCGCGGCGCTCCATTACATGCAACACGGCTCGTTGAGCTACAAGTGGCGGGAAGGAGGCTACGAAGGCCGGGTAGATGTCGTGGCGTTACTGCGCATGCTCACCCCGCCCCCGCCGCCGTTCGAGGTGCATTGGGCGCCAGGCGAGACATGCCCCCCGGCTTGGACTATCGATCCGGCTCGACCCGCCGGGCGCGATGTCATTCATTTTTCAGGTCCCACGGCGGTGTACAGCAACGCATGCGTGGCGTTAACCACGGTGGGGCCTCCCCAGATCGTGGTCGACCCGAATGCACGGACCGTGGAGCTAGCGTTCGGCCCCTCCCCGATGATGCCGTGCACGATGAATTACGATCCTGTGTGCGGGCTGGAAGGAGCTTTTGGACCGCTTCCCGAAGGGGATTGGGTTTTCTTTGCACGGAGCGAACAAGACGCCTTGATATCGTTCAAGATTGCCTTCCATGTTGGTCCGCCGGGACCGGGGCCGGACAAACATGTGAAAGCCATCCCCGATGACGCGGACGGGGATTTCTTGACCGATGGCGAGGAACAGGCGCTGCAACGCAACCCGCAGAATCCGGACGAGAACCAAAATGGGATCCTGGACGGCGTGGAGCTGGCTCGCGATTTGTTTATGCGGGTGGATGGCTTGCCGGAGTGCGGCGCGCAACCCGTCGCAGATAGCGGCGATCCCGCCGTGGGGCAAATCCCGTCGGCAATGGGTTCCTGCAAGACGATCCATTTGGCTCGTTGCACCGAGCCGTGCGCGATCTGTGGCGAGCAATACAACTGTGGCTACATCGAGATCTCGAATCCCGCGCTCGATCAACTGCCTTTCCAACTGAGTTTCGCGGCGTTGCATTACATGCAGCACGGCTCATTCGGCTCGAAATGGAACGGCCAAGCCTATGCCGAACGCGTGGATATCATGAGACTCCTGATGGCGCTCGGACCGCCTCTGGGCACGGAATCGGTCCCTCTCTGCGAGTATTTACCTCTTGCTGTCGGCAATTCGTGGGAATATAAGCCGTGGAATTCCCCGCTCACGGTCCTTTACCCGCTTGAGGTAACCGGCCAAGTGCTCACGCAGAACATGGACCTGTGGACTCTCTCGAACAACGTTTCTATCGGTTATGTGAATGGATTCCTAAGCGCGTTCCTCGCGCCGAGCGCCGGTGCAAAGGACTCGCCGAAGTCGGCCCCGATATCCCTCTTGCCGGAACGAATCCCTATCGGGGCGCCCATCGACATACCGCTCCTTGGACAGGTGGTGGTCCATCGAGGCCCGCTTACGGCCATGCTGAAGCAGTTTTGTGATGTGACTATCGAGAACTTCCCGCTTGGCGAGCAACCCGATACCATCGCTATTGTTGTGCCGAACGCCGCCGGTGTCGCTGGGCCGGTATTCATCCTTGCACGCGGCCTCGGCCTTGTCTATTGCCGATATCCGGGTTTGAACGTCCCGTCGGATATCCTGCCGATAGCGGATGCTCTGCTCTTGAACAACGCCACGATCCAGGGCAACGAGAGCTGCCCCAAACCTCCGCAGGTCGTTTGGATTGCTGACGGACAATGTCCAGCGCAATGGATGATCGCCCCTCCAACGCCGACGCCCGCGACACCCATTCATTTCTCCGGCCCCACGTCAACCTTCGGCAATGCATGCGAAGCCACTTCGGCGCTTGGCACACCCAGGCTGGCCATTGATCCGGTCAACCAGCGGATTGAACTGATGTTCGATCCATTGCCAGGGCCTGTTCCCTGCCCGATGATCTACGCTCCCGTCTGCGGCCTGAAAGGGGTCTTCCCGCCGCTCAAAGAGGGGCCATGGCTGTTTCTCTGCCAGAATCCCGAGGTGTCGTTCCAACTCGGGTTTACCGTACAAGGACCGCCGCCTGCGAACCGTGTCGAGGCCCAGTGGATTCCGGGCGAAACGGGACCCAAGGAGTGGACCATGGAGATTCTGCCGCTGGGCATGCCTTTGAACGGGATCCGCATCGCCGGACCCACTGCTGTGTTTGGCAACGACTGCGACGGACGGGCGGCGTTGGGCGGACAGCCCATTGTTTGCATGGATGAAAATGCGCATGCGCTGACGCTGATGTTCGACGGCCCACCCCCGGATGTCTGCTACGACCTGTGGGCGCCCGTTTGCGGACTCGAAGCCCGGATCATTGGGATCGCGAATGGTTTATGGACCTTTTCGGCGCCGACGCTGATCCCGCCGGTTCAGTTGACTTTCACGATTGGGGGCGGCGCCGCGCCAAACTAAGATCGAGTTGGATATCTTCTATAGAGCAGGGAGGAGCCTCGAAACCCCTTTCTACTCTGTGCTCGTGGGCGCGTTGAAACTTCGGGAGAATATCAAATGCTTGCCATCGACGGCGGTGAACCTGTCACGAACAAACCGTTTCCGACCTCGATGCTTGGCCCAGCGGCTATCGGCGAGGAAGAAGTCGAAGCCGTAGCGGCGGTAGTCCGCTCGCAGCGCATCTTCCGGTTTCTCGACCACGAGAACTCGCATTGCACGCGTCTGGAACGCCTGTTCCAGGAATTGACGGGTTGCCCACACGCATTGGCTGTCGGCGGCGGGACGGCGGCGCTGATCTGCGGACTGGTCGGCCTCGGCGTCGGCGATGGCGACGAAGTCATCGTGCCGGGCTACACGTACATCGCCAGCGCGTCGGCCATCCTGATTTGTGGCGCCGTGCCGGTCATCTCGGAAATCGACGAAAGCCTTACGATGGACCCTGACGGTATCGAGCACTTGATCACGCCGCGCACCAAGGCCCTCATGCCGGTCCACATGCGCGGCATCCCATGCGATATGGACCGCCTCGCCGCCGTGGCGCGCAAGCACAACCTGCTCGTCATCGAGGATTGCGCACAAGCCTGCGGCGGGCTCTATCGAGGACAGCGCCTCGGCTCGTTCGGCGACGTTGGCTGCTTCAGCCTCCAACAGTTCAAGGTCATCACTGCGGGCGAGGGCGGCATGGTCGTCACGCATCGCCGCGAAGTATTCGAGCGGGCCGCGATCCGCCACGATTCCGCGATGTGCTTCTGGAATCCCGACGACACGAGCACAGGACCGTTTCCCGGCGAAAACTTCCGCCTCAACGAGATGGAAGGCGCGCTGGGCTGTGTCCAGTTTGGGCGCCTCGAAAGCATCCTGGGCCGCACGCGGGCGCTGTACAAACGCATTCACGCCGCGATCGCCGACTGTCCCGGCATCCAGCCGCACCGAACGAACGACCCCGAAGGCGACTGCGGCATTACCGTCGCGATGCTCCTCGAAAGCGGCCCGCGCGCCAAGTGGTTTGCAGAAGCCCTCCGCGCCGAAGGCATCCCGGCCGGCAGCATGTACAACCAAGGCATCCCCGACCGCCACATTTTCCGGTTTTGGGAATACGTCATGGAAAAGCGCTCGTCGGACAAGCACGGTCGCCCATGGACCTCGCCGCTGCACGATCAGTCGCGTACCTATGACCCAAACATGTGCCCGCGCACCCTCGACATCCTCGGACGCACGGTCACGATCAGCCTATCTCAGACCTACGAGGACCAGCACGCCGACTACATTATCGAGGCAATCCACAAAGTCGCGTCGGCAAGTTCCAATTAGTTCCATGGGTCCCATTCGTATTCGTGGCGTAAAGCCATTGCGAATCGCTATAATGGCCACATGAGCGAAGGGAGAACAGACGCTCCGGCGGATGTGCGCCGACGGCATGAGCAGTTGCGGATGGAAGTGGAACGCCATTCGCGGCTCTATTACGTCGAGGCTGCGTCGGAGATCTCCGATATCGAGTTCGACGCGCTGATGCACGAACTTGAAGAGATCGAGGCGCAGTATCCCGAACTCGTGACGCCCGACTCGCCCACGCAACGCGTCGGCGGTACACCGTTGCAGGGCTTCGAAACCGTCGAGCACGAAGTCCCGATGCTCTCGATCGACAACACGTACAACGACGGCGAACTGCGCGCCTTCGACGAACGCGTCCGGCGCGGACTCGGCGGCGAGGAACCTGTCTATGTCGTCGAACTCAAGATCGACGGCGTCGCGATAACGCTACGCTACGGAAGTGGCGTATTGGTCCGTGCGGCGACGCGCGGGGACGGCACGCGCGGCGACAACGTCACGGAAAACGTCCGTACGATCCGCTCGTTGCCGTTGCGGCTCGAGGGCGATTGCCCGCCGCTCATCGAGGTGCGCGGCGAAGTCTACATGCGGCGCGAGGAGTTGCACCGGATCAACCGGACGCGCGAGGAAGAGGGCGAGCCGCCTCTGGCCAATCCGCGCAACGCCACTGCGGGTACGCTGAAATCGCTCGATCCGAAGCAGGTGGCCCGACGCCGCCTCGACGTGTTGGTATACGATGTAGCGCCACTGGTCGGCAGTATGCCGATGTCGCATTGGGAAACGCTCGATGCGTTGCGGCGATACGGTTTGCCTATAAGTTTGCACAGCGCGCGTTGCTCGAACATCGACGACGTGATCGCGGCCTGCGCGCGTTGGGATACGAAGCGCTCCGAACTGCCGTACGAGATTGACGGCATGGTCGTCAAAGTCGATTCCGCCGAGCAGCGCCGCCGACTGGGCGCGACGGCCAAATCCCCGCGCTGGGTCATCGCGTACAAGTTTCCGGCGCAGGTCGTGCGGACGAAGCTGCGAGCCATCACGGTCCAGGTCGGCAAGTCGGGCATCCTGACGCCCGTCGCGGAAATGGAACCCGCGCCGCTGGCGGGGACCGTCGTCAAGCGCGCCAGCCTCTACAATTTCGAGGATCTCGCGCGCAAGGATCTCCGCGTCGGCGACACGGTCGAGTTGCAGAAAGCCGGCGAGATCATTCCGCAGGTGATTCGATACGTCCCCGAAGAGCGCCCGCAGGACGCGCGCCCCTTTCAAATACCTGAGGCGTGTCCCGTATGCCACGGCAAAGTACACAAGGACATAGACGGTGCTTTTCTGCGGTGTCTCAACATCGCATGCCCCGCGCAAATCAAGGGCCGGATCGAGTTCTTCGCGAGCCGGGCGGCAATGGATATCGAAGGACTTGGCCCGGCGCTGATCGACCAACTCGTCGAAAAGGCGCTGGTGCGCGATCCGGCGGACCTGTACGTCCTCGATACGACTGCGTTAGCGCAACTCGAGCGTATGGGCGAGAAATCGGCGGCAAATCTCGTCGCTGCCATCGAGGCCAGCAAGGTCCGGCCCTTGAGTCGCGTAATCGCCGGGCTTGGCATTCGCCACATCGGCGAACGCATTGCCGAGGTGCTTGCTGGACACTTCGAGACCATGGAACATGTCATGGCCGCCTCGGTCGAGGAACTGCAATTTGTCGAAGAAATCGGCCCAGTCGTCGCGGCGAGCATCCGCGACTTCGTCGATACCTTCGAGAACCGCGCGCTCGTCGAGAAACTTCGCGAACGCGGTGTCAATATGCGTGAGGAACGTTCCGGCGCCGCCGATGGTCCGCGCCCATTCGCGGGCAAGACCTTTGTCGTGACCGGCACATTGCACAACGTCTCTCGCGACGAAATCCACGAGCGCATCAAACGCCTCGGCGGCAGGCCCGCCTCGAGCGTCAGCGCGAAGACCGATTATGTGGTGGCGGGCGAAAATGCGGGATCGAAGCTCGATAAGGCCCGCAAGCTGAACGTGGCCGTGCTCACGGAAGACGAATTCGATGCGCTCGCGGGGGGCAGCGCATGAGCGAGCAGCGCATCCAATGCCCCGCCGTCCTCGATCAGGAATCGGGACGCGCATTGCTCGAAGCGGTACGCGAGAAGGGCGACGCACGCGGAGAGTCCGTCGTGCTGGACCTGTCGGGCACGGAACGTATGGACGCGCGCGGCGGCGCGTGGATCGTCGCCATCGCGAACCATGTCGCTGCGGATCACGGCAAGTTGCGGTGCGAAGGCCACAAAGGCGCGGTCGCCGACCTCATGGCCCTCATCGAACCGGGCCTGATCGCCCCGGAGAACCCCGAGCGCATCGAAGAAAAACTATTCGAGGAAATCGGCGGGCGCGCGTACAAGTACGCCGGTGAGTTTAGCGACTTTGCGAATCTGTTGGTCGATGCGATGTTTTGGGTGCTCATTGCCCCCTTCGAGGGGCGCGGGTTCCGGTGGGGCCTGTGGATCGACGAGATGTACGAGATGGGTGTGCGCGCTATCCGCATTACCTGTCTCATGAATTTCCTGCTCGGCGTGATCATTGCCATGTTGTCTGCGGCGCAGGTAGCGCGATACGGCCTCGGGATCTTCGTCGCCGACCTGATCGTGATCGGCTTTGCGCGCGAACTCGCCGCCATCATGACCGCCGTCGTGGTATCCGCGCGCACCGGCGCGGCCATCGCCGCCGAACTTGCGACCATGAAAGTGCAAGAGGAAATCGACGCATTGCGCGGGATGGGCCTGAACGTCGCGCAATTTCTCGTCGCGCCGAAGATTCTGGCGATGATTGTCGTCATGCCTTGTCTGGTGGCGCTAGGCCTACTGTCGGGCATTGCCGGCGGCGCCTTTTGGGGCATCCTTGCCATGGGATTCCGACCCGACAACTGGTTTCGCGAAACCATGCACGCGGCGCAGGTTTCCGACCTTATGCAGGGTTTCTTGAAATCGCTCACCTTCGCCATCATGATTGTTCTGGTGGGTTGCCACAACGGATTTCGCGTGAAGGGTGGTTCGCGCGGCGTCGGGTTGATGACCACGCGCGCCGTCGTGATGGATATCTTTTTCATCATTATCATCGATATCATTTTCGCAACGATTTTCTACTACATATTGGACTGAGCGGACATGGCGGACAACAAGAACGACGTCATCATCGAGGTGGAAGACCTCGTGACGCATTATGGCGACACGCTCGTGCTCGACCAGATCTCCTGCTCGATTCTCCGCAACGAAATCTTCGTCGTCATCGGCGGAAGCGGGTGCGGCAAGACGACGCTCCTGAAACAACTCACCGGTCTACTTCGCCCGACATCGGGCCGGATTACCTTCTTCGGCAAGGACATTACCGTGGCGGATGAGGACGAAATGTCCAAGATTCAGCGCCAGTTCGGCATCGCGTTTCAGTCGAGCGGCCTATTCAACTCGATGACGGTCGGCGACAACGTGGCGCTGCCGTTGCGCGAGTACGGCCACATGGACGAGCAACTGATCGGCGCGGTTGTCCGGCTCAAGTTGAGCCTCGTCGGGCTGGCCACCGCGGAACATCTCATGCCCGATGAACTGTCGGGCGGCATGAAAAAGCGCGCCGGCCTCGCGCGCGCCATCGCGCTCGATCCGCCGGTGGTCTTCTTCGACGAACCCTCGGCGGGCCTTGACCCGATCATGGCGTCGGGAATCGATGATTTGGTGCTGACGCTCAAGCGGGTGCTCGGCATCACGTTCGTCATCGTCACGCACGAACTGGAATCCATTCGGAAAGTGGCCGACCGCGTGTTGATGCTCGACCGAGGCAAAGTCGTTTTTCTAGGCACGATAGACGAGGCATCGCGCGCGGATGTGCCGCGTTTGCGTCAGTTTTTCGACCGGCGTCCGGACGAATTTATCACGCAGCGCAACGCGTAACGGAGTTAGCCAATTGGGGACTGTCCCCAGCAGCAGCAGGGACGGAACCGATGGGCAACGGTCACTGCATATGCAGGTGTGTTATACTGATTATGACATGTTGAAGATTGTGACAATCTATGAACCGGATGCCAATCAGTGGGTTGACTTCCGGCTGCGGAGACAATGAGGGCAAAGTGCGATGTATGCGGAAACGCGATCTTTCACCAAGAGCATGTGGAAGAAGTCTTCCGCGTTGACGGCCACATGGTCATGGTCGAGCATGTCCCGGCACGGGTGTGCGACCGGTGCGGGGACGCTTCGTTCGACCGTGCGACAGTGGAGCAGGTGCGGCGCGCGGTTCACGACGGGACAAGCCCTATCCGGCACGTGAACATGGATGTGCTCGCATTTGCGTGAAACGAGAATTCCAGGGGATCCATAGAACGGCCCTGTGAATTCCAGGTCCAATGGTGGGGACACCTATTCAACGCACGAAAGGATTCGGACATGGAAAAGCAAGAGATGAAACGACGCCAGTTTCTGAAAGTCGCGGCAACGACGACGGCGGCATTCGCCATCATGTCGCCGCGAACCGCCCTCGGCACGGATGCGAACTCGAAAATCGAGATCGGTCTCATCGGCTGCGGCGGACGCGGCAAATGGATCGCCAACCTGTTCGAGAAAAATGCCCCCGCGAAGATCGTGGCCGCCCATGATTATTTCCGTGACCACGTCGACGATGTTGGCAACGCGTTCGACGTGGACGCCTCGCGCCGATTCGTCGGCCTTGACGGTTACAAGACGCTGCTCGCAGGCAAGGTTGACGCCATCGCCATCATGAGTCCGCCCTATTTCCACCCCGAACAGGCCGTCGCCGGACTCGAAGCAGGCAAGCACGTCTACCTCGCCAAACCCATCGCCGTCGATGTGCCCGGCTGCATGAACATCGTCAGCGCCGCCGACAAAGTCGCAGACAAACTCTGCTGCCTCGTCGATTTCCAGACGCGCAACAACGAATTTTTCAAGGGCGCCGCGCAACGCGTCCACGACGGCATAATCGGCACGCCCGTCATGGGCCATGTCTTCTACCATACCGGGCGCCTCGGCCTGCATGCCGAACCCGGCACCGAACCCGCCCGCCTGCGCAACTGGGTTTTCGACAAAGCCCTCTCCGGCGATATCATCGTCGAGCAAAACATCCACGTCATCGATGTCGCCAACTGGTACCTCCAGTCGCACCCCGTCAAAGCCGTCGGCACCGGCGGACGCAAGGTCAGGACCGATGTCGGCGATTGTTGGGACCATTTCGTCGTAACGTTCCATTATCCCGACGGCGTGATCGTCGATTTCAGTTCGCGACAGTTCGGCGACGGATTCGACGACCTCTGCATCCGCCTCTACGGAAGCACCGGCACCGTCGACTCCCATTACGGCGGCGAAGTCAAGATCAGAGGCAGTAAAGAAGGCTGGGCCGGCGGCAAAACCCTAAATATCTACCAGGAAGGCGCCGTCAACAACATCAAAGACTTCTGCCAAGCCATCCATGACGGCAAACCCATCCAAAATGCCAAAGAAAGCGCCGACAGCACCATGTCATGCGTCCTTGGAAGAATGGCCGCCTACTCCGGCGAAACCGCCACCTGGGACAAAATGACCGAGGCAAACGAACGCCTCGATCCGAAACTGAACCTGCCTGCCGATGGACCGGAACAGAAGGCGTAGAAAGTGTCGGGCATGCGTTTCTTAGCGGTAGCAATCGCATTGGTTGGAATGGTCCCATTGGCGCTGGCCGAGGATGGCGACGGCATTCTGGGACAGTGGTTCTCGAAGAAAGGCGACGCGCGCTTCGAGTTTACCAAGCACGACGGCAAGTACTACGGGCATATCAGTTGGGAAAAGGAATCGGTCTACGACAAGAAAGATAAGGAAGCGGGACGCCAGACGCATGACCGCGAAAATCCCGATCCCGCCCTGCGCAGTAGGCCTATGCTCGGACTCGAATTGCTGAAGGATTTCCAGTATGTTGCCGAGAATCGTTATGAAAACGGGACTATCTACAATCCCGAGGACGGCCGCACCTACAAGGCCAAACTGACTCTGGCCGATCCTGAACATCTTCGTGTGCGCGGCTTTATCGGCATATCGCTGTTCGGTGGTACGACGGTTTGGACGCGTAAAGCGCCGTCGCCGAGTGCGGATCCGAATGACGACGAATCCACTTCGCCCCATCGCGAGTCAAAGGAATGGTAGGCTTCCGATCTCGATACCTGTAGCCTGTAGCCTGAAGGAACCGTCCATGTTTTGGCTCATTGTGTACAGTCTGTTTGCCGCTCCGGCGCCGATCGACGACGGGCTCAAGTTCATCGCGCATCGCGGCGGGATCGTCGATGAGCAGCATCCCGAGAATACGCCCGCAAGCCTCGATGCCGCGCTCGAGCGACGATATTGGATGCTTGAACTCGATCTGCGGCGTACGCGCGACGGCGTCGCCATTCTTCAGCACGACCGCGATTTCAAAAGGGTCTATGGCTCGAAAGCCAAGGCCGCCGAAACGGATTGGGACACAGTCGCGCGCCTTACGTCGCTCGTCGGCGATCAGCATCCAATGACGTTCAAGGAGGCCGCCGAACGTTGCCGGGGTAAATCGTGCATGATGCTCGATATGCAGGACGATTGGCCCGAGGACGCCATGCGCGAGGCCGGGCAAATCCTCAGCGACAATGGCTTGCTCGAGTCGGCGATTTTCATCGGCGCCGGGGCGTCGAAGGCGTACTTCAAAGGTAAGGCCCGCGTCGCGACGAACCTCGAAGGCTTGCGCAAAGCCGTGGCCAGCGGCGAGGATGTGGCTTCGCTATATTGCCTGTTCGCACATGGCAATGAACTCGACGACACGGCGGTCCAATACGCCGCCTCGGTGCATGTACCCGTTGTGGCGTCCGTCAACACGTTCCATTACCTCCTCAAACCGAAGTCCGCCGGGCCTGAAGCCGACATCCGCCGACTCTATAAAGCGGGCGTGCGCCTGTTCCAGATCGACTCGGAATATGCGCCGGTCTTCGAGGCTTTCCTGCCAGCGCCTTTTCCTGAAGTCGATTTGGCGCAGGACTGGCTCTGGGAGCATCCCGCAGATGGGACGAACGCCTTGACGCGTCGCGAGCATATGGCCGTCATCCAAGCCGCCGCCGATGAATGCTCCAAAGAGGCAATGCAGCATTTTCTGCTGAACACACCGGAAGCCGCTTCGTTGGCGGAACGATACGGCATCCTCCATGGACTTCAGCGTGCATCGGACCACGCCTTCGACGAGATCCGCCGGACACGCGTGAAATCGGGGCTGGCGATTTGGCTTCTCTATAATATGGGCTATGTATTTAAGACGCCCGACGCCTGCTTTGCCGTGGACATCTGCCTGCGCGACGCACGACCGTTGGCCGGCCTGCTCGATTTCCTGCTCATCACCCATCCGCACCCGGACCATTTCAACGGTGCTCTCCCCGGCGAGATGATTGCGCGCGGCAAACCCGTCGTCTCGTCATTCATCGAGGGCGGCACGATTGTGACGAAGCCCTGGGAACACCGTTTCGGACCGATTCGCGTCAAGGTGGATATCGGCGATCACACGCCCAGAAATCCCGACGGACGCGACAACATGTGCATGTATCAAATCGATTGCGGCGAATCGGCCAACAACGCCGTCATCTATCACAGCGGCGACGGCGCCAATTACGATAAAATGACGCCGGACAAACCGGTTGACGTCTTCATCCCGCACGTGGCATGTTCGGGCATGATCGTCGCGGACGCCGTGCGTCACCTCGACCCGAAGTTCGCGCTGATTTCGCACATCTTGGAACTGACGCACGCAAAAGGCGGCGCGCGTTGGAGCTACGACTACAGCTTCGATGCAATCAAGGATCTACCGGAGTCGCAAGCGCGGATACTGGTCTGGGGCGAGCGTTGGACGTTACCCGGCACGCTACTTGACTAGCGGGCCTATTCAAAGGCTCGCCGACGCGCGCAACGCGTCATGGCGGCATACTCGGCTGAATCCAAGACACGTTCATCAAGGTTCCGCAAGGCGTCTTCGCGCTCGGGGAGATCGCTGTTCGCGACAACAAAGAGATTCTTGAGCAACACGTAACGATCTCGCCGGAAATCTTGAAGGGCAGGTCTATTCAACCTCAACGCATTAAGCGTCACCGACCCGCGCCGGGAGGCGTTGCGCGGACGAATTACTTCTTTGTCGAATTCCAGATGCTCTTCGGGATTGTCGTCCGTCGGGTGAAGGAAGAGCGGCCTCTCCCGGGCGAGGTCATCCTTCGGCGACAATATCCTGACGGAAGGATCTTCCAACGGGAACAGATTCTTTTTCCAGCGACGATTGCAGAGTTCACACGCAAGAAACAGGTTGGACCATTCGTACGCCAGCCAATAGTAACCTGGGCGTCCCAGTCTGTCCCTCTGTGATTGCCTGAAGGCGCTCTTTGGGCGGAAATGTTCGACGTCGCCAAAGGCGATGTGACTTATCTTGGATTCGCAGAAACAACACTTATCATGCTGATCCAGAAGCAGGACGCTCTTGACGTCGACATGGGCATAGATGTCATGATCGAAGGAGAACTTCCTCTTCCCGGAATCGTAATCCGTCTTGTGCGCTTGATAGTCCGCGCTGTCGGCTGCCGTCTTAGTCTGTCCATCGCGCAGCACTTCGGGCGCTAAAGACTTCACGATTCGAATCACGACCCAGCTTTCTCTTTCTTCTTCAGGCTTTGCGCGGCACGGCGGATGATATCCATCGCCTCGCGATCTTCCGCGTTCTCGCCGACCGGCCAAACCTCCAATTGGGATCTAATGTCCGCGAGCTTCTTATCATCGCGCGCGGTCAGCTTGGGCTTCGAGAGAATCTGTTCGCGCTCGGCCATCAATGCCTCGTATTTTAGGGAACGAGCGCTTGGTAACCCGAACAAATCGCTCGTCAATATCTGATCCACCCGCCAGCCCCGTACCGATTCGCGATTGTTCTCGATGACGACGTGATCGCCCTCTTTCCGGAGCAGAACGACATTCGCATCTTCAACCGCTTGCACCACGAGCGGACTGTGTGCGGTAGCGATGAACTGCGTGTTCGGAAACCGCTCGGAAAGGTAAGCCAGTATCTTCCGTTGCCAGGACGGGTGAAGATGAAGGTCGATTTCATCAACCAGAACAACTGCGGGTTCCGCCAAGGGGTCCGGGCTATTAGGGAATCTCTTGAAAAGTCTGGTCGCCAGATCGACCACCCACGCAATCATCGACCGATACCCAAGGCTCAACGCCTGCAATCGAACCCAACCATAAGGCGTCTGAAACTCGAGGAAAGACACTTGCCCTTCCTTTGTGGGAGTGGTGATTCGAATATCGGAGACATCCGGGAGCAGCTTAATTAACACTTCCTTGATCTGATCTCGGCGTCGAGCGAATTTTTGCGCTGGACTTGAGTCCTTGCTTGCCGCGTAGTCGGCCTGCAGAAGCCATTCCTCTGCATTGATCAGTTCAGATCCCTCATCAAGCAGACTCTCCGAATTCTGCGTTTCGTCTGACTCAGATAGCGAAGCGCGCGCCATTCGCCGGGACGCGCCATAGCCGTAGCATCGAAGAGATCCAAATGATGAATCAATAGGCGAACAGTAACGTCTCCCGATTGAGGTGTGGCCCATATGCGGTTGCGTCTTACCATTTATTGCACTTCTCAAATCGGAACCACTACATAACTGCGTGGTAATCTCAGGCTGACCGCGAACGAGCAGATCCTGTATACACTCTTCCCGAAAACCTCGTGGAAGCATAACCCGTTCCTCGCCACCATCCTTGCTGCCTATCAATATGGTCTCTGTAAACTCACACCCAGCGAGACATTTGAGTAGCGTGGTTTTCCCCACGCCATTATCGCCGAGGATAATGGTCCATGGCACAGGGGCTCCCTTGCCGTTGCTGAGGTCCAGCGTCTGTTTCGGTCCGAAGCAGAGCACATTCTCGACCCTCAAGGAAAGGAAATAGACGGGGACTGACTCTCGGTTCTCTCCCTGATCGTCCTGCCTTGCGGCAACAGTAAACTCTTTGTCAGATTCTCTCTTGGCCATAATAAAGGAATCTTATCTACTGCCGTTCCGCGGTTCAACTTTCACCTTGCCTCGGCATCACGCAGACAGGTAACATGGCCCGATGCTTACTCAACTTGTGGTTGGCCTGATGGCCGCGCTGTGCATGGGCGAAGTTCCGCAAATCGCGGGGCCATTCGCTTCCGTGCAGGTGTTGCCGGGGAGGGATGTCGCTTTGGATGTCGTGCCGTTTGGGGAAATCATGCGAGCGGAAGATGGGTACACGGTCGTGTGGGAAGACCCGCGCGAACTGCATCGTGTCGTGGTGACGTTCGATTCGCGTCCGCTCCCGGAAAAGCTCGCGTTGCAGTACTGGCAGAGTTCGTGGCCGCATAAGGAAATTCCGCGCGACGCACCGTCGGGCGCGGGCCAATCGGGGTGGTTCGATATCGGCGATTGGTATAAGGGCGAATGGAAGACGGCGGATGCCGAGGTGAAGGTCGACGGCGCGTGTGCGACGTTCACGTTTAATCCGGTCAACGCGCGCGAGTTCACCGATATCGGGAACCGCGATGCGCGTTACCGTACGACGCTGAAACTGCGTATACTGCATGAGGAAGGCGTTCCGCCCGTCGCGAAGGTCGAGGCCTATACCGACTCGGTCTGGCGTCCGTTGGACTTCGTCGTCGAGACCTCGAAACCGGGTGCTTGGGATGGACGCTTCGAGGTCTTCAACGGCGTTCTCGAATCCGTCGAATCGCGCGATGGCGTGCGCGCACGTGTGCGCTATGCGGAACCTCGGCATTATGGTTCGTTCGACGAGACGGTTGTGACGTTGCGCGGTACGAACGAGACATTTTCGTTCGCGGCGTCGGACCTCGTGAAATGGGGGCATATCTTCGTGCCCGATTTTGGCGTGATCGTGCGTCGAGCCGACGTGGAAATCACGTACGAGGAAGCTTCGCGAAACGCGGAACGGGCGGAGAAGGACCTGTATTCGCGGGTCTTCGATATGCCGGAACAGACGTTTGCGCGCGCGTGGGCGGACATGCCCGAAAAGGGCCGGCAATACATCCCGTTGAGCTTCGAGGGTACGCGGCAGCATTTTGGACTGGATGGCGCGTGCAATGTCTTTCGCAACAAGAACTGGATCGCGCGGATTCCTGGCCGCGACACGGATCGCTGCCATTGGACGGGCGAGGAGTTGTGGACTCGATTCGGTTTGCCGCGCGAGGCCATGAAAGACCGCACGCTGGTCGATGGTTGTCTGCCGATGACGGTGACCACGTGGGAACTGGACGGCGTTCGTTATACGCAGACCGCGTTCGCGGTTCCTCTGGCTGGAACGCCGTCGGAGGACGGGCGCATTCTGGCCGACGACCCCATGGCGCTGTACATCCGTTTTATGATGGAACCGTCTAAGAACGCTTCGGCAAATGCTCGATTAACCATTGAAACAAAAGATGATGCTGGAGTCGAATTGCTCGAATTGCGCGGCAACAAGATCATATGTAATGAACGCGTACGCGTACTTGTGTCCGACAGTACCGGACTCACGGCGTCCGAGCATGCGATCCGTTACGAGGCAGCGGTCGCGCCCGGCCAACCCGCGCGAATTCTCGATATCGCGATTCCCTTCATTTCCTTGCGCGAGGACGAACCTGAGTTGGCGCAACTCGAGACCATCCGATTCGATGCGGCATTCGAGGCGGTGCGCGGGTATTGGCAGGGACGCATTGGACAGGGCGCGCGGATTCAGACGCCCGAACCGATGATCAACGATTTCTACGACGCGCATCTCCCGCATCTGCTGATCAACACGGAACGCGAAGTGGGCGGCAGCCTGCGTTACATGGCCAAGGTGGGCACGTTTCAGTACGGCGTATATGCGAACGAGGCATGTATGATGGTATCGGACCTCGACCGCCGAGGCTATCACCAACGCGCGGAAGAGGCCATCGAGACGTGGCTGCATTACCAGGGTAAGCGCCCGCTGCCCGGCGACTACTCGAGCGCCGAAGGCGAGTTCTACTGCGCGGGCGGGTATGAGGACGCGAACGGCTACAACCAACATCACGGTTGGGTACTTTGGTGTATCGGCGAGCATTACCGGTATACGCGGGACACCGCGTGGCTCGAACGCGCTAAACCGAACATTCTGAAAGCCTGCGAGTGGATCGCGCGTGAACGCGCACGCACGGTCGAGATGGCCAAGACGTCGCCCATGCGCGCCATCGAGCGCGGACTCCTGCCGCCCGGTTCGCTCGAAGATATCGGCGACTGGCGCTGCTGGATGTCGAACAACGTGTATGCATGGTGGGGCATGGCCAACGCGGCGGATGCCTTGAAGGATGCGGGACATCCCGAAGGCGAGCGTCTCGAAATCGAGGCCGCCGCCTATCGCGAAGATATCTGCGCCGCCTTCACCGAGGCCATGCGGCGCTCGCCGGTCGTGCGGTTGCGCGACGGACGCTGGATCCCGCATATCCCGAGCGACGTCCACCGGCGCGGGCGTTCGTTCGGCTGGATCACCGAAACGCTCGAGGGCGCGATTCACCTCGTACGTTGCGGTTTGCTTGAACCCGACGAGCCTATGTCGCGCTGGATCGTTCGGGATTTCGAGGACAACCTCTACCTGTCCCAGCAGTTTGGCTACGACCTGCGCGGCGACGAGTTGGAACGCCACTGGTTCAGCCGGGGCGGTATTTCGATGCAGGCCAATCTTCTGTGCAACCCGATCGCATACCTTTTGCGCGACGAAATCCCGCACTTCCTGCGCGCATACTTCAACGCGTTCGCGGTCAGTTATTTCCCCGACACGCGCATGATGACCGAGCACGCTTTGCCGAACATGGGCGATTTTCGTGGCGACCATTACAAGTCGTCCGACGAGGCGAACTCGACCTATTGGCTGCGGATGATGTTCATCCTCGAACGCGGCGACGACCTCTGGCTCGGCGCGGCGATTCCGCGTTACTGGCTCGCCGACGGACAACGGATCGGCATCGAGCACGCGGCGACCTACTTCGGACCGATGTCCGTATCGCTCGAATCCGACGCCGCAAAGGACCGCATTACGATGCGCGTCGAACCGCCAAAACGCAATCCGCCCAAACGGCTCATCGCACGATTCCGCCACTCCGAAGGCAAGCGCATGATGCGTTGCGAAATCAACGGCGTACCCTGCACGACCTTCGATCCGGAAAAAGAATGCGTCATGATCGAGGCGCGCGCCGAACCGCTGGAAATCGTCGCGTATTACTGAAAGCCTGTGAACCTAACAAAGGCAATCCGTGTTTTCAAATGCCGGATTTAGCTTGAGGCGTGCGATTCATACTTCATCGTTGTTGACGGTTTCGGGGTGGTCTTCGCAGTAGGTGCGGATCGCGCCGATGAATTCGTCGCCGAATGCCTCGCACTTTTTCTGGCCGACGCCGCTGACCTCGAGAAAGGCCGTCGTATTCGTCGGTTTTCGCCGGGCCATGTCGCGTAAGGCCGCGTCGCTGAAAATCACAAAGGGCGGGACTTCGAGTTCTTCGGCCTTCGCGCGGCGCAAGCGGCGCAATGCCTGGAAGAGTCCCTCATCGACTTCGCCGAAGAATACAACTGCAACGCCAGGCAAGACTTTCGGCGCTTTCGGTTTCCGCTGTTCGAATCCGGTGTGAATTTTCCGGGCCTGTTGCTGGAGAGGCCGCGCGAGTTGCGGGACATTTTCTCCAAGCATCGCGGCCTTGCCCTTGGGGGTCAGGACCAGTACGTTGTATTCGCCCGTTTTATCGAGGTAGTTCTGCTGAACCAGTTGTTCGATCCAATCGCGCACGGTCGGCACGCCGAACGACGCCAACGCGCCGTACTTTTTGAGCGCTTGATGGCCCTTTGCGAGGACGCGCTCTTCGCGCGAGCCGGTCAGCACGAGCGTCGTGTACGTCGGTCCCGCCATGGACCCCAGATCGGCGATGCAATCGAGAATCGTCCGCGCGATGGATTCGGTATCGTCGACGACGTCGACGATACCGAATTGGCTCAGGCAGACGTCGCATGAGCCGCACGGCTTTGCGGTGTAGGCTTGGTCGAAGTAGGCGACCAGCGCCTTGTGGCGGCAGACGGACTTATCGCAATACCGTTTCATGTCGTTGAGTTTGCGCAACGCGACTTCGGCGCCCTGCAGTTCACCTTTACGGATGATTCCCTCCCACAGTTTGAAATCGGCATACGAGTACAAGAGCCAGCAGTCCGCCGGCAGGCCGTCGCGGCCCGCCCGGCCCGTTTCCTGATGGTAATGCTCGATGGACTTGGGCATCGCGGCGTGGAGCACGTAACGCACGTTGGACTTGTCGATCCCCATACCGAACGCGACCGTTGCCACGACGATATCCGCATCCTCCTTCGCGAAGGCTTCCTGATTGCTTTTGCGTTCGGCGTCCTTCATCCCCGCATGATACGGCAGCGCCTTGAATCCGTCTTCGACCAGTTTTTCGCAGAGCGAATCGACATCGGCGCGTCGAATGCAGTAGACGATCCCTGATTCATCGGGATGCTCGTCGATGATCGCGCGGACCTGGCTGTAGGCGTCGGCGCGGCGCTGGACCCGGTAAATCAAGTTCGGGCGATCATAGGAGCCGATCAAAATAGAAGCATCGCGCAGTTGCAACTCGCCGACGATATCGTTGCGCACATGCGCCGTCGCCGTTGCCGTGAACGCGTGGATTGCGGTGCCGGGAAACGCTTCGCGCAACTTTCGCAACTCGCGGTATTCGGGACGGAAATCGTGTCCCCACTGGCTGATGCAATGGGCCTCGTCGATCACGAAAAATGACACGGAGTTCTCGCCGAGGTATTCGATGAAACTTGGCTGGACGAGGCGTTCCGGCGAGACGTACAGGAGCTTGATTTCGCGGGCCAAGATCCTGTGATGGACGCTGTTGCGTTCCGCCGATGTCATGGTACTGTCGACTTTCGCGGCGGGAACCCCGTTGGTTCGCAGGGCATCGACCTGGTCCTTCATCAGCGAGAGCAACGGCGAAACCACGATGGCCATCCCGTCCATGGCCATGGCGGGCGCTTGAAAGCACAGCGACTTTCCGCCGCCCGTCGGCAGCACGACGAGCGAATCGCGCTTATCGAGCGCGCACGCCATCGCTTCCCGTTGCAGCGGCAGAAACGAGTCGTAGCCCCAATACTGCTTTACAATCCCTGCGAGAACATCCATGCCATGAGCTTAGCATTTTTCGTTGCCTTGCGTCTTGCGCCGCAGGTTTACTCTGCGATGAAGCCGTGAAAGCGGCCCATCCAGTAGGGGAGGAGATAGGCGGCGCCGTCGTCTTCGTAGCAACCATTTCCGGGATAGTCCGGAATATATGGGTCGGAGTTCCACTTGTCGAACGCGCGTTCGTCGGCGGGCAGGACGCGCGTGAGTACGCGATGGCCAAACCGATTCGCAAGTGGCGAGAACGCGACGTCGGCCCGGTGACTGTTCATCATATCCCAATGTCGGCGGTCCGTGGGAATCTGCCTCAGATTCTCGATGGCGCCGTCGATATCGGCGCCTTGTGGATCGACGGTGGCGTAGACGAACGTGTAGAAACTGGGTTGTTCGGGTTGGACGATATGGATGTGGCGTTGCACGCCCATGCACAAGGCGCGGCGCACTTTCGGGTCCTTCTCGATTTGCAGAATGGGATACCAGGCCACGAAGGCCAGTTGATCGTCGCTGTGGTTGACGCTGTCCGGGAAAGCCTTCTTCGTCAGCAGAACGTTGGCCAGGTAATTGTGATCGCCAATGAGCTTGCGGTAATGCGCCTCGTATTTCTTGTCGCCGGTGATGTAATGCGCGACCTTAAGGAACGACAGCATTTGCAGACTGTTGAGGCCGGTTTCCACGTATTCGAACAGGCTTTCGTTTATCGATTTCGGGTCCCAGAAGCCCCAGCGCGTCCGTTTGCCGTGCCAGTCGATGAGTTGGTACCCGTTATCGACGAGGTGGTCGGTCAAGGCGCGGACATGGCGTTCGAGCACCTCGCGCTCGGCCTTGTCGTGTTGGGCGACATGCTCGTAGTAGGTGTAGAACGCGAGATAATGACCGTCGATTTCATCGCTGGACGTGTCGCTCTTCCAGTACGTCGTACCGTCCGGCGTGGGCCGCCACTGCGGACCTTTGAGCTTGCCTTCGGCTTCGGGCAGCACGCTGCGCGCCACGACTCCCGGAATGCCAGAGACGTCCTGGAGCATGTACAGCGCCTGCATGCCCGTTTGCGCCGAGGCGCGTGCCGCGTCATCCTTCGTGGCGCCGTAACACAGCGACATCGCGGCGACATGGTACGCGGTCCAGAGGCCATCGTTATCGTTGTCGCCGATCGTGTGCGCGGTGGGATTGTCCGCATTGTCCAGGAGGCACGCCGAGACCAAACCCAGGCGGCGGTGACGTTCATTGATACGCTTCTCGATCGCGGTGGCCTTTTTCAACAGAGTCGTTTCGACCTCGTCGATGCGGCCAAGCCCGGCGTCTGTCAGGAAATACGCCGGCGTGCCAGAGGGATGGATCGCGACGGCCTTCACGAGGTTGCCGGGCAAGTATCGTTTCCCGGTGCGATAGAACCATTTGCGTCCCGTTTCATACGGCTTGTAGAAGATTGCGCCTTGCGTCGTGCCAATCCAAAGCCGGTCGCGCGTATCGACTGCGAGCGCCGTGATATCCTCGAAGGGCAGGCCGTCTTTGCCGCGTATCGCATGCCACGTACCGTCCGGCAGGCGCTGGCCCAATCCCACCGGTGTGCCGACCCACAGCGTCCCGCGCGAATCCGCGACGAGCGAAGTAACGCGCGTGGCCAGCGGACCGTCGACACCGTAGGACTCGTGACGTTTGGGTGGCTGTGAGGGCGCGTCCTGAACG
This sequence comes from Candidatus Hydrogenedentota bacterium, assembly GCA_903925285.1. GTDB lineage: Bacteria > Hydrogenedentota > Hydrogenedentia > Hydrogenedentales > SLHB01 > DSVR01. The sequence goes on along the minus strand of CAIYET010000249.1, from coordinate 19,347 downwards.
AAGAGACCGGTGTCGGTCGCGTAAAACGTCACGCTGCCAATTCTCGCAGAAGCGTTGATCGCAGGCCCGTCTTTGGGCAAACGTTGGCGTTCCGTGACAGCCGTCAATTGGCCTTGGGCGTCGATGTTCAGACCGAGCGCATCCGCCGGTATCGTGTCCACGCACACGCCGCGTACCTGCTCGACGAACGGAGCGACCGCCACCGGCAACGTCCGCGTGACCGGCGTCGGCGAGAACGGATGCACGATGTTCGGAAGCCGGAATCCGTCCGGCAGCCACGACTCGCGGTTAGCGCCCTCCGCAGCATTCAGCAGACTCAGGGCAAGCGTACTCAGGGCAAGCAGGGGGTGCAGCATGATGGTTGAATCCTTTTGTTAGGCTTTAGGCTGAAGGATGAAGTATGAAGGCTGAAGGATGAAGAACCAGTCCATTTCAAACCGTCGTATTCTGTTCACTCCGTCCACCTCGTCCACTCCGCCCATGCTTGTTAGGACTGCCGGGGTTCTGTCGGGGTTTCGCTTTGGACCCCAAACCCATCATCCCTTCTCTTGTTGGAAATCGTTCGCGAGCACGACCCAGCACGCGGCCATGATGGCGACATAGACGTGACCGTTTGGATAGGTTAGGCGCGGCATGGCGAGGGATGCGATGAGTTGGCCGCCGAACGAGGCGACGAGGCCGATAAGCACGTAGCGGTCGACCGCGTTCGTCGCGCGTCCGATGAGGGCGACGCCGCGCGCCCACAGGCCTGTGAGTGCCGTGGCCGCCAATACGAACCCGAAGAGTCCGCCCTTCGATAGAAAATACATCCAGACGTTGTGGACGGTCTGATACTCCGCTTGACCGTACGCGAGCGTGCTGGTTTTCGACACGAATCCCATTGCTTCGAACGTGCTGCCCATGCCGCCGCCCATCAGTGGGTGCTGCATGAACACACCCCACGCGCCTTTGATCTCTTCGATGCGTCCCCGGAGTGATTCGCCCAGAATCGGCGCGATGCCAGTAAAGTACGCATAGAAGGTCGCTGCGGAAAACAACGCCGCCACCGTGCCACCGATGAGCGTGACGGCCAAGAGGGAGCGCCGCGTTGCCTGCGAAGGAATGAGGAAGAATCCCGTCAACGCGAGCGACAATGCCACCGCGACGTACGCCGTGCGCATCATGCCAATGGCGATGGCCGCACCGAATAGGCCGATCCCCAGCACGCATCCGAATCGTTGCACGCGGGTCAGCGTGGGACAAAAGAAAAGCGACGCGAGTACCGTCAACGCGATCTCGAAGAGCATGTGGCCGTTGGGCCGCACCGACTGTACGAGTAACGGGCCGAGTTGGCGCGGGACGTATTCGCCAAAGGCATTCTGTGTGTTGACGACGTGCCGCGTTACGAATGTGTAGCAAAAGAATGCAAGCGCAAGGCACGCGATGGCCGTACCCAGCGCGAACAGAAACCATAGTCCCTGGTAAAGCATCCGTTTGTCGCGGATGAGACTCGCGAACGCGATATACGAGCAGAGGAATATCGGATAGCGGCATTCGGCGATCCACCGGTGCAAATCGGCCTCGCGCAACAGGCCGCATACCGCGATATCGAGGAAGAAGGCCCCGTAGAGTATCATTGGAATATCCGTCAAGTCATGACGCCATGAGGCCTTCCCTTGCAGCAACTTCGCCCCAAAATGGAAGAGCAACATGAACAACAGGACTTCGCGCGGATGCCATTCGATGCCGCCGAACTGCTTCGTAACGAGCGACCGATACTGGTGTGCCGCAGCCATGTAGCCGACAAAGATTACCAACGGAAACCGCGACGGTCCGAATGCGAACAGGAGTCCAAACGCGATCGCCAACGCCGCCGCCACGCCCATCGTCGCCCCGCGCGTGTAAACGAAGTACGCCGACAACAGCGCGAGGACCGCCTCTTCCGCCAGCAATAACGCCCGCGATTCCGGAAACAAGATCGCACGCGTCGTCTGGTCCAGCCACCCGCCAAACCGTCCACGTATGCTCATCGGTAGTTCCGCGCGATTCGCCATCAGCCCGATCAATCCTTTGGTCTGCGTCTGGCAGTCTAGCCAACGGAACAGGCGGCAGTCCACTTTTCGGATGCGGCAGTTGGCGTTACCCGTGCTCATGAGGCAAATAAAGGCTGTAGGCTTCAGGCTTCAGAACGGCCTCTTCGCCAGAATCTGTGGGTCCTCGGATAACACAAACGGTTCGAAGAGGCCGTAGCCGATGGTGCTGTAGGTCGATCCCGGCGGTGGGCCGGGGTCTTTGACTTTGTCGAAGGCGCCGGGCGACGCGATACCCAACGGCGGGTTGCCGTGGTGCGGTCCCATGGTATTCTTGAGCGTGCCGTACACGACGACTTCGACCGTGTTGCGGCCTTCGAGCATTTGCTTGGTTACGTCCAACCGGAAGGGTTGCCGGTAGATATAGCCGGACGATTTCCCATTGATCATGACTTCGGCAACGCTGCCCAGCCATTTCGGCAATGACACCTCATACGCGCCACCCACCGACGCCACATCGAAACCCGCCGAGTATGACACCGCGTCGCCGTAGAGCGGATAGCCCTGCTCGTTCCACGGGCCAAGTTGAAGCGGTTGCGCCGGGATAATCGCAAAGCCCTTGTCAGACGCCTTCAAACTAAACTCGCCAAGAATGTAGGCCGCCTCGACTTCGTGGAACACCGTAAACGGCGACGCCTCGATCGTCAACTGGTTCTCGCCGATTTGAACCATTTCCGAGATGTCCATCTTGACGAACGCCTTGTCCAGCCACCACGACGCGCGGTCGACTGCCACCGGTTTGCCGTTGCACGAAACCTTGTACAAATCCGCGCGCTCGACGACTGCGTACATCGGTTTCGGTGGCGCACCTTCGATGGTAAAGCCATACGCTGCCTTAAAGCCGCTATCCGGCGGGAACGTTTTCGCGAGGAACTCGTCCTTAAACTGAATCGCATGATCCCACGGATTGGCGTGCATCCCGTTCTTCCGGAATACGAACTGGCCGGCTCGCTGGCAATGCACATTCTCCTTCGTCTCGCCGCCGGCAGTCACCGTAACAAAGTCCAGCAGAAGCACGTTCGGACGCACCCGGCGGATTTCCAAGGGCGCGGTCTGCGCGACGATCTGCGGCGCGCCTTTCGCATCGGACTGCGGCGCTTGCGCGAGCGGCTTGTCGGAAAGGAACAGCAGCAGACTTCCGCACGGCGGTAAGTCTACCTCGATACCATCGGCACCGGACGCATACGGTATGCATTCGCCCGTATCCAGGTCCCATTGCTGCACGCCCTTGGCCGGGCTGCGTACCGTTGCGTGCGTGGGCATCGCGTTTGACGTGTTCACGAAAAATACAAGGTCGCCGTCCGCCAACTGTCGGCGATGGTGATACAGAATGCCGCCGTCGTTCGCGGGACGCGTCACGGAGAATCCGTCTTTCACGCGTTCGCGCAACGCGGCAGGCAGTTGGCCCGTTTCGATGCGCTTGCAGTTCGCCGAACTTAGAATGGCCTCGGCGCGCGGCGAAGCCTGGCCGTCGATCCGCGACAATGCCGCCGGTTCGCACACGAGCAGCGCCCCGCCATTCGCGAGGTACGCTTCGAGCAACTCCGCCGTGCGCGCGTTCAGGTTCTCCGTGAACGGCGGCAGTACGACCGTGTCATAACCGCGCTGGCCCACCACGAATTTCGAGCCGGCCTTTGACCCCACGAGCGCGATGATTTTCCCATACGCGTCCACCAAAGCCGTCCCGGCCCGCGTTGATCCCACGCGCGCGATGATATCCTCGCAGCCGAGATCGAACTCGACCTGGGCCTTCGCCAAGTCCGTCACGACCTGCTGAAATGTGTTGCCAAGCTTATCGAGCGCGTCGCCCTCGGCGCCTTGGTACATCCACGCCGTGGTCGTCGGTTCGAGAACGAGTGCCGGGTTGATTTGCTGGCCCTGCGACAACGCCACGGATACGCGCGTGAAATAACCGGTCAGCGTGTGGTAGGCGTTCCACCACGGCTCGTGATACGAAAATGTCACCGGGTAATCGCGTTTGCGTGCCCCGCGCAACGTGATATGCGAGAGATGCTCGTTAATCATGTTGACGCCGAGCACCTGAACCCAATCGCCGATGCGCTTGAGGTCTTCGAAACGGATGTCCCAACCTCCGCCGCCATACGTCTCGCACAATGTCCGCCGACAGCCCATCTGGTTCGCAACGCTACGCAGTTCGACAACCGCCCGGACATTGCCGAACTGGCTGTGGACGCTTTCATCGTATTGGTTGAACAGGATGTCGATTCCAGGACGTTGCTGCCATGACGAAAACGCCATGTTGTCCGGCACGCAACGCGTGTTTGGCCATTCGTGTTCCCAAACATGCCCCGTGAATTCGATGCCGTTCCGCGCACAGTAATCGCTATACGGCTTTGCGAAACGCTCACCGAAAAGTTCCATCAGCGTTTGATAATAGTCATGCCGGACCCGTTTCCAGTCGCCGGTGGCTTCCGACAGATCAGGCAGATTGTCTATCAGCGAATAACCGCGCCGCTGTTCGAACACCTGAGGCAGATCGGGCGTCCAATGCAATCCTGCCGCAGACGCGAGATGAGGCTCGTCGGTAAACGAGCCGGGGATGTATTTTCCCCACTCCGCGCCGAACGTCTTGCGGTACGGTTCGACCGCGATATCGAGAAACTTCTCCGTGACGCCTGGGCGGAGAAGATCGACGTAAAATTTTCCCGCATACCACGGCGATTCGCCGCCCATCGAGATCGTCGCCGCAAAGTATTCGCCTTCCGTCGGCGTGTTTGCACGAAACGCATCCGTCACATTCTTCCATAGTTCCCCGTCCTGTGCGAATACCGCCAAGATATTCGCGTCCTTGATTTCACCCGGCCTCTTGATCTTCCGCAGGACCAGTCCGATACAGCGCGAGTCCGGCATCGCCTCCGGAACGAATCCGCCCGCAAATCCCGAAGGATACGAATTCTCGTCATAGATCCAAACATTCATGTCGCGTTGTTTGGCCACATCGAGCGCCACGCGCCACATCCGAAACCAATCGTCCGACAAATACGGCGTCATCAAACCCGGACGCGGATGCACGAAGACCTGCCGAACGCCCTGATCCGCAAACGAGTTCATGCTGTCCGCGATCTCCGACTCAGTCAAGAGATCGTTCCACACCCAAAGCGGCGAAGACGTGTACTCGCGCGTCGGATGCTCGAACAGCGCACGCACGGCATCGGCATCCGGCGCGGCAAAAGCCCCGAAGCCCGGCACGAACAAAAGGAACGCAAAGATCAGTGGACAAACCGGTAAACGCATCTCGTCATACTCCCATTTTCGGACCGCCAAACTACACGCGATATAATACCCGTCCATCCAACCCATCGCAACGACGGATGACACAACGGATGTACGCCGTGAGATTTTATTTGGGTGCAGCTCTCCTATTACCGATGCAAGCGGCACGCTTCGAGAACGGCCCGATTTGGAGTGCGGCGGCTGCGACGCCGCTTTGGCTCCGTTTTCGCATCGGCGTTCATCCATCCAAAGCGGCGTCGCAGCCGCCGCACTCCAAATTTCGACCGTCTTCCGTAATCTGCTGCATCCACATAGACGGGCTTGGATTTAGCAACTGCGAAAATGCCCCTAGACTTGCGAACAAATTATTGGACGCTACGGTAAAGACAGAACTGCACCCTTTTATTCGCAAGCCACCACGAAGTCGACGAATCACTTTCCGAACTTGTGACAATGTAGCAATCGCGCGAGTTCGTAGGGATCTGGATAAGACTTATAGTTGAGGTAGAAAGGTAGAATCGTGTCGCGAACGCCTGACTCGGCTTCGGCGAAGGACAGCCAGTTGACGGCATGTCCGACGTAACCGGGGTTGGCCTTCGGATCGCCGGTCACGCTCCCAATCAGGATGCCGCCGCCCAGTCGCGCGATGCCGTTGACGACCATCTTGCCTACACGCCTGAGATCATGGCGATTAAAGATCTTGCCGTCACGCGCCAGCGCCAGCGGCAATGCCATGGTCAGGCCGGCGTGCGAGGAATCTTCGCCGGAGACATTTTCACGGGCGCGCTTCTCTTTCACGGGATCGACCGTCAGCGAGTACGCCCAGTAGTAGGCGCCGTCGGGACTCTTGTACAGGCGGTTTTTGATGTAGCGTCCTATCGCAAGCGCGCGGTCGCGATGCATGGTATTGGCTGAAATCTGCCACGAACGCCACAGCGCCCAGCCCATCGCGCTGAGGCGGTTGCCGGGCAACGGCTTGTTCTCGAGATCGTCTTCCTGGTCCATGCCGATGTAATGGCCCGCGCCTTTTTCGGGTCCGTCGCGCCATTGCCGGTCATGGACGGCGAGCGCATCCGCCGCGCCCTTGAGAATCGTCTGGAACACGTCGTCGATCTCGGCCTTGAAGCCGACGTTGTCGCGCACCAGCAATAGGAACTCGAACATCGGCGCGGTGATGATGCCGGTGTGGACTGCGAAGACGGCGCGGCCGCGCTTGGCATACTTGTCACAACCCCATGCCGCCACGATTCGCCCGGTGAATAGTTGCTTGCCGATCTTGTCGTCGGTGACGGCGAGGACGGCCTGGATGCATCTCAGATTCGCGCGCAGATATTTCACGTCGCCCGTGACGCGATATAGGTCGTTCAGCGACATCATCCGATACGACAAGCCCCACGCGATGCCGCCGGAATCGTTCGAGACCGTTTTCAGCGCATCGTCGAGATTGCTGCCCATAAACAGTTCGTCGTATCGCGCGACCGTTGCATAGTCTTCGAGTTTCGCGGGCTGGGCAGCCTTGGGAAACTCCTTCTCGAACCGCGCGATATACTCCTTGTCGGCCGCCTCATCGGCACCGGCAACCGCAGCCAATAGAATGCTTATTACGGTCAAAACGCTGAATCGATTCATGCTATTTCCCTTTCGTCAAGGAGTTAGGAAGTGAGGCTGTAGGCCATAGACCGCAGGCTCGGATGTCCTACAGCCTACAGCCTCACTTCCTACAGCCTCCTTCATCGCGCATATCCGAAGCTTTGTGGCGGCGCTTTGAACATGCCGTCGTTTGGCTTGACCACCACGCCGGATTCGCGGTCGCCGGAGAGCGTGGACTCCGTCATGATGCGGATCTCGGACGGTTTCATGCTCGCGATTCGCACATCGGCGTCCTGGTCGGAGCGGTTGACCCAGAACAGCGTCTTGCCGACTTTCGCCGCAATCACATGAGGAGCGCCGCTGGATTCGCATACGAAGACCTTGTCGCCGGCTTCGGTCAATCGCGAGAAGCTGGCCCAGGCATGGTAGACGGGCCGCACTTCCCAGTTTCGATTCTTGAAGTTCCACAGGCCGTAGTTCATGAACCCGTTGCCGGGATAGTAGACCTCGCTCAAACACCAAATCGAGAAGCCCGCGACGCCCCGGTTGAGCGCGTCGATTACGAGGGCCGACGTCCACACGGCGTAGGGATATTCTTCCATGAGCGGGTTTTCGAGCGTACCGGAACGGTTGTCCTGGAATCCGAATTCGGCGAGGATCAGCGGCTTGTCGATGCGGTGCTCCTTGAGCAGTTCGAGGCGTGCGTCGAAGAAGAATGGGACCAGCGCGCGGTCTGCGAATGGCACGTAACGATGCGACGCGAAGAGGTCTGCGGTGGCGGCGTAGTCCTTGCTGCCGACGCATTGACGGAACCACGCGAGGCCATTGGTGTCGTCGCTGCCGATGACGCGAATCTTGAGTCCACGCCGCGCGCATTCTTCCTTGACGAGCCGGTGCAGTTGCACGAATTCGTCGAAGGTCTGACCGAGCGTCAGCCACGATCCGTTTGGTTCGTTGGTCAGCGTCCACTCCTGCACGCACGTGTAGCCTTTGACGCGAATCAGGTGTTCGAGCAACGATGCGATGGCGCGCGCGGCTTTCGGCAGGTCGGTAAAGGGCCGATGCATGCCCCATTCGACGCCGACGACGTTTATGCAGGCCCCGATTTGTTGGTAGAGGTCGAGCGTCCGATAATGGCTCTGCATGTTCGGGCTGTCGAAGGTGAATGTCTCCCAATCGTCCTTGGGACACCAGTCGCGGTACCAGAAAAACATGCGCACCCAATCGGGGTCCATCCAGCGAATGCGGCCTTCGCGAATGGGCTCGTCTTCCGCCGTCACGCCGTGCTCGGCGTTGTCCGGGCCATAGAACCAGCCGTCATCTTCCGCGCCGAATCCCTTGAAGGTCTTGCAGGCTCGTTTGCGCGTCACCGTAATCGTGACCGGCCCCGACAACGGTTTCGGGGCAATGTTTCCGGTACACGCGAGCGCGGCGTCGGTGAAGAATCCCTCCCCGACGCCGTTGACGATGAGACACCAACGGACCGTGGCGGCGTTGGGCGGGGCCACGCTGGTCACCGCGAGACGCGTCCATTGGTTATCGGGCGAGGCCGCTTCAGTCTGGTTGAAACACAGTCGTTTTTTCGATGCGTCGTAGAATTCGAGCGCGCCGTATGCGCCATATCCTTTGCGAATCTCGCGCGGCATCGCGTCGACGCGGGCCTCGAACACGTCGCCGACGTGTACGGGCCGTTCCTGGAATAGCAGCGGATAACCGAGGGCCTTCTCCGCCGAGACGGAGATACGCGCGGCGGTGGAGGCGCCTTCCGTAACGGCGGCGGCCTGTACTTCAGTTGGCCAATTCGAGGTTTGCCAGTCAGCCAAGTCCTTTGCAAAAGACGGATTTTCGATGAGGTTTCCGCCGCCCGCCGCCAGCAACATCGCAGAAACCCAGTAACAGAGCACCATGGCACACCCTCCTTAATTATGAATTATGAATTATGAATTATGAATTATGAATTATCAATGTCGGGCGGCAAACGATTTTAGAAGTCAGGAGTCAGAATTCCCCGGATCTGGTATCGGCGCATGAGGTGTGATAATCTGTTCCAAGGAGTTTGTTTCATGAACCTGGTTTGGATCGATGAAAGGTGCCGGGCGTTGGCTGTCCTGAAAGAACAGGGACAGGACGCGGGGGCATTGGCGGTGATCGATGAGATCGAACCGTTGGTTCCGGGCAACATTTCCTTGCTTTCGCTTCGCGCGCAGCATTTGGCGGCGCAGGGCCGGAACGAGGAAGCGGCGCTATGCTGCGACAAGGCGCTTGCGCGTGTTCGTGAGGCTCGCGAGGATTGCACGGCGATGAGCGATCTGCTCGGCACGGAGCAGGTGGACGGTTGGCGCGGTATGCTCGATGCGCTGGAACAGCCGATTCAGGCGCTGAGGGACGGGATTAAGCCCAAGGCTGCGCCAGACGACCGTGAACAGTTGCAGCATGTCGTCGAATCTCTGCGGCGCGAACTCCAACTCGTGCGTGGCATGGCCGAAGAAGCCTCCGATTTCGAGCATTCACTCACTTCCGAGGTCGAACGGTTGCGCGCGGAGGACGAGACGAAGAAATCCGCGCTCGAGGAAGCCCGCCGCGAGCAGGAATCGCTGCGCAAATCGCTCGATGACCGCGAGGAGGCGCTGACGGCCGCAGAACGCCGCAATGGGGAACGCGAGGCTCAGGTCGTTTCACTTCAGTCGCAACTTACAGCGCTTAACGAGCAAGCACAACGTACGGTCTCTTCGGAGCAGGCTCTCGCGGCGGAACTCGAACAGGTACGCGCCAATGAGCGGTCCAAGTCGGATGCGTTGGAGAGCGCGCGCGGCGAGTTGCAGCGGGTCACGCAGACCCTCGGTGAACGCGAGGGGGCGATTTCGGAGGCGGAACGCCGTAGCGCGGAACGCGAGCAGGTCCTTGCGACGTTGCGCACTGAAATGGATGGTCTGCGTAACCAGGCGGGCGACGCCGCCAAGTCGGAACAGGCGCTCGCTACGGAAGTCGAGTCGTTGCGCGCGAATGAGGCCGTCAAGGCCAAAGCGCTCGAGGGAGCGCGCTCGGAACTGGATTCGCTTAAGACGGCCCTTCAGGATCGCGAGTCGGCCATCGCGGAGGCCGAGCAGAAAAATGCCGACCGCGAACGCGCGATGGCCGCGTTGCAGCAGGAACTGGGCACGCTCAACTCGCGCGCGCAACAGGCGACCGAATCGGAGGACCGCCTCAAGGGCGAGGTGGACCAACTGCGCGCGACGGAGAACGCGAAGTCGCAGTTGTTGGAGGGCGCGCGCGCCGAACTGGATTTACTCAAGAACGCGCTCGAGGACCGCGAGACGGCCCTCGCCGAAGGGGAACGCAAGAACGCCGAGCGCGAGCAGATGGTCATGGAACTGAACCGGGAAGTGCAAGGATTGCGCGGGCAGGCGGCGGGCGCGTCGAACGCACAGGAAGCGTTGCTTCGCGAAGTCGAGCAGTTACGCGCGAACGAGGCTGGCAAGTCGCAGTTGCTCGAGGGGGCGCGGATCGAACTCGAAAGCGTGCGCGGGGCGTTGCGCGACCGCGAGTCCGCCGTTGCCGAAGCCGAACGCAAGAATGCCGAGCATGAGCAGCAAGTGACCGCGTTGCGTGCCGAGTTGAACGCCGTCGAGGAGCGGACGCGCCAAGCCTCCGATTCCGAGCAGCGGCTGCTGGCCGAGGTCGAGCAGTTGCGCGCGAACGAGCGGGCCAAGTCGCGCGAATTGGAAGCAACGCGGACGGACTTGGAGTCGCTGCAACAAACGGTGCGACGCCAGGAAGCCGCCGTGTCGAAGGCGATTCACAGCAACACCGAAAGCGAGGAAGCCATCGCCGCGTTGCAGCGCGAACTCGCTAACTCGCGCGCGCGCGCCGAAAAGGCGGCCTCGTCCGAACATAAACTCGTGACGGAGGTCGAGCAACTGCGCACGAACGAGAGTTCGAAATCGCAAGCGCTGGGCGACGCTCGATCGGAACTGGAACGGTTGCAGGATGCATTGGCCGAACGCGAAGGCGCTATCGGCGCCGCAACGCACAGCCGGCAGGAACAGGAGCGCGAACTCGCGTCGTTGCGTCGCGAGTTGGGTGATTTGCACACGCATGCCGCCGAAGCGTCCGGTTCGGAGCAGGCGTTGATGGCGGAGGTCGATCAACTCCGCGCGAATGAGAATGCCAAGAGCGGCGCGCTCGAACAGGCGCGAAACGAACTGGCCGCGCTCAAGGGTTCGCTGGCCACACGCGAGGACGCCGTCGCGTCGGCCATGCGCGGCAGCGCGGAACATGAACGGGCCATGGCGGTGCTGCGCGACGAATTGAACGGGTTGCGCGGCCAGGCAGCGAAGGCGTCCACATCCGAAGAGGGACTGCGCACCGAACTCGAGCAACTCCGCGCGCACGGCGACGTCAAGTCGCGCGCGCTGGATGACGCTCACGCGGAATTGGAGACGCTGAAAGGTACGCTGGATGCCCGCGAAGAGGCGATTGCCGAGGCGCGGCGCGGCCAGTCCGAACAAGCTCAGGCGATGGGCGCGCTTCGGCAGGAGTTGGACACGTTGCGGTCCTCGACGGCGCGCGCGTCGGATTCCGAGCGGAACCTGCTCACGGAAATCGATCAATTGCGCTCGAATGGCAATGTGAAGTCGCGCGCGCTGGATGAAGCGCGTTCCGAACTCGATGCGTTGCGTAGCACGCTAACGGATCGCGAGACGGACGCTGTCGCTGCCGAGCGGAGCCGTTCCGAACAGGAAAAGGTCACAGCGGCGCTCCAGCAGGAACTTTCGCAATTGCGGTCGCAGGCACAGAACGCCACTGTGTCCGAACAATCGTTGATGCAGGATCTCGAACAAATTCAAAGCAGCGAGCGCACAAAATCGCAGGAACTGGATAAGGCGCGCGTAGAACTCGATGCGCTCCGTTCAACGTTACAGGCACAGGAAGATGCCTTGGCCACGGCTCAGCGCGGGCGTTCCGAACAGGACGCAGCCGTCGCGTCGTTGCAACGCGAACTGGAACGCTTGCATGGCGAGGCCGCCAAGGGTTCGTCCGATGAAGAACGACTTGGCCAGGAAGTAGAAGCGTTGCGGTCCGCGCAGAACGCGAAAGCGGAGGAACTGGACAAAGCGCAGGCTGAAGTCGAACGTCTCCGAGGCCAATTGCAGGAAAAACCTGCGAGGTCCGCGCCGGTAGCCGCGCCAAGACCTGCGCCTCAAGCCGAAGCGCACGAAACGGAAGCTCCGGCGCGCAAAGGCGCATGGCTGCCCATCGCGGCAGCGGTGCTGTTAATCGTTCTCGGCGGCGCAGGATACGTGTTGATGAATGGCCGGGGGCCTACCGAACCCGCGCCGACGCCGACTCCCGCGGCTGCGGAAACGCCACAGCCCACGCAACCCCCTGCCGAGGCGACGCCCGCAGAAACGCCGCAACCCACACAACCGCCTGTCGAGGAGGACAAGCCGAAACCACGACGCACTCTTGTTTTCCCAAGCAATCGTTCGCTGGGCAGCTTGTTCGAGCGCGACTGGAATGCGACGGGCGCCAAGATGTGGAAACCGCTGGGACACGCGGAACGTAGCGTAGCGGTATCCGCAGGCAAGGTTCTGAAATTGGTCATAAATCAAAGCGACGGCAAAGACCTTTCTCCGCTGCTTCCGCTGGGCGCCGACGCGATCCACACGCTCGTGTTGATCGGCAACGACGTGACCGACGTCAGCATGGCGTCGCTCGCGGGCATGACGGCTCTGCGCCGACTCGATATCAATTCGAGCGGCGTGACGGACGCGGGACTCGACAATATCAAAGGCCTCGTCCATCTGCGTGAACTCAATTTGTCGGGCCTCAAGATCACCGATACCGGGTTCGCCGTTGTCGAGAATTTCACGTTGTTGGAGTCATTGGGCATCAGCGATTGTGCGATCGGCAACGCCTGCCTGACGCACGTCAAGAAGCTGACGGGCTTACGCCATCTGAACATATCGGGAACCAAGATCTCGCAGGAAGGACTAACCGTGCTCAAGTACGATATGCCCAAATGCGAAATTGGCCCATGAAGCTAAGATAAGAGATTCAGGCGTCAGAATGTGTAACATTCTGACGCCTGACTACTATTCTGCACACGCAGTTCGATAATCGCGGCTTCGGGAGAACAGTTGTAGCGAACGGGTAAGGTGGATGCGCCGAGTCCGGTAGTGGTGAATCCCTGCATTTTTCCGAACCGCCATGTTCCCGCACAGTACCGGCGTTCGCAACGCGTGTTGAGAAAGAGCGGGCCGATGCCGGGCAGGCAGACCTGGCCACCATGCGTGTGACCGCAGAGATACAAGTCCACACCGCATCCGTCCGCGCGCTCGATGAGTTCCGGCGAGTGAGCGAGCAACACGGTGAAAGCCCCATCGGGCGCGCCCCCGAGCGCGGCCGGAATGCTCGATGTTCGGTAATCGTGCGGGTCATCCACGCCGGCAACCCATATCGCCGCGCCGTCTCTATCGAGCGCGAAGCCTTCATTGACGAGCATGCGCACACCCATCGCGCGCAGCGGCTCGACCATCGCGCCGACGTCATTGTTACCGAGGATGCCGACCACGCCATGGCGCGATTGGATGACGCTCAGAATACGCTGCAAGCCGGCGTATACCGCGCGACACGATGCGCCTTGATTGAAACGGTAGTCGCCCGTCAACACGCAAAGATCAACCGCGATATCATCGAGCAGCGCGCAGGTCCACTCGAAGACGTCAAAACCAACATCGAAATGGAAGTCCGAGAGATGCAAAATGCGGAACCCATCGAATGCCGACGGCAGCGCATCGAAAGATAGGACGCGCGTATGAAGCAACGGATTCGAGGCGTTGTACACACCGCGCGCGAATAATCCCAACATCTTGAGCAACGACTTCGCAGCGACAACCCGCGAACTGTCCGGATACGGGCCGTCCTCATAAGTACGGCGTTCCTGTCGCGCTTCGCGCGCCAAGCGTTTGCGCCAAAGGTCCTGTCGCTCGAGCACGGCATCGACAGGTGATATGGCATTCCTAGAAAGAGTCACGGCACTCCTTTATCATCGCTAATCGGCGACATGGTAAAGGAGCCGCAAGGGGACTGTCTACTTTTCGGGATGAAGGGAGCGGCGAGGCCAGCGAAAAGCAGAAAATCCCATCGACGCCTACAGCCTCGGTCGTTGCCGATATCCCCGCACACCAAACCATCCCCATCTCTTCGAAGAAAGACGCGAAAACCTTACTGTCGCGGTTCCTGTCGGCAAACAACAACTGACGAGCGCTGCCGCCAACTGGTAAACTACCGTCAGATACTCTGCTGGCCCTGCCCAAACTGGATTTCATCCACCCCGATGGCCGTGCTCCCACGCATAACACACCGCTTTTCCGTTCTTGCGAGCGCTGACCGGAATTTCTATGCAAGCACCTTTCAATCCGTCGGCGCTCATGCGCGCCTTCCCAAAAACAAATCCCTTGTGTTTCTCCACTTTGTTCAGTACAGTAGTGATAAGCATCCAGTGCGCCGCTTGGTCGACTCGTCAAGGTCGGTTTTAGAAACCAGAAGGGTATCTAAATGCTTCTATTTATCAGAACTTTACCCACAGATTTTCGCGAAGACCCGTATAGTGTAGTCAGAAGCCTGACGCCTGTCATACGCGCGTACTTCGGCTTGGTTTTACCTTGAGGAGCATGACATGGACGGCGACATGGAATTGTTGCGGGCGTGGTTGGGCGAGATTGCGGATGTGCAGGCGGCGATTGCGTTGCTGGACTGGGATCAGCAGACGTATATGCCGCCGAAGGCCGCTGAAGGGCGCGGACGGCAACTGGCGACGTTGTCGGCAATGGCCCACCGGCTTCAGGTCAGCGACGACATGGGTGAGATGTTGAAGCGGCTGGCGGGGGCGCCGGACGACGCGAAGTTCGTCGAGGTGGCGCTGTACGACTACGAGCGGGCACGGAAAGTACCCATCGAGTGGGTCGAGGCGTTTGCCGAGGCGCAGAGCCGTGGGTTTCAGGCGTGGGTGAAGGCGCGCGAGACGTCGGACTTCGCATTGTTCGCGCCGCATTTCGACCGGTTGCTCGAAATGTTGCGGCGCAAAGCGGATTACCTCGGTTACGAAGAGTCGCCTTACGACGCGTTGCTCGAAGACTACGAACGTGGGATGACGGCGGGGCAATTGAAAGTCCTATTCGCGGACCTAGCGGAAAAACAGAGCCGCCTCGTGCGCCGGATCGCCGAGCGGGGCAATCCGCCCGTGCCGGCATGGCTTGGGGTGCCGTGGAACGAGCAGGCGCAGTGGGACTTCACGGTCCGCGTACTCGAGGACATGGGCTACGACATGGCGGCGGGGCGTCAGGACCGCTCGGTGCATCCGTTTACGACGAGCATGGGTTTACGCGATGTGCGTATCACGACGCGCATCGACGCGCGCCAACCGTTTTCGGCGTTGCAGTCGTCGATTCACGAAGGCGGCCACGCATTGTACGAGCAGGGAATATCCGAAGCGGACGCGCGGACGCCCCTCGCACAAGGCACGTCGCTCGGTATCCACGAATCGCAGTCGCGCCTGTGGGAAAACGCGATTGGACGCAGCCTGCCGTTCTGGCGGCATTATCTGCCCGTATTGCGCCAGCATTTTCCCATCCAACTCGAAGGCGTCGCGCCCGATGACCTCTACCGCGCGATCAATCGCGTCGAGCCGTCGTTCATCCGGGTCGAATCGGACGAGTGTACGTACAACCTGCACATCATTTTGCGCTTTGAAATCGAGGTCGAACTCATCGAAGGCCGTTTGGCCGTGCGCGACGTGCCGGAGGCATGGAACGCGCGCTTCAAACGATACTTGGGGCTTGATGTGCCCGACGATGCGCGCGGTTGTTTGCAGGATATCCACTGGTCGCACGGGTTGCTCGGCTATTTCCCGACATATGCGCTCGGCAATCTGTATGCGGCGCAAATCATGGAAGTCATCGAACGCGAGATGCCGGACTTGTGGGCTGACGTGGGGGAGGGGCGCTTCGGTCCCTTGCGCGAATGGCTACGCGAGCATGTGCATCGCCACGGACGGCGAAAGACGGCGCGCGAACTCATCGCGGACATCGCGGGATGCGAACCGGACGCGGAACCCTTCGTTCGATATCTCGAAAGAAAGTTCGGCGTGCCCCAATAGACGTCTTGACCGCTCACCTTATGCGGGCGAAAGCCCTATTGGTCTCATACGGCCCATAATTCCCATAATTCCCATTCCGAGGTTGTCCTTCCCGCCGCCCACCTTGCACGCCAGCTCCTCCATCCAGAAAAGAGTTGAAAGTTGGATGGAAACGTGGCATAATACGGTTAGAGAATCGTGGGAACGTTTGCGAGCAAGTGTAGGGGTCTTAGGTATGGCGGTGTGAGGAGACCTAATCGGGAAAGACTCTACGGCGCAAGTTCCTGTGCAAAGTAGTTTTAGTTTCGGCGAGAATCAACCGAGCAGGGGGTAATACGATGGTGGAACTGAAAGACAGCACGGTACTCGTAGTGGACGACGAGCCTGATCTGTGCGACATGGTTGCATTCGAGTTCAAACTGTAAGGCAGCCGGGTATTCGCAGCGAACAACGGACGAAGCGCACTCGGCATTGTCGAATCCCATCAAGTCAACGCCGTAATCACCGACATCCGCATGGCGGGCTATAACGGGATCGAACTGCTCGATAGCATCCGTTTGCGCAACGCGTCGAATCCAGCCGTGTTCTTCATCACGGCATACGAATCCGACTTAGCGCCGTCGGAAGCGTACGACAAGGGCGCGGAAGGCATCTTCGCCAAGCCGTTCAGTCTCAAGGCGCTCGTGGACCACGTGCAGAAAGCCCTTGCCCCGCCGGAGGAACGGTGGGCGCATTGGCCTGCCGCAGTGCCTGCGCGGATTTTCGAGCGGCATCTTCCAGACATCGAGCGCGCAAAAGAGAAGCGCCTGCTGCACGTGGGCCGCGGCGGGTTTGCCTTGGCCTCCGCAGGGGAAAGGTCCGTAGTCGGCGAGCTTACCGGGTTTCACCTCGCCCTTGATGACCCCGAAGTGCCCCTCATCGAAGGCGCCGGAACCGTCCGCTGGGTCAGGTCCGGCCTCAAAGGCGATACATGCGCATGTGGGATCGAGTTCGATTACCTCAGCGATGCATGTCGCTCGAATGTCCTCGCCTGGATCAACGCACGCAACCTCGTAGCCTACATACCAAGGATGTAAACCAGATGAAAAAGGCTTTAGGCTTTAGGCTGTAGGCTGTAGGCTGTAGGCTTCCTACAGCCTACAGCCTACAGCCTTCCCCAGGAGATTGGCCCATGTACTGTTCCGTGCGCGATTGTATGGTGGCGATAGACGAGTTCGCGAGTCCCGTCGAGGGCATGCGCCATCTCGGCGTTGACGCCGTCGAGATTGCCCTCTCGGACGACCTCGACGTATTGGCGATGGACTCGAAAGAAGCGCTGAAGCTGGCGTCCGACGCGGATGCGCGGGCCTATCGCAAGCATCTCGATGCGTTGGGCATTCGCCCGACGTCGTTTCTGACGGCCTGCGATTTCAGCGTGGGGGACATGGCGTCGAACGCGGCATGGATCGCCCGCTCCATCGAACTCGCGGATATTCTCGGCATGCCTGCGGTGCGGATCGACTCGGCCATGCACCGCGAACGCGAACTCGATTTCGAGACCCGCGTCGAGATCTTCGCACGCGGACTTGGCGAGGCACTCGAACGCACCAAAGGATCGAAGGTCGCCCTCGGTATCGAAAATCATGGCTATCAGGGCAACAACCTCGCGTTCCAACTCAACGTTTACAAAACAGTCGGGTCCGACCGGCTCGGCTCGACAATGGACACGGGCAACTTTTACTGGCGCGGATATCCGCTGTCCGAAGTCTACGGCATCCTGCGCATCCTAGCGCCCTACGCCAAGCACACGCACCTCAAGAATATCAAGTATCCCGAAGATCAACGCGAAATCATGCGCGAAGGCGGTTGGAAATACGACGAATACGTCGCGCCGATCGCCGAAGGCGACATCGATCATTGCAAAGTCGTCCAAATCCTGGCCGAAGCCGGATACCAAGGCGATATCTGCCTCGAAGACGAGTCCCTCGGCCACTTTGCCCCCGGCGAGGCCCGCGTGAAAGTCCTCGAACAGGATATCGCCTACATCAAATCGGCCATCGTAGCGGCCAACAAGATCCAACGGAAATGATTACGGCCACAGGAGAAACAAACATGATACCTTGTTTGAACCCCGCGACGGCATGGATTCCCGACCCGGAAGCCTATATTGCGCTTGCTGCAAAATGCGGCTTCAAGGCGGTCGATGCGGAAGCGGACCATTGGACCGCATGGGTCCAGCGGACTTCTCTCGAACACGTGAAAGCGTTCTGCGCGCAACACGGGTGCGTGATAGGCCATGGTGGAATGCCCGTGAACTTCCGCGAAGATGAAGCGGCATTCGAAGTCGGCCTCGCGAAACTGCCCGATTCGTGCCTTGTCATGAGAGCGCTTGGCACGCGAGGCATGGCCACATGGATCGCTCCCACTGCGGTGGGCAGCGCCTCCGAGTGCCGCGAGATGCACGTTGGACGATTGAAAAAGGTTGCAGCGATCTTGAAAGATCATGGACTCCGGTTGGGCCTCGAATTCGTGGCGCCGAAAACCGCCCGAGCCAAGGGCGTACCCTTCGTTTACGACATGCAGGGGATGCTCGAACTTTGCGCCGAGATCGATCCAGATACTTGCGGCCTATTACTCGATAGCTATCACTGGTATTGCGCGCACGCCACGGTCGGCGACATCCTCGAGTTGCGGCCTGAACAAATTGTCCACGTACACATCAACGACGCGTATCCCGGTCCCATCGACGAATTGCTCGACCTCAAGCGCTTGCTGCCGGGAGACGGCGTCATCGACCTCGTTGCGTTCCTGCACGCCCTGCGCACCGTGGGCTACGACGGCCCCGTCTCGGTCGAAACCTTCGACGAAGAACTGAAAACGATTGGGCCGGAAGAAGCGGCCCAACGCGCCGGACGCGCCCTCCTCGGAGTTATGGGAAAAGCAGGCGTCTGACTCGCGAATGGTGAAGCGGGCCGACTCAGCGCCTTCGAATGAATGCAGGCGACAGAGATATGGGCGTTTTCAATCGGCTAAAAGTACCCGCGTAATGATCCGTGTCCTGTGCGCCATTGCAGTTCCCTTCCTGTTGTTTTTATACTGAGAGTGTGGAAAGAAATTGACAGCGCGCAGTATCATTGGCTTCAGCCGGTAGGAGAACAGGTGCAATCTCGGTACAAAAAGACACCGACTAAGCGGTACTCTTGTGCCGAATTCTTTCACGACCTCTGAGCCTTTCGCGTTGCTGCTTGTCATGAGGGTCTTGTGGATCTTCCGGATTTAGCGTACTTTATAAGAGAGCTTCCATTCTTTGGGAAAGTTGTCGCCTCAACTGAATTT
>CAIYET010000248.1 GCA_903925285.1 Candidatus Hydrogenedentota bacterium | reverse complement strand
TTGTGAGACACGTCTATCGCCTCAAGCCAAAGTTCAACAATTCTCATAGCGTAAAGACGCCGAGCATCCTGATCCTCTACACCCATCAAATCACACCCAACACCCAACAATAAACTTTCGTATTTATCTTTTCCATCGACGCGGGTTTGTTTTGGGAGTGCCATGTTCTATGAATTTCTTTGGGAATGAACATCACATGCTCTTTGTCTATGTGATGCGCCTCACTGCCATCGAAATATGTATTGATTGGATGAAACTTCAATTCACGTCGTCTGACATATTGTTTCTTTGCAGTTGCTTTCTTACCGCCTTTCCAATTATACCCTTTACCGTCTTTGTTGAAATATGCTGACCTTGCCCTCGCTTTGGCTTTTATACTCAGTTTTCGTCTTGTCTCTTCAGAATGCCCTTTTGACGTAGAAGGATGCCCCATCAGAGATGCACTGATTTTCTTTCTTGTTTCCTCCGATAGATGCTTTCCGAATGACCAAGGTGGTTTACCTTTTCTTGCTAAACTCATTTTCTGTCTAGTCTCGATGGATAGCTGCCTGTCTTTCCGAGCTAAACTCATCTTCATCTTTGTTTCTGCAGAGGCTTTTCTGCCTAGCCCTCGTATTGCATTAGCTAGCCCTATCTTCCTTTTTGTTTCCTCTGATTGATGTTTGCCTAGCATGCTCATCTTACTTGCCTCCCGGGGCTGGCGCGGGCGCAGGAGCCGCGCAGAGCCCTTCCTTGATGCACATCTTGTTGATCTTCTCGCCCGACGCATCCACACTTGACTGAAGGTTGTTGGTGTTCTGCATGGCTATGTAAGCCACCCCTGCAGCAAGCAGGGAAAGCACACAGGCGATGGTTAGGAGCGTCTGCATATTCTTGAACGTGCCGAGGACTTTCGCAAGCGCCTTGGCAAGCTGATTGTTTATCCAGGACGAGAAGACCGAGTTCACCTCATCGGGCCTGACTTCCCCAACCGCGCCGGTCAGGTCAATGGGCTCGTAGGAGGTTTCGTTCACGTAAAGGATCGGGACGCCCTCAACCCATTTGATTGGCAAGTTTGGGCGGGTAAGGCTGAACCCGCGCTCGGGCTTGTCGTGGCGGTATATCCTGTCCTTGAGGATGATCCAGACCTTGCCCTTGTGCTCTATCACATCCTTGCCGAAGTTGACCACGACGAGCTTGATGCTCTTGGTGTCGGGGGAAAGTATGCCCAGGCAGCCGAAGTCCTTTTTGAGAAAGGTGCGGAATATCTTGGCGCGGAAGAGAGGATCCATCAGCTTGCCGACCAGGAGCCCTAGAAGTAGGACTCCGATGGTCATCAAAGACACCCATACCAGTTCATCTGCGTTCAATATATCACCTTATTTTTTCTTCTGCGTGAAGCGGGCCATCAAAGTTTTTATCGGATTGTTCTTCGCCGCCTCGGCTTCCTTGCTGCGGATGTCCTCCGCGAACTGGCCGCCATAGCCTCCGGTCAGTTGGGTGGAGGTCGGATTGTAGCCGCCCACGGCAGTAGCCTGCAGCTGGCGCTCTATGCCATCTTTCGCGCGCGTGATCTTGAGCGTGCCGAGCCATCCGTAGTAGATGGTGGCAAAGACCGGGAGAAGCTTCTCATCCCTTATGCCCATGTTGCGCATTCGGGTAAGGATGTCAATGTCATTCTGGTAGAACTGCACCATCATGTCGTCTCCAAGGTAGGACAACATGGCCTGCTTGTCCGCAAGGTCTCCGACCAGGATGTTGTTCTCGTCCTGC
>CAIYET010000247.1 GCA_903925285.1 Candidatus Hydrogenedentota bacterium | reverse complement strand
GGACTGCGGAATGTCTGCTTTGATCGCACATTCGTTTCAACATCCCAACAGAACGCCTCTACTTCGGTTGCATCGTCATACACTGCAAGT
The DNA here is from genome assembly GCA_903925285.1 of Candidatus Hydrogenedentota bacterium. Lineage (GTDB taxonomy): Bacteria > Hydrogenedentota > Hydrogenedentia > Hydrogenedentales > SLHB01 > DSVR01. Next base: position 1,842 of record CAIYET010000247.1, on the reverse strand, counting down.
TCCCGAATGCCAAACTCAACATTACCCCAGGAGCGGGCGAGCTCTTCCGCGAGTCTGATGGACGGACCTGAAACCGTCTCCCCGCCTCTTGGGTATGTGTAAGTTGCTGACTTCGCGAACTCCTCGCGGCTGCAAGTTGCCAGCACCTTCTCGTACGCAAGCGCCTTATTCCTGGGGAAGTTCTTTGCTATAAGTAGAGAGGCTTGGACTTCCGCAACCGCTCTCTTTGTTTCGATTTCAACCGTTCCTGCATTCAGCCGTTCGTCGGTCGCGAGTGCAAACGGGTTCGCCTGTACCGGCGCAGTTTCGATTCTTTCAAGTTCAGTGTTTTCCATTGACTTCTCCTTATCCGCTCATCATTCCATCGTCTTGCGCCCAACGTGGGAGTTGAATTGCCATGACCTCATCAGGGTACGAAGGCCAAATGTTTGACTGAATACACTCGGCATAAGTATTCAGGTCAATCATATACTCACGTTCGCCCTGGTCGATCATTCCCTCGTCGGCAAGGAAGACAGACACCGCATAGGGCGCGTCTTTCTCGATTGCCACAAAGAGAAATCCTTTCGCCTTCTCTTTGAACTCTGCCTTATATGCCGACATGTAGAATGCGGCCTTTCGGTGATAGCCGTACTTCCAGCAGTCCCGCGAGAATGCGTCAGGCCTTGCATCCGTGGTCGTTTTCAGATCCACTATCAAGCCGTTCGGAGTCACATAGTCGAATCGGCTTTTGCAAAGTGTGGGTCCGTGTGCGCTACATTCAAGGTGGAAGAATACCGATCTTTCCGCGTGCCCGCCATTCAAAGCGGAATTTGCTCGCGTGTGCGCTCGCAGGCTAGCGGCCATCCCTTGCGCCTTATCAAAGTCCTCTTTCTTGATTGCAGATTTCCCATTGTTCTCAATCTGCCAGTTGGCAAATGCTTGTTTACCTATGGTGGTGCGCTTGTCAATTCCTTCCGGCAGTACGCCATATTCCACGTCGAACAGTTCAGGTTCGAGCGCGAGAGTATGAAACATTCCGCCAAAGATAAGCGCATCAGTGTCTTTCTTCACTCCCAGTTTGTCCGCCATGTAGTGCGCCGGGCTTCGATGCACGAGGTTAAGACCGGAGGCCGATATACCATCGGCCTCCAAATACTCCTGCATAGCCATTCGTTTTCCGGTCATTTCACTACCTCAACTTCCTTGACCATGCCGTCTTCGATAATCACGCCCATCTTGCCCGGATCCCCAACCAATTCAACGAGTAGTTGGTAGCCTTGTTCATCAGCAAGTTGCTGAATCAGCGCGAAGTTCTTATTGTCAAGAAGCGAACCGTTTCCAATCCGTATGACCTTGATCTTCGGACTCATTGCCATAGCGATTGACATTCCAACTCTGATCTGTTCCTCGGACGAACACTGACCGAAAGGAATATCCTTGTACATGATTCCGCCCTCGTCAAATCCGAGTCCTTCGACCGGGAACTTGGCCGCTTTCATCTTGTCGGCTTTGGTCTTGTCGAGAGCGCCGATCCGATCAGATAGAGCATCGCTTTCACTCGTGGCATTTGCCCACTCCAACGCCAGTGACGCTCTCTGCTTCTTGGCTCGTACCGCCGCATTCACGGTTTCAACTTCCGAGAGGCGATACTGGAATACGGTCATATCCGGGTCAATGAGAGCGTCGATTGCTGTTTCCATCTTGGTCGCTTTCGTGTGCAACAATTCGATCTCGGCGTTCTTCTCGTCCTGCGTCTTCGCTTCGGATTCAAGATCGGATTTCAGTTCCGCGATTCTCTCCGTCAATGCAGAACACCGCCGCGCTGACTCTTTTTCTGCTAGTTCCGCAATCTGGATAGAT
>CAIYET010000246.1 GCA_903925285.1 Candidatus Hydrogenedentota bacterium | reverse complement strand
GCCACGGGATCGAGATTGCCGAGGAGGACCTGTGCGGGACCCATGGCCGCGCGCGCTTCATCCAGTGGAACCATGTAGTCGAGATCCACGATGTCGCAACCCAGACGGCCCATGCTATCGAGTATTGTGCGTGTATTACCACATATATGTAACCGAACCCGTGCGCCCATCGCGTGGATGCCGTCGGCGAGGCGTTTCTCGAAAGGCCAAACAAACGTCTCGTAGAGGTCCGGTCCGACCAGCGACGCGGCCGCATCGCCGACGCCGATGAGATCGACGCCCGCTTCGACTTGCGCGCGCGCGAACCGCAGACCCAGTTCGAGCACGAACGCGAACAAGTCGTTGACGAAATTCGGGTCTTCATAGAAGTCCGTCATGAGCGCGTTGATTCCGCGCAGGTCGGCCGCCTCGGCGCACGGACCTTCGACCCAGCCTTCGACGAGATAATCCTTGGCGGCCCGCTCGCGAAACGAAGCGGCCGCTCGGACGCGGTCATACATGCGGCCGCCGCCCAGGGGATCGGGCATGGCAAGGCGTACGAGATCCGACTTGTCCGCCAAACGCGCATGCGATTCGTCAAGGGCGGGCGGCTGGTCGTCGAAGAAGTGCACGGCCGCGCCGCAATCCGCCGCCTCGCGCGCGGGGTCCGATATACACGACACGTAGTCGAAACCGTACCTCTCCGCCGTGCGCAGTTGCGCGTCCACAAGCACGCGGTAATCCGTCGCGTACGCGCGATACGGCACGCCCGCGCAGTCCGCCGCAAACATCATCGTAATCGGCATGAACGGCAGATGGTCGATCGGACGCCCGTTCAAGCAATTGAGGATACGTTCCCTACCTGTCATGACGTTGTTCTCCATGTGATTGTGGCACATCGTTCATGACAGCGCAAAGAGAACTCATGCCAAACCCCTCCTTCATGTCTGCTCAGCAGGCTACGCATTGAAGAAATTGTTGAGGACATGCGTGACTGTGCTGGCGGCAACCGATTTGCTTCTGTGGGCCACATAGCCGAAAACCAGTCCCAACAGGAAAATGGAAAGCGCTCCGCCGAGTGGCGATTTCAAGTTAGTCAGTAGGCGTCCCTGGAAGAACCACCCAGGGAAATGCACGCCAAGAAAGAGCAGTCCGGTGATCGTATTGGCAACCCCAAAATGGAAACGCTTGTCCAATGCTCCAAGGATCGCGCCCCGGAACGTGATCTCCTCGACGATGGGCGCCACAAGGACTCCGCTGAACAGCGGCCATCCCAAACTGGAGGAAAACAGGGGGTGATGCCCAAGCGTCTTCGTAACTATAGTTATTGCCCCAAGAATGAGTCCGACTCCACCGCCCCAGATGATGATCGAGCGCGTCCGTTCGAGTCCCATCACATCCCACAACCTCTGGCCGGATAAGCGAATCACCGCAATCGCGGGGAGAACCCAAAGCAGTAGCTTCATCATCAGCCAATAGACGGATCGCCCGCCACTGCTGTTCATCCAAACGACATGGGACTCGAGTGATTGTTCAAGGACCCATGCCCCAACCCATGCAATGTAGAGAACGCATACAAACACGAGTGCGCTTGCGGCAACCAACGATGAAGAACGGTGCTTTCTGCCAGCCTCGTTATCTGAATTCATCCGAAATTCCTCTACAGTAGATTCACTGTTCGGCGTTCGTCTCGACTCGGGGCGTCAGCAGCGTAGAAGGCCGCGATCAAGACCACCCCAATAAGCATAGGTCATTCTCCAAACCCAGTCTAACGGTGCAACCAGAAGACACGCAAACGTGCGCGTTGACAAGCATCGCGTAGTCGGACGACGTTTCCGATCGCTCGTGTTGGAACCAGGGCAAACGCATCTAAATTTCGAGCAAATCCGGCGTGTCCGATTTCATCCTAGAAACGGCAGTTGAACCACGAATCACACGAATCACACGAATGAATCAGCGCGTTATCTCATTGAGGTGAAACGCCCGACAAAACTTCCGAGAAGCGAAGGAAATATTAATATCCCTTCACCCGTGGGGTGAGATGATTTCAACTGCCGCTCAGTTGCCAAAGCCAGTCGGAAGAACCTGCCGT
>CAIYET010000245.1 GCA_903925285.1 Candidatus Hydrogenedentota bacterium | reverse complement strand
GGAAGGAAGCCTACAGCCTAAAGCCTAATGCCTAAAGCCTAAAGCCTTCTTCATCCTTCATCCTTCATCCTTGATTCCAATTCGGTATTGCCCTGAGGAGTAGCTCTTGGTCTTGATCCAGAGGCGCTGGTCTTTTGCGTCGTAACGCCAATCCCCGGCCTCGACGAGGTCCTTGCCGTCCAACTGGATCGTCTTGGGTTTCGCGGGCAGGAGGATGCGCAGAATATGCGGCTTTTGAACGCCCTCGAAACCGATATCGAGTACTCCTTCTTTCTGCACAACGCGTACGGTCGTCGTCCCGCTCTTATCGGGATTGTGGCACGTGAATGCATTCGTGCCATTCGGGTAGATGGCCCAGGTAACGTATCCCTGCGACTCCTGGTCGCCGAATCCCGTATAGGCCCGCGACACGTTCATCGGGATGACCGCGCCGTCGCGAATGTATACCGGGAATTCATCCAAGGGGAAGTCCCGCGTGAAGGTCGCAGGTCCGGCAATGGATTCTCCGTCGTTGAACAGGTAACGCCAGCGGCCCGGCGGCAGTACGACCGTATTCGCAAGGCTATCCCGATAGATCGGCGCCACGAGAAAATCGTCGCCGAAGAGGTAATGATACTTGCCCTTGTCCAAAGGCCGTTGGAGCGGTTTTCCGCCTTCGTGACACAGGACTACGTGACTGTACATGTATGGCACAAGCTCCGTGTGCAGCCACGAAAACTTGCGCACGATATCGAGTTCTTCCGGCGTGCGCATCCACATCCGGCGTTCGCCGTGGCCGCCGTTGAGGAAAAGGCCGTTGAAACAGCCGAACTCGGCCCAGCGCATGTAGACGCGCGGCGGGATGATCGCGCTGCCGTGATAACCGGCGATATCGTCGCCGACCACGCCGTAGCCGCGCTTCGAACTGAGTAGAATGTCGCGGATGGCGGCCTCGATGCCGCGATTGACGTCTTTGCTCTTCGTCATGAGGTCTTTGTCGTTGACCGAACTGTCGCCAGCCTGCCATGCGTGGCACCGGTCGCCAATCCACGTGACCGGCGCGGCGTCGATAGGCGCGAAACCTTCCGGATGCGAGTACGGCGTGTCATAGGCCCGGATCAGCGTGATGAATTCGGGGTTCTTCGTAAGCCCATAACGGTATTCGTCGCGCGCGTAGTGGTCCATATACCCACGCGTCGTCATGTAGCCCTTATGGGCCGAGATATACGGTACCGGAATCTTGCCGAACAGCCACCCAAAACACAGCGTGTCCGCCCCATCCAATTTCCAGCCGTCTATACCCATATCGAGCACCTGGTCCTGCATGCCGTGCCACCACGACATTGCGGCCGGATTCGTGTAATCGATAAAGCCTCCACGGCCTTTCCACCACTTCATCGGCATCCCGTTACCCATCAGATAGCCATTCTTGCGCGCCTCGTTGAACCAATCCGACGAATCCTTAATCGCCGTATCCGGGCTATTGTTATTGACCATGCACGTCATCCACAGCACCACGCGATAGCCCTTGTCCTTCAGGCCCCGGATGTACTGCTTGGCATTCGGATACCGCGCCTCATCGAATGTAAAATCGTTGTACCGCGTGCTCCACGGGCTATCGATGAGGATCGTGCGGACCGGGATGTCATACTTCGCGTATCCATCGAGCAACTCGCTCGTGAACGCCGCCGTATTGTTGTCGTCTTCCCAAAGCCAGCATTCGAGTGCCCACGGCGGCGTGAGCGGCGGACGTCCATGACGTTGCGCGTTGAAAGGAATACCCCAGAACGGCAGAGCGACATAGAAGTAAAAAAACACGGCCAGCAATATCAGCCCAACGACCAGCACCTGTGCGCCCCGAACCAAACTGCCTCGCAACGTCATCTCTTCATTCCTCGTAG
>CAIYET010000244.1 GCA_903925285.1 Candidatus Hydrogenedentota bacterium | reverse complement strand
TCTTGCAGGATCGTCTACTCACCCAACCCGATAAAACACTACTCCCTCGATACGTCAGAAAGCAAATTCGGTCCGGTGCAACGCGACAGGAAGATGACTCGCAATCCTTATCGTGTAGGATTGGGCGTGACGTTGCCTGAATTGCTGGATTTCGGGCCGGGTGAGGGGAAGAAGGCCAAGAAGCGGTCGTCACGGCGATAAGAATCTTCGCGGGCACCCGCGCGGCCCCGCTACCTGCAAGCCGACGCCTTCGGCGGATACGACGGCATCTTCACCGCGAACACCAGTGTGCTCGAAGTGGCCTGCATGGCGCACACACGCCGCAAATTCCACGAGGCCCGCGACAGCGACGTGAACGGCGCCCACCAGATGCTCGCGGATACGCCAACTCTACGCCATCGAGCGCGATGCCAAAGACATTGATGCGGACGCGCGCCGCATCCTGCGCGTGGACAAGGCCAAGCCACTGCTCGATTCCATGAAGATGTGGCTCGATGAGCAACAAGGCCGCGCCCTGCCCAAGAGCCCCATCGGCGGTGCCATCACCTACACCCTCAACCAATGGGAAGCGCTGAACCGCTACCTCGACGACGGCGACCTCGCCATTGACAACAACGCCGCCGAAAACGCGCTACGCAGCATTGCGATTGGACGCAAGAACTATTTATTCATGGGCAGTGACCGGGGAGGCCGTGCCGCCGCCACCTTCTATAGTCTTATCCAAACCGCCAAACGCCACGCCCTCGATCCCTTCCTCTACTTGCGCGATCTGTTCCCGCTGATCCCCACCCATCCCAACAAAGATATCCACCAACTCCTACCGGACCACTGGAAGCGAGAAATCCTACCAGCCCTCGTGTCGCCTCCAAGAGTGTGACCCCGCCACCACGCCAGATCCTACGGTCCGCCCGATCATCGCCCTACGTCGTTCGCCGGACGCTTACAAACAGAACACCCCATGGACACCCTACAAGCATGCCCATGGGGCTGATGAACATCAATACTCTGCCGCTATTTCTGCCGCGCTGATTCGACCACGACCAAGCCATCGCTCTTCGCGCTCGGCAGGCAAATTCCCTTTGAAGTAACGGCCGTCTCGCAGTCGCCATCATTGATGAGTGTTAGTAGCGCCCCATCCGACAGCCCGACTGCCCTAAAGGTAACTCTGGCAAGCGGGATAGATCCCGACGGCAAGTTAGAAAAGGCACCTGCGGCAAATGTCACAGTTCCCGTTTCATTGTCAACCTTGTTGGCCAGGAGAACGGGCAGTTCGCCGACAGATTGAACATCCTCAACCTGAAGGACCGCAGGGTCAAAGGCAAGACACGCGGCTGCTCCATCTATTGCTTGTCCGTCAATCTGAGCCTCAATGGTTACCTCGAAGCTCTCTCCCTCCATCACCTTCGCCGTTGCGAGGAGAACCGAAATAGATGCTCCCCTTTCCTCATCGGAAGGAGATGCATCGAAAGAAAGGTCATCTGAGGGAAGAGACTTGGGCAGTATCGCGTCCAAAAGGCTCTTCATTATAGATTTCTTTACAGGGGGGCGGACAGGCCCGACTTGTCCAAAGCGCGTGGCGAGCAATGAAAAGTCTACCAGCGTCACCGAACCGTTCTGGTTGAAATCCGCCCGTGAATCAAATCCGGGTTGGCCGACGTTTTTCCCGAAAGTCGTGACCAAGATCGAGAAGTCCACCAACGCAACTGTGTTGTCGTTACTGCTATCGCCCTCCGGCAAAATGCCGAAGTCCACGTTGTTGGTGCCTGTAGCTATCGTTACAGACTTGGTTACCGCTAGAGTGTGGCTGTTCTTCACCCAAATCTGGTTTAGACCAGGAGTGAGTCCTGACAGGGTAAAGGTGCCGTTATTGCCTGTTGTAGCCGTAGTCTCGTAAGCTATGGCTGGTGTGGGTGGAACAACTACAATGTCCAGAGCAATGACCCAAGCCGCATTGGGCTTTGCTGGACGCCCTTCTAGCGTCAGGCTGCCAACTATAGAAGCCGTTGATGCGGCGAAATTGGCGACCAGCGTGCGATTGCCACTTGCCGTGAACGAGTAGGAACTCGAACTCGAAACCACCGAGCCGCTCTCGGTCCAGTTGCTGAACGTATACCCCGTGCTGGCCGATGCCGTCACCGTCACCGTTTGCCCGCTGGAATACGTCCCGCCACCCGAGCAACTGCCACCACTGGAGGGATTCGCCGAAACGCTGATCGTATAGGGAACCTGCGTGAAATTGGCGACCAACGTGCGGTTGCCGCTTGCCGTGAACGAGTAGGAACTCGAACTCGAAACCACAGAGCCGCTCTCGGTCCAGTTGCTGAACGTATACCCCGTGCTGGCCGATGCCGTCACCGTCACCGTTTGCCCGCTGGGATACGTCCCGCCACCCGAGCAACTGCCACCACTGGAGGGATTCGCCGAAACGCTGATCGTAATCTGAGGCGTGTACGTGACCGTGATGATGGCCTGTCCGTGATTACCGGCCAAATCATAGGCCGTGACCGTTATCACGTTTTGGCCGCTGGAAAGACTGATCCCGTTCGCGCTCCAACTGGTCGTGCCGCTGGCCGTCGCGCCGCCGCCGCGGTTATTGGACCAGATGACCTGTACCACGCCGACATTGTCGGAGGCCGTACCGCCCAGGTTAACCGAAGCGGTACTCGTGCTGTACGTGCCACTGGAAGTCGGTGATGTGATTTGTATTGTCGGAGACTGTGTGTCAGCGAGCGGGGACAAGAAAGCGTCGCGCTGGCCAGTTGTCGTGATGCTCTGGGGCCAACTGTTCGGACTATAACCGCTCATGGTAGCTGAGAACTGCCATGTACCCGGTGTGCCTGTGATCGTAACGTACCCCCCTGAGCCTGTTGTCTTGTCAAACGTCGCCCCACCTGCATCGGAACCTGTCACCCGTGCACCGACCAATAATGGCCCTGTAGCACTCCCATTGTGAACGTAGAGAGTTAGTGTCACCGCTGAAGGCGGCGTGGTAAACGATGCGTCATTCCCATAACTGGTTCCTCCGCTGTTCGAGGCCGCAACCCGGTAATGGTACGTCGTGCTGGGCGAAAGACTTGACCAGGCGGACTGAATGTTTACGGTGCTCGTGATGCCGGTCAACGAGCCGGTCGAAGATCCATAACTTGTCGTTGTTCCGTATTGAAACCAGGCGGATGCGGTCGCCCCATTGGGATTTACACTACCATTCATCTGCGCCGACGATACGGTCACCAAAGTGGCAGCCAAGGTCGAGACTATTGGCGCGGCTTGGGTGCCGAACAGGGATTTATAGTGACTCCAATCCCAATTCACGGGGTCGGTATGGTGGCTTGCACCTCCTCCCAAACTGGGGTTGCTTGGATCTGGAACTTGATTATGGCCAATAATACCAATACCGTTCGTGGGAACAGCAGGGGCAATGCCGCTCGGAAAGGCTATTGTCACCGCGTACTGATTTGCAAGCCATTTCACGAGGTTCGCAGAGGCAGTGAATTGCGCTTCTGTCCAATTACTGCTTCCATATCTTTCATGCTCGATCCCAATGCTTTTCTGATTATATGGGTAATTCCCAGCATGATATGCTATGTCTTTATCTCTAACTAATTGGACCACAGATCCATCGCGTTTTACTAGATAGTGCGCGCTGACCCCGCTGCTGGCATTTTGGAACCAGGAAATTGCTGAGTCAGCTGTGCCTTCCGTGGTGTGCAGTACTATCCAATACATGTCCGCACTTGTTCTCGATGCTACACCGTAATTCCCCGAAGCGGCTGGCATCCATGTGGCGTTCGGATAGTCTGTACCTTTGGCCTCCGCGGCCTTTGCTGAGACTTCGTTTAGGGGCTGTGCGGACTCAGCGAAAAGCGTTTCACATGTGAGAATGACTTTGCCCTCGGTGGTGTTTGTTTCAAATTCAAGGGAGCAGTTCGTTGGAGCAAAACTCGGGTTGTAAGCGCTGGAGGCCGAAACGCCCGAGTGCCTGAGAGCGGTCAGCACATCAGATACCTGGCCAGATTCGAGAGAAACGACAACGATGTTGTAGAACCCACTGGCCTGGGCGACCTCGGCGGCAACCATAGTTCCATTGTCTGACCAAATGAATCTGCCGACGCCACCGCCATATAGGACGCGAATGACGTCTACACCCCCGGTGGCGGTACTAACGATTCCCATCCACTCATGATTGGGCCCAGCAACGGCGATGGCGATCTTGCTTGCGTCCGGGGAAACTGAGAGTTGAGTGAACTTGTTGTGTCCTAGTTCGAATCCCGCTGGACAACTGTCACATGAAAGGGGAAGAGCCGTTACAGAAAGTTCCTCGATCCCATCTCGCAATATCGAACATCCGCCTTCAGACAGACTGAAAGGAGAAATGGTAGGCGGCCCCGCGGCGCTTTCCGCATTCGAGTCAGAGGCAGCCTGCACATCCGAGGCACACCAGACCAGCGCAAGTATCGTCAAGGCAAAGACACTAAATAGAATTCTGTTCCCAAGAGAAGTTCTCATTTCTTCCTCCCAATCTACCGCGTTAAATGAATTACAGGTTTCTCCGATAACCGCAAATTCGACTCCAGTACCGCAGTTCCGACCGCCATCTCGATTTCGCTCTGCCCTGACACGTTCGCGAGTAGTGCAAATCTCCCATACGAGTCAAAGGGGCGTTTGCCGCAGAATCCACTGTGAAATGGAGTCTCTCCCCCAACCCGCATATTGACCATTGTCGTTACCCTTCGATGACTCGTTTGCG
>CAIYET010000243.1 GCA_903925285.1 Candidatus Hydrogenedentota bacterium | reverse complement strand
CATCCGACAAGAGAAACGATGCAGACCGCCACAAATGCCGCTACAATCTTTCTTGTCTTCATCGGTTCACCTCTCACTTGAAGTCGCGCGGGTCATACACAACACGGCCCACATAATGACCAGTCGCTTCCTTGTCATCTCTTGAAAGCCCTTTCTCGCCGGACTACTCGGTTCTGAAAACGAAACGCATAATCGCATCAAGGATCCTGTACTTCGGCGGGTCGGACTCGACAATCACGGCCGCACCAGACTTAGCGACACTAACGTACCAGTCGTAGTGTTTGCCTCCTTCCATGCTTTGATCGGCATACATAGCGTGGCCGTGCGCATTCTTGCAACAGAGGCTGTAAATTCCATCGACAAGTTTGTCCACTGAAAAGGACTCTCCGGCGGCCACCGGGCCAGGAAGAACGTTAATGCCAACCTTCTGCTGGGTTGCGTCTCGTGTAATGCTGAAGAACGTAATCGGCAGCGTGCCGGTGTTGTGGAGTGTCAACGAATTGTTCGCGTTCGTTGATGCCGGACATCCAACCAGACCTACAAGACAGAAAACCAGGACTACGAACGCAATGTGCTTCTTCATGGTGTTTCCCTCCTCGTTAGTGTTGCTCCGTGGTTTACCTTTACAGCGCCATCCTACTCCCGACAACAAGATACCGTCAATATCCCATGTGCAAGCTATCCACTTCATACGGCGGCGCCCCTCTTACGCCGCTCCGTTCGATGCCAGCCGCGCGACGGCTTCCCGCTTCTCGCCTTCGGTGGCATGCAAATAAATCGCCGTCGTGGCAATGTCGGCATGGCCCATTAGTTCGCGCACGATCTCGATTGACGCGCCAGCGGACAGCAGGCGGCTTGCGAACGTGTGCCTCATATCGTGCCATCGCGCATCTATGCCGGTGTCCTTGCGCAACCCGGCCCACAACTTCTTGACGTTGTCGAGGCGTTCGCCGGTCTCTCGCGACGGGAACACGAGGTCGGTATCCTGCGATTGGTCGCGCCATGCCTTCAGCGCTTCCAGGGCGGTAGCATTCAAGGGGAGTATGCGAGTCTTGCCCGACTTGGCCACAACACCCCGCACGGTCAGCGTAGCGCCCTTGAGGTCAACATCGCTCCATGCAAGAGAGAACACCTCGCCTCGACGAAGCCCACAATGCAGCGCCAGCACGATCATAGGCTTGGCGTAGTCCACGAAGGCCATGCCGTCGAACGCCGGCCATTCGGGAAGATTCCGAGCACGACACCACAGGTTATGCCGTGCCCGGCCCGCACGCTTCTCCCTGTCGCGCTTGTCCAGGGCGTCCATAAGCTTCGTCTCTTCATCAGCCGTGAGGATGCGTAGCGGTTTCGACTTGTCCACGCGGACACGCTTGACCTTCAGCAATGGGTTGACCGGGAGTATGCTCCATTCGACGGCCCGGTTCATGGCCGTCTTGATGTATCCCAAGCCGCGGTCGCCGTAAGCGGTGGATTTCTTCTCTTTGCGTTGGTCTGCAAGATACTTCTCGATGGCCCATGCCGATACCTTTTCGAGCGGACGTTCAAGCATGGGGCGGAACGTGCTACGGATCTGGTCCACCACGGCCTTGCCGCCTTTGCGGTTGGCAGTCATCCACGGCTCGTAGAGATTGTCGAGGAACTGCTCCAGTGTCGATACCTTGCCGGAGCGCTTCTCTGCTGCCGGGTCTTTGCCCCGCGCTACGTCGGCAAGGACCCCCTTGGCCGTCTTGCGCGCCTCAGATGGCGTCATTGTGGTATCGCCGATCTGGTATCGTTGGCGGCGTCCTTCTTTGTTCCGGTACAACACGAAGTAGCGCCGTGCTTCCTGCGTGATACGAAGCCTGAGTCCGGGCATGTCGGCGTCGCAAATCTCGATGCGTTCGCCTTGAGTTGGGGACTTTACCTTGTCGATCGCTGTGGCCGTCAACTTCATCTTCATGGCGCGTTCTCCCTCGTGTTGTTTCCGGGGATCCACCGGGGATCCACTAACAAGTTTACACTAAGGAACGGAAAAATACAAGGGGGTATCGAAACTATGCAAAATACGGCCTATTTTCGGGGTATTTGGTATCCCTGCTGTAGTAGTCCGTATCCGGTTGTTTGCGTCAAGAACAGCCTCCGGAGCTAGGGGTCGCGCGTTCGAGTCGCGCCGAGCGCGCCATTTAAGTCATTCAGCGCCAGCAGGTTAGAGAATAACCCGCAGGCGCTTTTTTTTGGTTTCGGGTCAAAGCCGATCGCGCGTTCCGAGCCGTTCTCTTCGTGCTGGGTACGGATGTCTTAATGCACCAAGCGACACGTGGCTGTTATACTCTCGGAATCCGCGCAGGTGTCGTATTGACGAGCCAAGGACTTTTGATGATGGATCGGAAACCGACGTTCATATCCTATATCGACGAATCGGGCGACGAGGGGTTTCGATTCGGCCAAGGCAGTTCAGAATGGTTTGTACTCTCTGGCGTCATTCTAAGGCGTGCCAACGAACTGAATGAAGTCAAACTCGTGGACGAAGTCAGAAACCGAATCAATGCGGGGCGGAAACCGGACCAGAAGATTCCCGAAAGGAAGGCCCTCCATTTTCGGGACTTGAAGCATGAACAGAGGAAGTTCTATTCGGCCCTCATCTCAAAGGCGAGATTGAGAACCGTCAGCATCTTGATTCACAAACCGTCCCTTACGTCTCCTGAGAATTTCACACAGGAATCGAAGCTCTACTTCTACGCCGTCCGGTTGCTCGTTGAGCGTGTCTCATGGTGTTGTCGGGACCACAGGAAGAAGGACGACACCGGGAATGGCTCTGTTGAACTGGTTCTTTCCAACCGTGCTTCGATGGACTACAAAGCGTTGTGCGGGTACATCGAGTATCTTGACGCGAACCGCGTTGCATTGGGTTATCAGGCCGACGCGGACGTGGTGCGCCCCGATCAGATTGGGACTTTCACCCATGGCCGGCGCATGGGCTTGCAGGTTGCGGATGCTGTAGCCAGCGCATACTTCTACGCCGTACAAACGTCAGCTTACGGCATGACAGAGGATGGGTATGCCAGACTACTCCTTCCGTGCGCCTACAGGCATCAGAAACGACTGTGGGGATACGGTGTGAAGGTCATGCCGCGTGAAGCGGAAGAACGAAGACGGACCGGCGCGATTTTGCCTGGTTGGGAGTCATGAAACAAAAAAGGCAAGCACCGGGTCGTAGGAACCCACCGACTAGCGGCTGCCGTCCGTAAGGACGACCTACGATTTGTCCCGCGCACACTTGCCAGAACCAAATATACCACAACGTGTGACTGCCTGCAAGT
>CAIYET010000242.1 GCA_903925285.1 Candidatus Hydrogenedentota bacterium | reverse complement strand
CGTGATGGCCCCATAGCTCGCCCCTACCAGATAGATGCGATTGCCGGCGATATCGGGACGCGTCTGCAGGTAGTCAACGAGGCGGCGAGTGTCGTGAACGGTTTTCCAGCAGCGTTCGCGAAAAGCTAGCGCCACAGTGATCGCGTTGCCCTTGACTCTTCGCTCGCCCCGCATATATTGGTCGAAGCACACCATCGCAAATCCTGCTTCGTTAAATGGGGTGCAGATCTCCTCGACGAATTCCTTTTCCTGATGGCTGCCGTGCAACAGGACTATCACCGGCGCCGGTGCTTGCGTACTGGCCGGCAAAGTGAGAATCGCGGCTATCCGCTCACCCGGACGCGCGTCCAATTCCACGCGCTGGCGCCGGAAGCGTGCGGGGATCTCCTGTCCGAACACTTTCTGCGTTCGATTCACGGACACCACGTCAGACGCAGTAGCGTTTAGAGGAACCTTGGGGTCATAACCATCGTAGAGATGGTGGTCCGCATACACCTTGGCGGCCAGAAGCCCCACTAACACGAGAACCACCAGCAGGCCCGCAACAACAAGGATACGACGCAACACGATTCTCTCCTCCCTCTCATCTTGCCCATCAAGGTACCGATTTAGACCGTCCAGCACAATATTGAAGGTACTCGAAACGGCGATCAACAACAGAATGTCCCGCCCAAGCCGTCCTTCTCCCGCTGATCGATTCGTCCGCGGGACCTGAACGGGTAAGGCCTACGTTTCCGGCCTCTTCATTGCGTGGACATACAAATTACGCTGTGTCTCTGTCGAAGAGGGAACACGTATGCTCGTCCGACGCAGAATGCTTATAATGTTGGCCATATCTGCTGAAGATGGCAATGGGAGTGATTGTCGATGTTCAAGAAGCTTCTCGTTCCTTTAGTGATCATGTTGATCGTCCAAGGCTGTGCCAGCGTGAAGAAGGAGTCCAAAATGCCTGAACAAGAACCGCCGAAATCCGCTGTACAAGCGCCTACTGCGCACATTGATGCCAATGCGATCGGTGCGCCCATATCGAAATACGTCTATGGGCAGTTCATCGAGCATTTGGGCCGGTGTATCTATGGCGGCATTTGGGCCGAGATGCTTGAAGACCGGAAGTTTTACTATCCCGTCGGCACCTCGGAATCGCCCTGGCGCGTGATCGGCCCCGTGGAAATGGTAAAGGAAAAGCCGTATGTTGGCGAGCATATGCCACGTCTGATTGGTCCGGCTGGTATGGTGCATGGTGGCTTGGGGCTGGTCGAGGGCAAGGCATATGACGGTCGTATTATCTTGACCGGCTCGAAGAAGGCCTGCCCGGTCGAGGTGACGCTTGTTTGGGGCGAAGGTTCCAAGAACCGACAAACCGTTCGTATCGATACGTCGACATCCGACTTCGTGAAATACCCCCTTCATTTCAGTGCAGGGGCAAGTGCCGATGACGGACGTTTGGAAATCGTCGTGCGGGGCAAAGGTTCCGTGGATGTAGGCGCGGTGTCGTTGATGCCTGCGGACAACGTGCACGGGATGCGTGCAGACACGTTGGCTGTGCTCAAGGAGTTGAATGCGCCGATCTACCGCTGGCCCGGAGGGAACTTTGTAAGCGGTTATACGTGGACCGACGGTGTCGGCGATCCGGACCGGCGTCCACCACGTAAGAATCCCGCGTGGAAGGGCGTCGAACACAATGATTTTGGGTTGGATGAGTACATGATGTTTTGCCATGAGATCGGCACGGAGCCGTACATCGTGGTAAACAGCGGCCTTGGGGGCGTGGACTTGGCCGTGCAGGAATTGGAATATGCAAACGGCGCGTCAGGAACGTCCATGGGCGCGCTGCGTGCGGCTAATGGCCATCCGGAATCGTATGGCGTCGTCTATTGGGGTGTTGGCAACGAAATGTACGGCGATTGGCAGTTGGGCCACATGCCGTTGGAAGAGTACGTCAAGAAGCACAACACGTATGCGGACGCGTTGCGCGCGAAAGATCCGCACGTCAAACTGATTGG
>CAIYET010000241.1 GCA_903925285.1 Candidatus Hydrogenedentota bacterium | reverse complement strand
CTGTTACGAAACACATCGCGTGACTATCAACAGCAAAACCGTACGAACGTTTCCTCGGGAGGATGTCTAAGTCATGGAATCCGACGATAAAGCCCGCGCAGTTGTCCAGAGCTTCAGCGATTGGGTTAACGGCATGGGCCACAACAATCAGGCATTCGTTCAGGCCGTGATGCAGGAGCACAGAACGCTCCAGCAGCAGATGTTTGAGGTGATGCTTGCCTGCATAGACGCATGGGCGAAGACCGAGCACTACGATGCACGAAACGAATTTACCATCACGAAATGCCGGGAGATTATCCAACTGTTTCCCGGTGGCCCACGAGCACCATTTATCTGAATGTTCAACCAACTGAAAGGAGGCGAAATACGATGTCGAATCAAGAAGTACGTGACATTGCCATTCAATATGCTGTCCGTCAACTGGGATGGAGTGCCGATACCAGAGCCATTGGCTGCTTGCCAGACCCCAGAGTTGACGGAACGTTTCTGGTTGCCGTTGAAGGCGATGTTGATGAGAAGAAAGGTTCGCGTATGGCGTTGCTTGTCTGTAATGGGCAGGTGACGAGCGAAACGGATATCTCGGATTTCGTCAGCAATGGCGGCGTCCTCGATGAACGCAAGGCCAAAGAGGAACCCATGAAACAGGTTTCTTTCCACTTGGGGCCGATTGTTGCCACGCCCGGCGCATTGGAGGCTCTTCAACGTAATCAGATGACGGGCTTGGAGCTTCTGACCAGGCATTGCCGTGGTGATTGGGGCGATTTGGATGATGAGGACAAGGCTGCGAACAACGCTGCCATTCAAACCGGTGCCCGTCTGCTCTCGGCATACCATCTCCCCGATGGAACGAAGGTGTGGATCATCACGGACGCGGAAATCGACGACCAGCATCACCGCCAAGCCACTACATAGCTTTTGCCCGACGAGTACTGAGCCAATCCGGGTTTCGTATCAACACGAAACTTCCCGCCTAAAGCAATCCCCCCTGTAATGCCCGTTAAGCCAATCGCCTGACGGGAGAAGTGTATCTGCCGAACCAAGACAACGAACGAAAGGAGAAGTGTTTCCATGGCTATCGCAGTACCGAAAGTCGTGTATGACGGAATCCTTGCCGTAAGGGATTCCGGGTTGACGAACATGTTGGACCGGCCCCGTGTCATCGAAATTCTGGATGAAATGGGGTTTGACGAGGCATCCGCATGGGTCGCCAGCAACAAGTCGGATTACAGCCACGGCATCTTCCAGGGTTTCCAGGCCAATGAAGAAGCCGAGGGGGATGAAGCATGAGCCATTTCATCACGCTGGTCATTCTCCCGAAAGGGACAACGATGGAGCAGGTCGCATCCAAAACGGCCCTGTTGCTTGAGCCTTACAGCGAGCACATCCATGTTTCGCCCTATGAAACGGAATGTTTGTGTGTTGGCATTCAGGCACGGAAGGAAGTCGAGGCCAAAGTGGCTGAGTCTTTCAATATCAACGAAATCCGCGAAGGGTTCCACAGTCTGCCGGAAGAGGAACGCACCGATGAGAAATGGGCTGAGCTTGTCGCTCCGTATAAGGAAATGCGGACACGGCTGCTTGAGGCCCATCCGTTGAAAGACAAACCCAATCCCGAATGCAAATCCTGCCAAGGTACCGGGAAACGAATGACTCAATACAACCCGGCATCGAAGTGGGATTCGTGGGTCATTGGCGGTCGCTGGGATGGTTGGATTTTCGGGCCTGAACGTGAGAAGGCATCCAGCGACGGAAAGGGCGGCTTCAACTTCGGTGGTGAACATCACAGTCCGGAAAACAACTGTCGTCCCGTCTCCAAAATCCCCATCGAAGACCCGTATTACGTTCCATTCGCCATCGTGACGCCGGAATCGGACTGGATTGAGCAGGGCGAAATGGGCTTTTGGGCCATCGTTGCCAATGCCGTGAGCGATGAGCAATGGCATCAAATGGTCAAAGCCGTTTTGTCCAAGTATCACGACCATCTGGTTGTTGCCGTGGATTGTCACATCTGAAAGGACGCGCACTATGGAAGATTTTCAGAAACGTATCGCCAAGGCCGCTCAATCAACGTGGCAAGGAATTGGTGGCGATGTATTACGTGCCGCCGAAGTGGATTCAATGAGCCGTGATGAAGTTGTCGAGGCCGTGATGGATTACATCCACGATTATGGCCGGGACATGAACGCCATTGCGGAATTCGAGAAGCTCAGCTTTGAAGAGAAACAGGCAACGCTCCGCAAGGCGTTTCCGCTTGCCCGGTATGGCTGGTAGGAGGATGTCGTCATGAGAAAGATGTATCCAAAACAGGCGGTGGAAATCGCTCGGAATCTTCTCAAGGATTGTACGGAGGATTCCGCCTCAACCCTCTTCGGTGTCCTGTCCCCGAGGCAAGTTCATGCAATCACGTTCTTGGCGAACTTCGTTGATGAGGTCCGCCAGGCAAAGGACATTGTACTGATCATCGACAGGCTGCTTGATGAGGGCATTATCTACCCCGCCGATGAGAAGCGGGGCAAGGAACGGAAAGGAGGTAACCAGTGAGCCGTATCTGCCGAGAGTGCAAGAAAGGAACGCTGCAAATCGAGGGCATGAACGATTACGAAGATGGAATCATCGTCTCGTGTCCCGAATGCGGTACGGAGTATGAGCTTGAGGCTGACGGTTTCGGCGAAGGCGCGATGGAAATGGTT
>CAIYET010000240.1 GCA_903925285.1 Candidatus Hydrogenedentota bacterium | reverse complement strand
TGCCACCGAATCCACCATGCAACCCGCCTCGCGCGGGTGTGAATGCTTCGCGTACGCGCCAGACGAGGCGCTCCGCGACCTCCGAAGGGCTCAGGCGGGGTGAGTCAGGCGCAAGATGAACCCTTACGTGCGGATTGTGGTTCGCTGACATCTCTTGTGGCCATTTCAATCTGGGTGCTATGCTACATCTCAAAGTGTGAAATGGGAGGTTGTAGCGATGTTGCGATATGGCGCGTGTTATTACCCTGAGCATTGGACCGTCGAGCAGGCTCGGCAGCATATTCCGCTGATGCAGAAGGCGGGGCTGAATGTCGTGCGGATGGGCGAGTTTGCGTGGTGCAAGTTCGAGCCGGATCCGGGTCGTTACAAGTTCGAGTGGCTGGACCCGGTCATCGACGCGTTGCACAAGGCGGGGATCTCGACGGTGCTTGGTACGCCGACGGCCATTCCGCCGCAGTGGGCCTATGCGCGGCAGCCGAACATTCTTCAGAAGGACGCGGACGGCCATGTGCGCAACCCGGGCGCGCGGTGTCATTGCTGCAAGAATGCGCCGGGCTACCAGTTCATGTGCGAAGGCGTCGTGCAGGAGATGGCGCGGCATTACGGGAACAATCCCGGCGTTATCGGCTGGCAGGTGGACAACGAGTTCGGCTGTCATGGTACGACGCGCTGTTTTTGCGAGCATTGCGAGAAGGCGTTTCGCGAGTGGCTTATCGTGAAGTATGCCGATATCGATGTGCTCAATGCGGCGTGGGGCACGGCGTTTTGGGGATTCGCGTTCCGGCAATGGGCCGAGATCCCGTTGCCGCGCACGATGCCCGCAGGACCGAATCCGGGCCATTGGCTCGACTTCCTGCGGTTCTCGTCGGACACGCAGGTCAAGTTTCTGAAGACGCAGTACGATTTGATCAAGGGGCTTTGCCCGAACCATTTCGTCACGCACAATTACATGGGCTGTTTCCCGGAAATCGATTATCACAAATTGTCGCAACACGTCGATTTCCCCGTGTGGGACAACTATCCGGATTCCTACGGCGACCCGTTCCAACCGTCGTACGCGCACGAAATCACGCGGTCGTTCAAGGGGCGTTTTTGGGTCATGGAAGAGAAGAGCGGTCCGACGGGCGACGCGGAAGCGGGCCTGTTGGGCGAGCAGCCGGAACCGGGCGAGATTCGCAGGTGGGCGTGGCAGGCGGTTGCGAACGGGGCGGAGGGCGTCGTGTATTTCCGCTGGCGCGTGTGTCTGTTTGGCGCGGAACAGTACTGGCACGGTATCTTGGATCATGACGGTGTGCCGCGACGGCGTTACGCCGAAATCCGCAAGACCGGCGAGGAATTCGTGAAGGTCGCGCCGGAAATCGAGGGCACGCATGTCGAGGTGCGCGTTGCGTTGATCCGCCATTTCGACACGCTCTGGGCGCTCGAACGGCAGCCGGGCGTTTCGGGATTCGAGTACGACGGCCATTGTTTCGATATGTACCGCGCCGTCAAGCAGAATGGGCACAACTGCGACATGATCGATGTGGATTCGGACCTCTCGCGTTATCGCGTGGTCCTTGCGCCGAGCCTGGCGCTCGTGGACGAGGCGCTGGCCAAACGTCTGCATGCGTTCGTGGACGCGGGCGGCACGCTGGTGTTGACGCCGCAATCGGGCGTGCGAACGCCTGCGAACGCGATGTGGGACAGGACGCGTCCGGGTCCGCTGGCGCCGCTGGTGGGCGCGACGGTGGACGAGGTACGTCCGTATTACCACGGGCAGACGAATGAGATCGCGTTCACGCAAGGCGGCATGGCGGGCCAGACGTGCCGTGTCGGCATGTGGGTCGAAATCCTGCATCCGAGCGGCGCCGAAACCTTCGCCGAATACCGCGACGAAGCCTTCGCATCGAAACCGGCCATCACGTGCAATATCGTCGGCAAGGGCAAGGTCTACTACCTTGGCGTGTTTCTGCCGGAGAAGGTATTGAAGACGTTTCTCGGCGGCGTGCTACCGGAATTCCCGATGAAGGACATCCCTGAAGGCGTCGAGATCACGATGCGGCGCGGCAAACAGGGCCGCATCGTGTTCGTGCTCAACAACACGCGCGAACGCCAGGCCCTGACGTTGCCGGGCCAATTCCTCGATCTGCTTTCGGGCGAGACGGTCGGACCGCAGGTCGTGCTTGCGCGCAACGGCGTGCTGATTCTTAAGGCGTAGTACGTAGGAGGCTTCAGGCTTCAGGCTATATCGCACTTCCTGAAGCCTGAAGCCTGAAGCCTGAAGCCTGAAGCCTGAAGCCTGTTGAAAGGACTTTCATGCGTCGCTGGTTGGGTTTGATGGATGACGGCACGATTCTGGCGGGCGTTCTGATCGTCACGGTCTGTATTGGCGGCGTTTTCCTGTTCGAAATGGCCGACACGCCCGTCGAGAGCGTCGCGTTGGACTTTTTCGGACCGGCGGTCATGGTCGCGAGTGGCCACGGGTTCATCACGCCGGTGGCGTCGACGATTCCCGAACTTGCGAATTTCCTTAACCAGAAAAGAATGGATTTCGATCCGAAGTGCCTGCCCGCGAACTTTTTGACGTTCCCGAACGACCAGTTCCAGAGTAACCATTTCTATTTGCTCGAGGCGACGGGTCTGCTCTGGCGAGTGTTTGGAATTAACTGGCACGTGTTGAAACTGTTAGCCCTCATCTTGTTCTGTGCGATGGCGGGCGTGGTGTACGGCCTGTTCCGGCTTGGGATGAGCCGCATCGTCAGTGCGATGGGAACGCTGCTGACCATGACTGCGCCGCTGACTTTGAGCACGTTGCCCAGCGTGCGCGACTTCGGCAAAGCGCCGTTTATCCTCGGTGCGCTGCTCATCCTCGGCTATTTGGTCACGCGCCCGGTCACGCCGCGTCGGCTGTTGGGCGCCGCGCTGGGGCTTGGCCTTGTCATCGGTTTCGGCCAGGGGTTTCGCCAAGACGTCTTCATATGCCTCATTCCGTCGGTTCTGATTATCGCGTTTTTTGCACGCGGGCTTGAGCGGCTGTCCGCCGTGCAGCGTCTGTTGGCGGTCGTGTTACTCGTCGCGAGTTACGCAGTGGTTGCGTGGCCCTGCCGTGGCCCGACGTCCGATGAAGGTACGCTCATGTTCCACAACGTTATGATGGGCCTTGCACCCGAATGTTCGGATCAACTCGGCATCGGCAGGTCGTCGTATGAGTTGGAGTACCTCTGCAACGACAATTTCGCACACGCGACTCGGAGCAGTTATGCCCGCCGCGTCAAAGGCAACACGAACGTCATCTTGTACATGACCATCGAGGCGTCGCGTGTAGCGAAGGACTATGTGCGCGACCTTGTGAAGCTCTTCCCGTCCGATTTCATGACGCGCGGGTATGCAGCGCTACGCTTCGCATTGGGTGGAAACGCGCTCTGCCGGACGCCGTTCGCGGCGCCGCAGGACCAGTTGCTCGGTCGTATGACGGCGCTGCACGCACCCGTGGCTGCGTGCATGAACGCGATCGGCGTTGTGGCGGCGGCGATTGTGCTGCTCGGGATTAGCCGCAAAGATCTGCGTCTCGCCGTCGCGGTGCTCTTTCTGCTCCTGTACTTCGGGAGCTACGGCGCCATGCTCTTTCAATTGCGCCATTGTTTCCATGTGTGCTTCGTGCAATTCTGGTTTGCGGGATTACTGCTCGATTTCGGATTGCGGTCAATCCACAATTGTCGGTGGCGCATCGTGTCGTGGCAAGACGTGGAGACGCGGCGCATGGCCGCGTTTGCGGTGTTTGCCGCCGTGGCGCTTCTGTTGCCGCTTGCGGGGCTTCGCGCGTATCAATATGTGCGCGTGGGGACTTGGATCGAGGCGTTCCGTACGGCAAAACTGGAACGCGTCGAAGTCGAACAAAGGGACCTGGACGGCTGGCCGCTGTTCCGCCCGGCGGGTCTGGTGGAGCCATGGCCGGCGCATACCCTGTCGCGCGAGGAAGGCCCGAAGGGAGCGTTGCGCGCCGCTCCCGGCACGGGTTCCGCGTCCTTCGATGCGCACGAGATGGATCCCGCCGCCGCCTACTGGGTGGTCGCTCTTGCGGGTAACACGACGCGCTGCCCGGTCGCCGTCCGGTTCGAGTCGGAGAGGCTCAGCAACGACTTCTCGCGCATTCTATATATCCAGCCGGGTGGCACGGACGTGCAAGCGGAAACCTTGTTCTTCTTCCCTGTTTACGAGTTCCCTGCGTCGGTTACGCTGGGCCAGAGTCGTTTCGTGGGTGTGGCATTGCCGCCCGAACGCGCTGCCGAGTTCAGGGGACTGTACCGCGTGGCAGACCTGTCGAACTTCTCGTTTTTACCCGTGTTGTCGCTGCCGAAGGACAGGAGCCTGTTCCAGCGATACCAGACGTTAGGCTGTAGGAAATGAGACTGTAGGCTGTAGGAAGTGCAAGGATGAACAAAAAATTCAGAATTCAGAATTCAGAATGGCGCTGCCGCCTCCGTTCATTCTGACTCCTGAATTCTGAATTCTGTCTGGAGGTGCGGTAATTCATCCTACGGCCTAACTTCCTACAGCCTACAGCCTAACATCCTACAGCCTGCTCGGACGGCAGGACGCGGGCGAGTTCCTCGATGGTCGTCAGACCTTCGCACACGCAACGTGCTCCGTCCGCCGCGAGCGGGATCATCCCTCGTGTGAGCGCGGCCTCGTGCACGGTGAACGTGCGCGGCCGCGATAGGATGAGGTTGGCCACGCTTTCATCCACAGTAAGCAGCTCGCCGATCGCGCTACGTCCGTGGTATCCGATCCCCTGGCAGACTTCGCATCCCCGGCCTCGCATGAAAGGGGCTGTAGGCTGTAGGCTGTAGGCTGTAGGCTCGCGCTTCCTACAGCCTACAGCCTCACTTCCTACAGCCTCGAATGCCATGCCGAACCGTGCCGCCATTGCCGGATCGGGTGTGTATGGCGTCGCGCACGCGAGGCAGTTCCTCCGGAGCAGACGTTGCGCGAGCACGCCCGTGACGGACGATGCAATAAGATACGGCTCGACGCCCATGTCGAGTAGGCGCGTGAACACGCCCGCCGCCGTGCCGCTGTGGATCGTGCTGATAACCAGATGGCCGGTCAGTCCGGCCTGGATGGCCGCGCGCGCCGTTTCAACGTCACGAATCTCGCCGATCATGATCACTTCCGGGTCTTGGCGCATCAACGAGCGCAACGCGGCGTCGAACGTAAACCCCACATGCGGATTCACCTCGGTCTGCGCGATACACCCCAAGCGGTATTCGACGGGATCTTCGATGGTCGCGACATGCGTCGCGGTCGCCCGCGCGCCGATGACCTCCTTGAGCAGTGCATAGATGGTGGTCGTCTTGCCGCTCGAAGCCGGCCCTGTCAGCAGCAGCGTACCTTGCGGGCGTCCGACGATCATGCGTAGCGCCGCCCCAAGTTCCGCGCGGAATCCAAGCGCCTCGAGTGCGAACAGCGACGGGTCGGCATCCAGGACGCGGATCACGATCTTCTCGCCGTATACGGTCGGGAACGTGGATACGCGCATGGCCTTGCCACAGGCCGTTGCTTCGGGATCGATGCGTCCGTCCTGCGGCAGATCCTTTTGATAGGTCAGCATTCGCGCAACGACCTTTACCCGGCCCAGAATCTTCGGGTAATGCTGAATGGGGAGTCGGGCAACTTCGTGCAGGAGGCCGTCGATGCGGTAGCGAACCGATACGCAATCTTCCCATGGCTCGAGATGGACGTCGCTGGCACGGTTGTCGATGGCGTGGCGGAGAACCACGTCCACCGCACGGATAGCGTCCTCCTCGTTGCTGCCCAGCAACTCCACGAGGCTGCCTTCCACCGCGCGCAACGGCGCCAGCGCCGCGTTCGCTGCATTTGTCATGGTAAAATTCCGACGTTAGGCTGAAGGTTGTAGAAAGTGCGAGTATTGTACTTCATCCTACATCCTACATCCTCTTCTTCACCTGTTGCCCGTCGCGAGCGATCAATCTCGATAAACAGAACAGAGGAGGACAGGCGCAAAGGCCTGTCCTCCTTTCAATATCGTTGCTTTGTCAGAAGCTCAAACGCGTCCCGACATAGATGTAATCGCCGTCATCGCCGGCGCTGCCCTTGTTGAGCATGTAGCCATTCCACTCGGTGAAGTTGCCGTCCACCGAACCTTGTCCAGTGAACCAGTGCGCCCAACCGGCATCGAATTGCAGGTCTTTGCTGTACTGGTAGAACAACGCGAGATACGCTTCCGTGCCGAGATAATGGCTGCTGCTCTTGGTCGCAGTGCTGCATCGGTTCCCCGTCGGCATGTCGAACGCGTCGACGGCGCCAAAGTACGAAACGCAAAACAGCGCGGTCAGTTTTTCCAACGGCGCGGCCACCACGCCGATACGCACGTCGTACGCGTTCGAGAGATCGTCGTTCAAATCCACGAACCCGCTGTATATCTGGTTCGAGAACAGCCGGTTGAAGCTGATGCTCGATTGCGGATACAGGTAAGCCGTTTTGTCGTGTGCAGAAATGGCCCGGTTGTCTTCGCCGCCGAAATACACGCCGCCGACGAACAGCCGCGGCTTCCACATGACGTCGAACGAGTATCCGGCTTCCAGCTTCCCGGCCCAGACGCTTGCCTCGGCATTGTGATCGCCATAGACGCCCGGTTTGAACATGATACCCGCCTGGTCGATCTGCCCAAACTGATACGCCACTTCGCCCTCGAAATCAAAGGCGCCGAGTTTGCCCGCCGAGCGCGCGCCCACTGTGTGCAATTCCGTAGGATCATAGGTCGAGTCGAACCCGGTGACGCACCAGGGGGCCGCCGGATCGGAAGGCAACGCACGCGCGTCGCGGAGGTACAGCCAGTACAGGTCGAAGGTCACGTTCTCGATGCCCTTGTAAGACCCGTAGACGCCGTAGAAATCGACGTCGCCGTCCTCTTGCGAGGGACTGTTCTCAACCAATTTGCTCATCCACGCATCGACGCTGAACTGATCCGTGGCGTAGGTCAGACGAATGGCGTCGAACGAAAGGCCGCGGAACAACGGGGCCTTGTCGCCTTTACCGACGAGAAACTCGCTGCCAAAGCTCAGTTCCTGGCGGCCAATGCGGATTGCCAGTGGCACGCCATACAGTTCGCGCGCTTCGATATACGCTTGATAGAGCGCGACATTGCCGTCCGCGCCCAACGAAGGCACCGTCACCGTCCCCGTCGAGGAACGACTGTCGACGCCCGTCAAATAGTTGGAGCGAAAATCTTCACCCCAAATATCATAGCTGTCGAACTCGATGAACGCGATCACATTGTCGGTAAAATCCGCCTTGACATGCAGCCGCGTGCGTTGTTCGACAAACTGGGTGCTGGTCGCCTTGTCATTCCAGCCCAAGTAACTGTATGCGGCATTCGAGCCGGAAGATTGGAGCGGCGGCGGGGTAAATTGGCCCATCGCACGTCCCCGGAGCTCGGACGCCGTATATCGGACCTCGAACGGCGCCGGGCCGGTCAGGGTGCCGTATATGTAATTTCCCCGCAGACGGATCTCACCGCCCACCTGCACGTTTTGGAGGTCTGCGCGCGCAACCAATGGGGCCGACAGCGCCAGAATCAACACCACGAGAACGATCATGCGTTTCATCTTATTTGTCTCCTTCGCATAATTGGCCTTTCCCCAACAACGGCAAAATCCTACCACAAAGTGTGGTTAATAGCAAGCGCATTTCTCACCCTTTGCAAAAAACGGATTCATATTCTAAGAGCAACACCGAGTCGCAGGTTGACGGGTTCGAGGCTGTGTGCCATGATGCCTTATTGTCTTATCTTCAAGGGAGGAGCTTGGAATGTTGTTGTCCGCGTGCATGGCGTTGGGGTTGGCGGTGTTGCAGCCGCTGGTCGTTCTCGATATGGAGAAGTGTCTCGCTGGAGTGGGCGACGATACGGTGTTGAAATACGACACGCTGAAGTTTGTGGCGTCGCTTCAGGGACTCGTGAATCGCGACGAGCCGCGTCTGCTTATTCGATTTCTCGGCGGGGCGGGTCCGAACGGCCCCATCAACGTGGACGATTATTGGCTGGCGCGCATGCAGGAATCCTGGTTGAAGGGGCGTACCGTCGAACGCATCGCGAGCATCGAGCCGTTATTCGCTCGATTTCCCGAAGCATTGACAGGCGTTGTGTTGTGGGACGAGGACGTGCCGGCCACCGCAAATGTCGCGACGACGATCTGCGGCGTGAAGGGCTGGCTGCCGTTGCGCGCGGGCGGCGAGTTGTACAGGCGCATCGTCGAAAGCGGTCCGAAGCTGCCGGTGAAGATGTCGCTCGTGGGCCGGTTCGACGGTTCTGAAACGGGCAGCCGCAAATGCGACGCGTATCGTTGGGCGCAGCGCGAGTTTCTCGATAAGGGACTGTGCAACGACGCGCTCATGGCGTACTACATCGATGGCTATTCGCAGGAACCCGGCACGCCCGGATTCCATTACCCGGACCTTGCGAACGCGGGCCTTGCGAACGCGGATTACTACATCGCGCGCAAGGCGTTTTTCTTCGACTTGAGTCCGTGGAACGACGAAGCGCCCGTCGACGATCCGCAGCAGAAGGTGGGGACGGATTGTGCGACGTTGCGCGGTTTGCTTGCTTCTATATATAAACAGAATGGCGGCAAGAAGATGACGACCGTCGGCGGGTTCGTTCCGTGGAACTTGAAGTACACGAACGTCGGCCCGGCGGGAAGCAAGCATGAACCGGTTCCTGCGGAATGGACGTATGCGGCGATCTTGTCGTCGTACAACGCGATCATGGACGCGGACGCGCTCGGATTGGTCTGTCTCGCCAACGCCTCGGCCTATCGCCATTTTCCGCTCAAGAAGCATTACAAACAGAATCCGCGTCCGGAGAAACGTCCGATCGAAGCGAAGACGTACGTGCTCGTGTACATGGGCGACTACGATTCGGCGGCGTGGCTGTCGGGCGCCATTCCGAACGTGTGGGACGATCCGGCGCGCGGTACGATGCCGATTGCGTGGGCGTTCAATCCGAACCTGTCGGACCGCGTGCCGTACGTGTTCGACTACATCTACGAAACGAAGACGCCGAACGACTGGTTCATCGCAGGAGATTCGGGCGCGGGATACCTGAACCCGAACTTGCTGATCGGTAAGCGGCTCGACAGCGGCCTGCCCGATGCGCTGGGCCTTTGGACGCGCCACAATACGGCGTATTTCAAACGATTCGACTACTCGATCACGGGCTTCGCGATCAACGGCTTCCACGGCAACATGCCGTTGCGCGTACAGGAAGCGTACGCGAAGTTCTCGCCCGACGGCGTCGGCATGCAACTCGGATTCGCGAAACCGATCGTAGGCGATACGCCGTTCGTCCGGCACGTTTCCGACATCTATCCCGATTTGAACAATCTCGACAAGGCCGCCGCCGAGATGGCGCATTTTGCCAAACCAACCAAACCGCAGTTCCTGATTTACCGCATGATCTTGCAGAAAGCGTCGACACTCGTTGCAGTGCGCGACCGGCTCGATGCGAAGTATCCCGATCAACAGTGGGACTTCTGCGATCCATACACGTTCTTCGATCTGTATCGCCGCGCGCTTGCCGGTGCCGCTACACGCGGCTAGGACGGATATGGCTACATTGAAAAGTCGGCGGTAGCCACCGAATTTTCAAGGTATCATATATTGCTGTCTTAACGCCTCTGGCAACATGAGCCAATAAACATAGGCTATATTCTCTATAGTATATTATTGTACATATGGTTCATAGCATACACCATCGCTTTTACGAGGCGGCCTCACCGCAGGGACTGTATGGCGTCCATTAAACACGTGATTCCGACTGCTCGCACGCGATCCGCCAACGGGAATACATCGTCACCGGGATAAATCACGTCAAGACGAGTCAATGCCAAGTCCGCCAACGCCGAGCGCATCGAAGGTGTAACGGACGGGCTGCTGGAGCGTTTGAATTCGAACCCCAGCCGCCGGTTGCCGCGGACGATCAGCAGATCGAGTTCGGCGCCGCTGTATGTCGCCCAAAAAAAGCATTCGCGGCGTTCCACGCCCAGTCGGCGCACCACCTGATCGAGCGCAAAGCCTTCCCAAGAAGCGCCCATTTTAGGGTGAGATTCGACATCGCGTTGCGTGCGCAGATTTAGCAGCGCGTGCAGCACGCCCGAATCGGCGATGTATACCTTCGGCGCCCGCACCTGTCGCTTCGATATGTTCGCGTACCATGGCAACAACTGGCGCACCACAAGCGACGAGGTGAGACGGTCGAGATAACTGCGGACGGTCGTATCGGAGAGGCCGAACGAACGTCCGAACTCGGAACCGTTCCATGTCTGACCGTGGTAGTGGGCAAGCATCGTCCAAAACCGTTCCATGGCCATGGAAGGCATACCTATGCCCAATTGGGGGAGGTCCCGTTCCAGAAATGTCCGCACGAATCCCTGCCGCCATTCGAAACTGTCGGAGGCGGAGCGCGCCAAATATGAGCGGGGCAGTCCACCGCGGATCCATAAGCGTTCGTGTTGTTTATTTTCAACTTCATCCAA
Organism: Candidatus Hydrogenedentota bacterium; assembly: GCA_903925285.1. Classification (GTDB taxonomy): domain Bacteria; phylum Hydrogenedentota; class Hydrogenedentia; order Hydrogenedentales; family SLHB01; genus DSVR01. The sequence continues at coordinate 7,353 of CAIYET010000240.1, read as the reverse complement.
TGCGAATCCAGCGACTTCATGATAGTAAATACGGCCCGCCAGGGTTTCCGACCCTTGCCGTAGGAGTTCCGGCGAGGCGCTGCCCAATACCAGGAATCGCGCCGGGCGCACGGGTTTGTCCGCCAACACGCGAAGTATCGCGAATAGATCGGGTACGCGTTGGACCTCGTCGATGACGACCAGACCTCCAAGCGCTTTGAGCGCGAGCATGGGATCGGCGAGGCGCGCACGGTCTTCTGGATTTTCCATATCGAAGAACGACACGTGGCCTCGCCATGCGGCCGACACCGCACGGGCCAGCGTGGTTTTGCCCACCTGGCGTGCGCCGACGATGCCGACGACCCGATGCCGTTTAAGCAGTCCCTGCAGTGCGTTTAGTTCGTCCGTTCGCGCGATCATGGCTTTGATTGCTCCTTACTCTTGCTGGAAGTATACCTTGAATATTCGGTGATTACAACCGAATATTCAAGGTAGGCCTTCTGCGGGTTTTTCCCAGGTGCGGCCTGTCGATTCGACCGCCGGGCCAAACTGGAATGTCTTCGGATGCACATGGATAATGGTGCAAAGACGGGAGGAACTGGGATGCGTAGAGAATCAATGTCGTCGCGCGAGCGGTGGCTGGCCGTACTGAACCGTCGGACACCGGATCGCGTTCCTATGGATATCTGGATCACGCCGGAAGCCGCGCAACAACTTCAATCGCACATGGGATGCGATTGGAACGAGGCGATCGAGCGTTTGCACATCGATCCGCCGTTGGGCGTTGGCGGACGGTATGCCGGACCGCCGCCCGAGGACGGCAAGGATATCTGGGGCGTCGAGCATCGGCAAGTCGATTACGGTACGGGCGCGTACTCGGAGGCGGTGACGGCCCCGCTCGCGCGGTTCGAGTCCGTCGAGGAAATCGAGGCGAACTATGTGTGGCCGAACCCGGATCATTGGGATTATTCGGAATTGCCGGAACGCGTCCGCGACAACGCTCACCGCATCATTCAAGGCGGCGGCTCGGAACCGGTCTACATGTACAAATTCCTGCGGGGCGATCATCAAGCGTTCATGGATTTCCTCGAACATCCGGATATCGCGCGTTATTGCATCGACAAGATCTTCGAGATCGCGTACCAGAACACGTTGCGCATTTTCGAGACGATCCCCGGCCAGGTCTCGATCACGTACGTCGCGGAAGACTTGGGCGGGCAGGACAGGCTCATGTATGCACCGGAAACGGTGCGCGAGTTCATTTTTCCCGGCATGAGGCGCATGATGGATTTGACGCGCCAGAACGGTTCGTTCGTCTTTACGCATTCCGACGGTTCGTTTCGCGAGGTGATACCCGAACTCATCGCGATGGGCATGCAGGTGCTCAATCCGATCCAGTGGCGATGCCGCGATATGGATCGCGAAGGACTCAAGCGCGACTTCGGCGGTCAGGTCGTTTTTCACGGTGGCGTCGACAACCAATACACGCTGCCGTTCGGTACAGTCGAAGAAGTCCGGCAAGAAGTCGTCGACAACTACCGCATCCTCGGCGCGGGCGGTGGTTACATCCTCGCGCCGTGCCACAATATTCAATCCGTCTCGCCGCCGGAAAACATCGTCGCCATGTACGAAACCGGTTACGAATTCGGTTGGCGCTGACAAGGCAAAGGATGAAGGATGCCGAACCATGTGCCCACCCTGCCATGGCCCACATCCAAATGCAATAAATGGTTACTGGCCCTGCTTTCTTCTGCTTTTTTACGAGAGAATCATGCCCGTCTTGACTAACAAGAATATCCGTGGCAATAGTGCGAAAGCAGAGGATTCACTCAATAAGAATATTCGGCTAAGAAATGAATATGGGGTGCATCTCTTGGCCGAGAGAATAGCAATCGCCCCGCAAAGGAGAGCGAGATGAGCGAAGGAAAACAGAGACACGGATGCTTTACTGCATGGTTGGTGCTGATGATCGTTGTGAATTCATTGACTGCATTGATGTTTCTCTTTGGCAGCGCAGCAATCAGACAGAATCTCCCCAATGCACCAGCATGGACATTTCCTGTCTTGGCTGTTGGCTGTATCATCAATGTCGTGTGTTCAATCGCACTGTTTCAATGGAAGAAATGGGGATTCTTCGGGTGCATAGCCTCAAGCATCCTAGCCTTCGTGGTGAACTTGGCCATCGGGTTGAACATCATACAGGCACTCCTCGGGCTTTTCGGCGTTGCAATTCTCTACGGAGTGCTCCAAATTGGCAAAGAGAAGAAGGGCTGGAATCAACTCGAATAATTGCCGAACCAGAGGGTCCAGGTTACGCCGCGAAGCAAGGATGAAAAGGAACGGGCACGTCTTGCTGATTCATTTTTCATCCTTACGATCAGCTTGTTACATTCACTTGGCCGGAAATGATATCCTTTGCGAGGTGAACCGCAATCAAGAAGGAATTCATCCATTGGTGTTTTCGGCGATGAAAGGCCAAACAACATGAGTCCATCGATCAAGTATGACCTGGAGATCAAATTCGGCAGCGAATACGGCCCTGAAGAAGCCGAAGCGATGTTGCGCGTCCTTGCCAATAACGCGCCAACGAGCGGCGACGAGTGCATTGCGTTCGAGCGCGAATTCGCCGAGTACTGCGGTACGAAACACGCGCGCTGCTGCTCGAACGGCACTGCGGCGTTGTTCCTATCGCTCGTCGCGCTCGATATCAAACCCGGCGACCGGGTCATCACGACGCCGTTGACGTGGATCGCGACTGCGGCGGCTGCGGCGACGCTGGGCGCGGACGTCGATTTCGTCGATATCGATCCCGTCACGTACAACCTCGATCCGAATCGGTTGGCGGAGGCAATCACGCCGAATACGAAGGCCGTGTTGCCGGTACATCTCTATGGCCAATGCGCGGATATGGACGCGATTCTTGCGCTCGCGAACGAGCACGGTTTCGCCGTCGTCGAGGATGCGTGCCACGCGCTCGGCGCGACGTACAAAGGCCGCGTATCGGGTTCGATGGGCGCGACGGGCTGCTTCAGTTTTCATGAGCAGAAGAACATCTCGACGCTTGGCGAGGGCGGCATCGTCGTGACCAACGATCCCGCGCTGTTCGAACGCATGGCGTTGTACCGTTCGCATTGCGCGCGCGTGTACGGCAAGAGCACGAAGTACTGCTCGATCGACGAAACGAAATTCCCGATGGGCAAGCGATTTTGGTGGCAGGACTTCGATGATTGCGGCTACAACTTCCGCATGACCGATATCCAGGCCGCCGTTGGGCGCGTCCAACTCAAGAAGCTCGATATGCTCAACGCGCGCCGCATCGCAAACGCTGCGTATCTCACCGAACAGTTGAGCGACGTGCAGGGCCTTACGCTGCCGGCGGTCAAACCGGAGTGCAAGCATGTCTTCCATCTCTATCCGGTCCAAATCGACGCCGGAAAGTTCGGCATGGACAAGGACGACTTCATACTCGCGATGTTGAACGAATACGGGATCAAGATCGGCACGCACTACAATCCGCTGAACTGGACGCAAGCCTTCCAGAAACGCGGTTTCAAGCGCGGGCAGTTCCCGGTAGCCGAAGCTGCGGCGGGACGCTTGATCACGCTGCCGCTGCATCCACGCCAAACCCCGGAGGCGCTCGAATATCTCGTGCACAGCATAAAGGCGCTTAAGAAGTAACGTGCATCGTGTAGACGGGGCATATGGATAGTTTCATAGATTGGGAAAAAGCCGGTGTAATGGAAGAGGCCTTTTGGCGTTACGTGCGAGAACAAATCTTCTCGCTTCCGGGCGTCGACAATCCCGATGAATCCTTTTCCATACTTCTGACGGGCAGCCGCGCCATCGGCACGTTTACGTCCGGATCGGATGTGGACATCAATGTGGTTTGCACGGACTCCGTCTTTCGTTCGGTGCATCGCGCGGGGATCGAGACGGGGCGCATCAAGTCCCCCGGGAGTTTTTTCCTTGTCGCCCCGGAGGAGGGATGGGAGCAGTACTTCGGTGCGGAGAAAGGTCGCCCGCATTTCTCGATAACCGCTATCGAGGATATAGAGAAGCATGTTCGTGAATTCGAGGACGTGCCTCTGTGGATATGGACTCATGCGAAAGTCCTACACGATCCCTTCCGTCAATTCGGGCGTGTGATGGAGGCGTTTGACGGCTACCCGCGCGACGTGCTCGTTCGCAAGATCAAGTACCATGTGCTTATGGCTTGGTATTGGGATGTCGACGTTTACCCCCATCATGCATCCTCCCCCGACCGTTTGCTCGCGGCTTCAAGTGCCTTGTTGAACGGTATCACGGAACTTTTGCGGGCTTTCTTTCTCTTCGAGAGCAAGCCGTATCCTTATACGGAGCAGCTCTGGCCGCTGGCTGGCACAACCCGCATGGGCCGCGATTTTCTCGACATTTTCCAGCGGGCCGTCGACCTGATCACGGGGCACGATTGCGGCGAGAAGCCCGTGTGGAACCGGCTTGATGAGGCCGCCAAGATGTTGTTTTGGAGCGATTACTCCGAAGAGTGCCGCAGACTCGACGCCGCATTGGATAAGGCGATGCTCGACGCCGGTGTTGAACCCGAATGGGTTGCGGCGGGTTATGGCAACATCGACGAACTTCTATCGGGCTCCCTTGGGCCGCCGCCATAATGCCATGGATCCTTCTTATGGAGAAAGGGCATACGTCTCTATGAACGCGAGAATAGAATACACGGATGAGCCCATGGGAAACCTCAAAGTCGTCAAGGATTTTCTTCCTTCACCTGAAGACCTCGATCTGAAACTGCGGAAGTTGGGCTAGATCATTTTAATGTTGACATGCAGTAATCTTTTGTGTAGTGTCTGCCTATGGGAATCGCGACGGCAGAAGTCAGGGCACGTGCCATTGCAGCGTATGAAGCAGGCAACGGCACTCAATCCGACATAGCAAGATTCTACGGGGTGGACATTTCCACATTTCAGCGCTGGTTACAGCGCTATCGTCAGACCGGGCGGGCCTCTCCGTTGCCTCGTGGCCACAATCCATCGGCATTGAATAAAGAACAGATGTTGCAACTGGACGGCATGGTTCACGCGAAGTCCGATATGACGCTTGAGCAATTGCACGAACGCTTGGGCGTGGGGTGTAGTCTCGTAGCCATTCACAACGCCGTGAAACGATTGGGTTATCGCTATAAAAAAAACGCTGCGGGCCAGCGAACAAGAGCGCCCGGATATTAAGCAACGCCGTGATGCATGGCGTGAAGGGCAACGCTGTTTGGATAGCACCAAGCTTGTTTTCGTCGATGAGTCAGGTGCAAAGACCAACATGACGCGCCTGTGCGGACGTGCTGTGGGTGGTGCCCGTTTGCTGGATAGTGCGCCCCATGGCCACTGGTGCACCACAACGATGATTGGTTCGATGCGCCTTGATGGTACAACCGCCTGCCTTGCCGTAGATAGCCCAACCGATCGGGACGTCTTTCGCGAGTATATCCGTTTGGTACTGGTACCCTCGCTACGTCCCGGCGACATAGTCGTACTGGATAATCTGTCGGCGCATGGCGACAAGGAGACGCAACAACTCGTTGAAGCAGCCCAGGCGCGAATACAGTTCCTACCGCCGTACAGTCCAGACCTAACCCAACTTCCGCAGTTTGGGTCTCTGATGAGGCAAAACGAGGTGCTTTTTAAGGATAGGTAGCTTGTAAGTCCAATGGTATCAAGGCGGGGCTATCCCCTCGCAGCCCAAAGTACCGTGTAGTGAAGACCTACCCTCTTGTAAAAGTAGCTCGGATGTGCATAATGACGGCATGTACTTGCGGCCAATATATCGAGACAAGGACGGAAAGCGTCACGCGTATTGGGCGTTGATGCAGTCGGAGCGAACGGTGCGTGGGCCGCGTTCGCGCGTGGTGGCGTATTTGGGTGCGCTGCCTGAAGCGGAACGGCGCGGCGTGCTGGATGCGGCGAACGATCACGCTCCTGTTCAACAGACATTGCCCGAGCAACGCGCTTCCTGCGTGGAGGTAGATACGTCGCGCGTGCGGGTGGAGCGGTTACGAGAGTTTGGTGGACCGTGGTTGGGGCAGGAACTACTGCGCCAGGTGGGCTTGGACGCTTTTCTGTGCGAAACGATTTCCGGCGGACGCGAAGAAATCCCCTGGGCGGTAATGGCGCAAGTGCTGGTGTTGTCGCGGCTGTGCGACCCGTCGAGCGAATTGTAGATTGCGGAGCATTTCTATCGGCGGAGCGCGTTGCCGGATTTGTTGGGGATTCCGGCGGAGAAGATCAATGACGACCGAGTGTATCGTGCGCTCGACCAATTGTTGCCACACAAGGAGGCGTTGGAGTGCCATCTCAAAGAGCGGTTGGGAACGTTGTTCGACCTGGATTACGACTTGCTACTGTACGACGTGACCTCGACGTATTTTGAAGGCGAAGTCAACGGCAACCCGCAGGCGCAGCGGGGTTATTCGCGCGACGGGCGTTCGGACTGCAAACAGGTGTGCATCGGACTGGTGGTAAGCCGGTGCGGGTTGCCGTTGGGCTACGAGGTCTTTGCGGGCAACCGCCACGATTCGACGACGATGGAAGAAATCGTCGAAACCATGGAACGCCGCTATGGCCGTTCCAACCGCATCTGGGTCATGGACCGCGGGATGATTTCCGAAGAGCACATCGAGTTTTTACAGCAGCACGGTCGGCGCTATCTTGTGGGCACGCCCAAGAGCGCGCTCAAAAAGTTTGAACACGAACTGCTTTCGAAAGACTGGGAAACGGTTCGCGAAGGGCTCGAGGTCAAGAAGTGTTTTTCGCCCGATGGCCACGAGACATTCATCCTGTGCCGTAGCGCCGACCGCCGCGAAAAAGAGAAGGCGATGCACGAGCGATTTGCCAAGCGGATACGAGAAGGACTCGAAAAGATCGCCAAGTCGTGCGAACGAAAGAAACAAGACCCGCTGACGATTGCACAACGCATCGGGCGATTGAAAGGCCTCAACAGCCGCGCCGCCGGCCTTTTCAACGTCAAGATCGAGACTCGGCCCGACGGCGGCGTCACCGTGACTTGGCGCGAGGCCGAAGACTGGCGAACGTGGTCTGAACTCAGCGAAGGGTGCTACCTACTGCGCAGCAACGTCAGCGACTGGAGTGCCAAAGACCTTTGGCGTACCTACCCCAACTTCCGCAGTTATTTTTGTAAGTGGTTGATTCTATTGGATGCATTTAGAAAGTCTCCACTACATTTTTGAATTTCGAGTCTCTGCGGGAGATTGAGGCCGAGCCGTTGCAGGAGGATGGCTTGGTGCTCAGTGGGCTGTGTGACGCACCGTTTGCGGATCTCGATGCCGCTCTTGGTCGGCAGGACGATGTCTACGAGGCCAATGCGCTGAAT
>CAIYET010000239.1 GCA_903925285.1 Candidatus Hydrogenedentota bacterium | reverse complement strand
CTGCGACGCCGCTTTGGATGGATGATACGCCGATGCGAAAACGGAGCCAAAGCGGCGTCGCAGCCGCCGCACTCCAAATCGGACCGTTCTCGAAGCGTGCCGCTTGCATCAATAATAGGAGAGCTGCACCCTTTCGTATCAAAACTGCGCCTGTTCTCCTACCGTCAGCCTTGTGCGGCGAGTTTCTTTTGGAGATCCTCGATGCGGAAGAGGAGGGTTTCGGCCTTTCGGCGCAGCTCGAAATCCTCGCGTTGGCTCGCGTCGCGAATGGCGGTATCGAGAGCTTGGGCCATACCGGCGATGGTTTCTTTCATGAGAGCATACGTTTCGGCACGCGTCGGCACGCGCGTGACGAGGACGACGCGAAGTTCCGTCGATATACCGAGTTGCCGGGCCTCGTTCGCATCCATCGGCATCGGATCAAAGACCTGAAACAGGTCGTGCCCGCGCAGGAAATCGAGCAGTTCGGTCTCCACGACTTCGCCGCAATCGTCGGATTGCCGCAGATGCGCCAGAAGCCTCGAAAGAGGGACGGTGGGGCTGGACGCCTGCTGCAAATACGTCAGGCACCGCAGTTCGACAATCTCAAGCTCCATGTACGGCACTCCATGAAAGGCTGTAGGCTTTAGGTTACTTCGCATTTCCTACAGCCTAAAGCCTAAAGCCTAAAGCCTTGTCTTACTCTTCCAACAGGTTCACTTCGCGCAGGGTCCACTTCCTCGGATTGATCCGCAAAGTCTTGATCTCATGCGGACCAAAGGTGATATGGAACGTCTTTTTCTTGAAGGGAAAATGCAGCGTCGTCGACACGGGGCGCCCCGCCGTTTCGTAGCCCCGCACGACCAGATCGTTGCCGTCTTCGCTCTTCTTGATCACGGTCAACAAGACATTGTCGGCTTCGGCGTCGACGAGGCTCGCGCAAGGTCTCCGGCGGCCCTTGTGCGCCGACTCGATGTGCGCAAAGGACGGTTCGTTGAGTTCCCACGCCTTCTTCGGAATGCGGGCGTCTTCCCACAATCCCGCGTGCGGAACCAAGCGGATCTTCACGGTCTGCCAGCCCTGGTCCATGATGGCGTACGGCAGCGAGGAGTCGTAACGCGCACGGTCGTGATGGCCGTACGCCGGATTGCGCAGCATCGTTACACGCATGATGTTGTCGCGGACGTCGAACCCGTATTTCGAGTCGTTCAACACCGCAAAACCGTACGGCTCGTTTTGCAGCGCCCCGGTCAAGTCGAACCACTGCTGGCCCGGTTCCTCGAAGCCTTCCGTGTTACGGATCTGGACGCCGTAGGCGGTATCGTACGCGGCCTGTCCACCTTCGATGCAGGTCTCATACGCCAGTTTCAGCATCGCGTAACGCTGCTGCCAGTTGACGCGAAAAGTGCAGTCGATGGTATCGACATTGCGGTGCAGCGTAACGAATTGCTCGACCGTGGACTTGTCGAAAGTCGAGGTCACGCGAAGCGTCGCGAGAACGTCGCCGATTTCGAGCAACTCGAGCCGTGCATTGCCGAAGCGCCCCGCCTCGACGCGGAACTCTTCGTATCCATGGCTCCAGGTATCCGACGAATCGACCATGCACGCCAGCACGTTGCCCTTCTTCAGTACCTCCCGTTTGCATTGCTTGTCGAAAAGGCGGCAAATGTGGCCGTCGTACGGGTCGAATTCGAGCCGCCACCAATCGTTTTCGAGACTCGTCGCCGTACCGGCCAGCATACGCTCGTGATGAATGTTGCGCCCACCTGAACGCGCGTGGTAACAGCGATAACCCATGGCGGGCAGTTCGGCCGTAAACACGTAACCGGTACTGTCGATGCGCTCCGTAATAACAGGCTGGCTCGGCACGAGTTGTTCGGTGTCGTCCACGAAATGGATGTCGTCGTCGAGACGCCTATCGACGATTGGCGCGACGCGAATCGTCTGCGTGACGGCCCACGGCAGCGGGTTGACTGCGACGACCGTGTTGCCCTCGGCGGTTGTGTCGATGGTGCGTGCGATGCACTGGATTGCTTCGTTCGCGATAATATCGGCGCGATGCCGCGCGGCGCCGAGTTGGTCGCGCGTATCTTCATAGGCGCTCTCGAGACTCGTACCCGCGAGAACGTCGTGAAACTGGTTGTAGAGCACATCGCGCCAAGCGTACTCGAATTGCCGTTCCGGATAGGCATGGCCCTCGAGCAGCCACGCGGCCGTCGCAAACCGTTCCGCCCCCATCAACGCATGTTCGCATTGCCGGTTGAGCCGTTTGATCTCGCTGTGCGCCGAGTAGCATCCACGCGCGTGATGCTGAAGGTCCGTCGCGATCGTCGGGATATTGGTCTTCTTCGTGGTCTTCAGGAACGCGTCGCAGAATCCCCGCAACGTCGAGAAAAGAACCTTCGGCAGACTCTTGTCGCTCTTCGTTTGGATGATTTGCGCAATAGCCTTCTTCGTCGGGCCGCCACCGTGGTTGCCGACGCCGTAAAAACCAAGGACATGCGTTTGGCCGGGGTTGAGATGCGGGTTGACCGGCAACCGTTTGATGCGCTCCAGAACCTCGTCGTGCGAGCCATAGCTCTCTTGTAGATTGCAGGCGAGGATGACGCTCCCGTCATTGGCCCGCCACCAAAACGTCGTCCCCTTCGGATAGTCCATTTCGTCCACAGGGCATGGCCGCATGTACACGTAATAGTCGATGCCCATTTTCTTGTAGATCTGCGGAAGCGTGCCGGCATGGCCGAAGGTGTCCGGGTTGAAACCGACCGTGGCGCGCACGCCGAATTCTTTCTGGAAGAACCGTTGCGAATACAGACCGTGCCGGACGAACGACTCGCCGCCCGGGATGTTGCAGTCGGGTTCGACCCACCAGCCGCCGACGATCTCCCAGCGCCCCTCTTTAACACGTGCGCGGATTTCCTCGAACATCTCCGGATCGCATGCCTTGACCCACGCATAGAAACAGGCGCTGCTCGCGGTGAACTTGAACGCGGGCGTCTCGTGCATGCGGTCGAGCGCACTGCGAACCGTCGCGCGGACTTCCTCGTAGCCTTCGGTCCAGCGCCAGAGCCACGTCGGATCGATGTGCGCGTGACCAACCATGTGAACCGTGTAATCGGATAACTTCGCCATGGGGCAATCTCCTTTAGAGGCTTTAGGCTTTAGGCTGTAGGCTGTAGGCTCTTCATCCTACATCCTACATCCTACAGCCTACAGCCTAAAGCCTAAAGCCTATTTTCGATAAACTGTTTGCGCTGTTTTTCGATGTACTCGTGGCCGCCGACGTGAACGCTACGGTAGATGCTTGGGTTAACGCCCATGCCCTGCAAACGTTCCACGGCTTCCGCATGGATCGCCCAGAACACATACGCGGATGCGATGCCGCTGCCCGGGCACATCCGCTCGTTGTCTTTCACCGCGACTAACGCATCGCCATGCGGGCTGCCATTATCGACACACAGATCCGCCGCGTCAATCAGTTTCTTCCCACTCGGATGCGCCACCGCGCAACGCTCCATTTGCTCGAACGACGCAATGCCGATGGTCGCGATGCCGCGTTTCTTGCACCCGAGCGCCACTTCGATCACGTTCGACGTGCGCCCCGAATTCGAGTTGATGAACAAGACATCGCCGCGTTTCATTTTACTCGAATCAAGCGCAAGCGCCACCGTCCGCCCTTCAAGCTCACCCGTTTCCTCGACCGAACGGTTCACAGTGCGCTGGTCCATCGTGTTTTCCACATCGAGAGCGTATGCAAACGGCGCAATCGCGAGCATCCCGCCCGCGCGACACAACGCCTCATGCCTAAGCATGTGCCCCGTGTCCATCACGGCGAGCGCGCCGCCGTGCGCCAGGCTTTCCGCCACCATCGCGCCGGCCCGCTCGATAGCCTCG
>CAIYET010000238.1 GCA_903925285.1 Candidatus Hydrogenedentota bacterium | reverse complement strand
TCGCCCCCGGCCACCGCGACCGGGGACTTGAACTCATGTCCGCATTTCGGGCACTTCATCCGATCACCCGCTTTCCGTTTACGCTCACTTCAAAGCCTCGCGTGTCCCGCCCCTTGCGGAACGTCTGGCCGGACGCCAGTGTCACCTCAACAAACTTTCCGCCGCGATCCGTAACGGTCGCGCCGCTGGCGCTCATCTCAGTGGCCTTCGGATGGTTTCGCGTTCCGCCCCACTCCAACCACTTCACGTCGGCGGGCGCGTGGACGGTTTCTGGTGCGGACTTCTTGGTCTTCAGTTCCGCCTTGATCGCGTCCAACTGTGCGCGGCCTTCGTCTGTTTCCAAGTGCTCCCGAATCGAATCAAGATCGAAAAACTCGGTGCAGTTGTAGTGCTTGCTCGTGTGATGCCACTCGGATGTTCCTTGCGCACGAACGAACTCGACCGGAACGCCGAGGCGCTTCGCGCACTCGCTGGCCGGAAACCGGCCATTTGCTTCCGCCGCGACCGCATTGTTCGATTTGCTGAATCCGTTGTAACCGCTCATGTTGCTCTGCCTTTCTGCGGGTCTTTCCCGCCGTCTGCGAACATGTATATAGCATCTGCCGTGCCAAGTCCCCGAAAACGTTACATTTGCCTCGAAATAGCCCGAAAGAGCGTCCAAAACACCGAAAAAGCGCTTGTTTTGACAGGGTTTGCGACGAAAACTTTCTCAAATTCTAAAACACAGAATGAGGCTGAGAATATCCGCGCCCACACGAAGGGAAGGGAGAGGGTTAGCGTATCGCTGTAGCTCCGGCTACTGTGCATTTTCGTGTACTACGACAAATTGTCGTAGTGGTTTTATTGGTGTTTTTGGGTTATTGCGTAATAACCCTAGTTATTATGTAGCAACTACGACAAATTGTCCGGTCTGTGCGTCCGGGACAGACCGTGCAGGATCTCGCAGGTTATGCCTGCGCCTCTACTCCGTAGGTGGTTCCGCCGCGTCCCTATGACCGGCTGAGGGAAAATCTCGAAGTCGTTGTCGTGGCCATCGCGGTGGCAATGGCGTTCAGGGCATATTTCATTCAACCGTTCAAGATTCCTACGGGCTCAATGCAGCCCACGCTCTACGGCATTCATTTCGAACCCAAAGATGCGCCCGACCTGAGCGATCGTATGCCGCTGAAGCTCTTCAAGGTTGCCGTGCTGGGGACATGGTACAGGGAGATCAGGGCGGATGTGTCCGGCGCGATCGAGGAGGCCGGTCATAGAGAGAATGAGCGGGTGTATTGCATCGGACGCCACGAATACTTCATACCAACGAAGTGGAACGAACGGTTCAGACTGGGCGACCAGGTGGAGAAGGGCCAGGTCCTGGCTTCCGGCTACCAGATCAACGGCGACCATGTGTTTGTGAACATGTTGAGGTGGAATTTCCTGCGGCCAAAGCGCGGAGAAATCATAGTTTTTGAGACAAAAGGGATAAACAGGCCTGCCAAGGGGTGTAGTAGGCAGTGGATGTCTTCAAAGAACCAGCACTACATAAAGAGACTGGTTGGACTGCCCGGCGAGACCATTTCAATAAAGCCGCCATACCTTCTCATAAACGGCAAACCTCTGGTCAACGCGCCGCCGCCTATAGCCAGGATACAGGAACGTTCGGGCGACTTTGCCGGGTATCTCCTGACCATGCAGCGTGAGACGTACCTGGGAGAGGAAGGCGACTCCGTGGCGCTTAAACCGTGGGAATACTTCGCGTGCGGAGACAACAGCCGATCAAGCCTGGACAGCAGGTTCTGGGGCCCCGTGCCGCAGAAGAACCTGGTGGGGCCCGCCATGTTTGTCTACTGGCCGCTTTCACAGAGGTGGGGAAAAGCGCATTGACTGGGCAATCACAGTAGTGGGATTCAGGGCTTTTTCGGGCTATTTACCTAACGTCGCATAATATATCCTTATGTCTACTAGCCCACGCGCGCGGGCTCGTAGGCGCGCTGGGAGTGCCCGCCCTGCCACGCGATCCGAGGGGGGGGGTTGGGCGTTCGTGCCGTGCGCGCGCGTGGGCTGTGGCCTCCTGATGCGTCCTACGCGGTTCCGCGCTCGGGGTGTGGATGTACGCCCGCGCGCGTGGGTGG
>CAIYET010000237.1 GCA_903925285.1 Candidatus Hydrogenedentota bacterium | reverse complement strand
TCGGTTGGAATATCCTGCCCCTGTTGCCGCTGTTGGGCGTGTTGATTCCGCTGGCTCTGCGGCCCAACCGGCGGTGTTCCGCGTGGCTGATCCTGATACCGTTTCTGCTGCTCTATGGCTGGTTGTACGTGCATAACTCAGGGCATAGCGGACGCGGTATGGCCTCGTTTCCGCTCGCCGTTACCTGGCAGTGGCTGTGGCTGGCCGGCGTGCTTCTGCTGGCGCCGTATCTGACCGGTGTTGGACGGTTCCGGGGAATCCTTCGGCTGGTGTTGCTCACCGCTGTGATCCTGGCGGCCGGTTTCGAGTGCAATCGCGTCGGCGACGAGTCCGTTGAAACCATGGCCCTCCTCCTGATCGACACAGGCATGTTCCTCGGCCTCGTGGCCGTGGTTCTGACGAGTCTGGCGCTGGCCCGGCTGGCGTGCCGGAAACGATTCACACGGTTGCGATTCAACTTGGCTTACCTTGTTGCGACACTGGTGTTGACCATCATTCCGGTGGCGATGTTTCCGTACTATGGAAATAGATATTATGGAGGTTCTCTACATTTCTTGGCCGTTAATTTTTTCAGCCACTACGGTGTGCCGGGCTTGGTCCTGTTGGCCGCGTATCTTGTGTGGTCCCGGTATCGCACACGCGGTATCCCCGTTCGCGCGCGCGCGCCTCTCGTTCTCGGCGCGGTGGTGCTTGGGATTGCCTTGAACTATTACGCGATTGTGTTGCTCGGGTTGTTGGGCCTGTTTCTGGTGTCTCAACGGCGCAAGCGGGGCATGCCGTTGCGTTCGAGCCGATACCTCCTGGTGGGTTTAGCGGTGGTGGCCATCGCGCTGGACTGGTTTGTTTCGCCGTATTCTGCACTCCTCCAGGTGCCGGGCTTGGGCGTCCTACTCCACGCGTTGTCGGCCCTCTTCGCGCCGGTGGGGTCTCTGATGAGCGTCGATACCATCCTCCGCCTGCTCGACTTGCCGCGCAATACATACTTCCAGGTGGCTCGCGTCTTCTCCTCATGGAGCGTATGCCCTCTCTACTATATCCTCAATCTGCCGTTCCTAATTCTGGTGTTCGCGAGCGCTCTGTACCGCGAACGGTTCCAGGCCCTTCTTCACATTCGCGATGTCCCGCCGGACTCGGGTTCGTCAACTTAGATTCGGCAAATGGGAAGTATGGGTGCGGCCGGGCAAGGTCGCGTAATCTAGCGGGTGCGAATCCCGTCCCGGTAAGGAGGCCGCCGCCGGGTAGCGAGTCCTTGAAGCCGAGGAGTAATCGCAGGCTTATGTGTAGGACCGCAAGCAAGTAGGCCGTAAGCCGAAAGGTTGAAGGGATTGAGCTTCGAAAGCCAAAATGAGTTGGACGACGCAATCCATACTGTCGGAAGTCAATACGAAACGACAAAACCGCGCCCGATACAAAGGGCGCACCGGCCAGTCGGAGTAGCGCTCCGGAGTCCTAGACCATGGCATGCTTGACACAACGATTACGCGGAAACCCGGGAGACCCTGGCGTCGCTCCACTAGATGGAGAAAGCCCCAACAACCGTAACAGGGAGAAAGGGCTGATCGGCGGCAGGGAGTCGGATTACCTCATAGTACCGATGAAGGCGGGTAATGCCGCTGGAGGAAAGGAGGTAACATGCGTCCACGCGGGACAAGGACACACAGGCCGTGCACAGTCGCGGAAAACCGTGCTAACAAAATTGGCCCGCATCGTAAGGAAGGAAACTTCCAAGCGAAGGAATGTGTGGGGAGCCGTGTGCGTGAATAGCGCAAGCACGGTTCTGAGAGGGGGGTGCCCCGCGAGGGGCACCTCTACTCGCCGATGAAATGATGTTGACTCTTGTGGTCCAGACATGAGCAGAGCGATCTGCGAGATGCACAGGCGGGGCGAACAGGGATGTTATTCTTCCGCCGTTATTCTTCTGCTTGAACGCATGGGCGTAATTTTG